>CAZABW010000008.1:48844-58097 GCA_964483655.1 uncultured Candidatus Izemoplasmatales bacterium
CTCACTTTCTGTAGTTTATCTTGTACTTTATGTACTTTATGTACTTTAGGAAAAAGAACCTTCAAACAAAAAGAGGTTTTATCCTCTTAGTGCTTTTAGGTACTTCTCGATTTCTGCTGCTTTGAGTTCGCGTTGTTCTTTGGTTAACGTACTTGGGTCGACAAACGTGGGTTTTGCAACATAGCGTTTACGTGCTTGTTCCTTGATTTCGTTGATGCGTGCTTGGAGTTTATCGATTTCTGCCTTTTCTGCCATGTTGAGTGTGTAACTTTGGGTAGCGGTGACTTCACGTCCTTTGGTATTGACTTGGTTGATACCTTCTTGTAGTTGTCTGAGTGATACCCACTTCTGTCCATTTGCGCCTTCGAGTCCTTCGATCTTGATGACTTCGTTACCTGGTCCTTTCGATGCCTGGTCTACACGAGTCAACTTAATCCCATTGTGATACACGTCGTTACCTTTTCTTACTAATTCTAACATACCTATTTCCTTCTTTCTACCTATGTCATCATAGGATTTTTGTACTTTTATCTTCTTAATTCTTATTTAATTTCTTCATATAAGGACATTTGAAATATATTGAAATTTATCAACCGCGTAAGTTATCGTAAACGGGGCTATAAATAGTTTGAGCCGTTGCAGCAGTAAAAATTGGCACTAAAGTCACTGTAGTCACTGTAGTCACTAAAGTCACCGAGACTCCTTTTGAAATATATTGCTTCGCGCGCATTCCTTATTTATATATACGCGCAAGGGCTGTATTTATGAAAATTTTTTCTGACTAATATGGACTAATAGTAACAGAGTTATCTACCTACAGAGATATAATATAATAGATAAATAGATTGCAATTGGATGGTGGTAAAATGAACAAAGCTGAACGTGAAGAACGAGAATATAAGAGCCTATTTTCTGATGAAAGATATGCCAAAAAGGCTTGGCGTATGTTTATAGGTAAATCATTAGAGTCTGATGCAGCTAATTTGGCTGTATTTACGGATGCAAATGGACGAGTAACCCCACAAAGTGAAATTTATCAAGAAGCATATATAGCTGTTCAAAAACGACTAGAAAAAGAGGGCTTTAGTCGTAAGCCCATGAAGGCAGAAGTGCTAATAGAAGCTGCAGTTATTAGAGCGGCTTTTGATACAAGTACGCTAAATGTCGTTTTAGAGCGTACTGCTGGTAAAGTTAAAGAAGAAGTGACTATTGGGTCAGGTCCATATGAAGATTTAACTGACGAAGAGTTAGCGTTATTGACTGCGCATAGAGCAAAACAACTCCCAAAGCCGGATGGTGATGAGGATGCGTAGTCTTTTTGATTTACAACAAGAGTATGGCTATGAGTTATTGACTAAAGAAGAGATAAAAGCTATTCGTGAGCATACCTTAGTATGGGAAAGCTTGAATGGAGAGCTAGTAATTCGTAAATGTTTGCGCTCTTATCCAGCATACTTACAAGCAGTTAATTATGGCTATTTAATGACACCGTTTCACTATAGTATGGCTGCTAATTTACAGCGCGAATTCGAGCGGGGACCTAATCCGAAACCAGGTTTTGAGAGATTAGTTGATCGTAGTAAACCATACGATCCCAGCCATCCTGACTATAATCGGCTGGCGTATGGTTTGATTTTATTGTCGGCGCCTCCTCAGGTGGGGAAGAGTCTCACAATTACTGAGTCATTTCAGTCTTGGGTACTGATTAAGTATCCTCGGCTTGGCGTATTAACATTAGGCTATGCGTCGGACTTTGCTAGCCGATTTGGTCGCCGTAATAGAGACAAGTTTATTGACTATGCTCCCAAATTGACACATGGTCGTGTGAAGATACATGACAAAGTGCAGTCAACAGAGGAGTGGGAGACGATGGTGCTCGACAGAGAGTCACGAGTGTATGTTAACTCTAATGGTGGTATGTCGGCTGCCGGTCTTCGTGGTGTTGTTACTGGTAAAACTGGTAACATTGTCGTCATTGACGACCCGATTAAGAACATGCAGGACGCTATGTCTGAGGTCATGGTTGAGGGGAATATTGAGGCATTCATGTCTACAGTAGAGACTCGTCTTTTAGGTAATCCGGGCAGCTTATGTATCGTCATGGCTACTCGGTGGGTAACAAATGACTTATTAGGTTGGCTACGTCGCCATCGCAAGAATTATATTGTTGGCGACTATAATTATGCAGCGTTAGCTACTGAGACTAATGTTGACAAAGATCCACTTCGTCGTGCAGTAGGTGAGGGCGTATGTCCTGAGATGGGTAAAGATAATACTTGGGCTGAGGTTATTAGACAGTCGTATATGGCGTCTGAAGGTGCCCACGTATTTAATTCACTCTTCCAAGGTGAACCAAGTAATGAACAGGGGAACTTATTTAAAGCTGATGATTGGCAAGACTATAGTATTAAAGACAATTGGTCAACTGAAGAGCAGCTGTTAAAGTTTGACCGAGTATATTTATCAATAGATGCTACATTTAAAGGTGAGGATACCTCAGACTTCGTTGGTATGGAGGTCACTGGTATTAAACAAGGCAATAGCTATCTACGCTATTTAGTTAGAAAACAGATGGACTTGCCTGACACTATTGATAAAATCTTGAAGATTTGTAAAAAGTTTCCAGAGATTGAGGTCATCTATATTGAAGATAAAGCTAATGGTCCGGGTATCGTATCTGTTATTAGAAAATGGCGTAAAAAACTTGGCATCCCTGATAAAGACTTTCCAAGTGTAATTGCTGTTCAACCAGATGGCAGTAAATTCTCTAGAGCACAGGCAGCGTCAGTGTATCAACGAGACGGACGCTGTTATCTACCTCGAGAAGATGAAGCACATTTATTGTCAAGTCCTGACGATTTTGCTTGGGAAGAGGAGGGTCTAAGTTATGTTCAGTGTTATAAGCAAGAGCTTGGCACATTCCCATTTGCTGGAAATGACGACTTAGTTGATGCCTTTTCGCAAGGTATTAAGCAATCTATGGGCATATTGAGTGGTACTGAGAAGCCTACTAAACAACCACAGCGATTTTCGCGGTATTCTGTTTGGTGGCCTGAGATGGAAGCCGATTATAAGCAACTGAAAACTAAAGAAGAGCAGCAAGCTTTTATTAGGTTACATGGGGCTAATATAAAATGGAAACCAAAAGAAGAAGGTGGCACGTATGGTAGTGTATAATGTAGAAAAGGAGTCTGGCTAAGATGAATAAAGATGGCAGTGTAAAAGATAGTCGTATTGAGTTGTATTTAGGAGTAACTACTTCTAACCAAGTTCCGTATGAAAATACTGAAGAGGAAACTAAATTAGTCGGCTATTGGGATCAGAAGTTTCAAATAGCTAAACAACATTATGAGAATAGTCGACTTAAGTCTTCGGAAGTTGCTAAATGGCGTAAAGCGTATCATGGTGAATTTTACCGATTAGACAAAAATGGCAATGAGACTACTGTTAAGATGAAAGCCTTAAAGAAAGTAGCTTATGAATTAGTTGAGAGCAAAGTTATTTCAATGTTACCTGGTCCTAAAATGAGCCCACGATACTACAGTGATATAGATGTAGTAAATGCAACTGAAGCTTTAATCAACCATGAGATTGATAAGATGTTATCAGAAGAAGTGCATGATGAAAGTGAACATTCATGTTTAATTGATGGCATGACTTGGTTAAAGGTTGAATGGGACCCGTTTGATAATACCAATGAACGTAGTGGTATGCCTAAAGTGATTAATTGTCCAGTTGATACTGTTTATCCTCAACCAGGTATATATGATTATAAGAAGTTAGAGTATATTTTTGAGGTTAAATACTTAACTATTGCTACTATTTTAGACTTGTATGATCGGTTTGTTCCATCGCAAGATAATAATGATTTAGTACAAGTAATCGACGTATATTATTTAACTAAAGATCGAGTAGTCGGACATTTACTTTACTCGGCAGACTCACATATTGTATTATCTAATGATATTCAGTGGGGAATGCGGAAAGTTAGAAAATGTACAACATGTACTTCAATTGTTAGAACAGCTACTGAATGTCCAGTGTGTGGTGGTAAAGAGTTTAGATATGAACCCTTACTTGAAGAAGTTTTACCAGAAGACTTAGTATACATTGAGAATAAATTCCGGAGTGGTAAAAGCGCTAATCCAGCTGAAGATATAGCAGCTGAGAATAGTAAGAAGATTATTCCCAAAAATACTACAATTCCATATTATATAATCGGGCAATTACCATATGTTCCAAAACGAACTATTAAAGTACCAAGAGATATTTACGGTATTTCGGAAGTGCATTTAGCTTTAGAAGCACAAGACTCAGTTAACAAATTATTAAATAAAGCTGAGGCTAAATCAGCCAAATCTAAGACTTATGTGACTAAATTGCATAATACTAATATTGATGATGACGATGATGAAATTACATTTGTTGAGATTGAAGGTCCAGAAGAAGGTCAAGCTATACAAGTTAAACAAATTATGGCTGATATTCAACAAGAATTAATTATGGTAGATATGCTGTATAATAATGCTAGATCTGAGCAAGGGATTACTGATACTGATCAAGGTAAAAATGATCCTTCTGCCAAGTCAGGTAAAGCTAAAGAAATTCAGTTGACTGCTTCGGCACAAAGACAAAGTTCTTCTAAAACTCAGCGAAATTCAGCATATGCAGGTGTATATGAACTAATCTTTAAGTACTTACTTGCTTATTCTGATGAACAACGAGCTTTTGTATCTTTAATGCCAGATGGCACTTACCGAGAAGAAGTTTGGTCTAAGTACATGTTTTTAGCTAAAAATGATGATAATCAAGTGTATTATAGAGATGACTTTGCATGGTCTGTTGATAGTGTGGCGTATATTACTAAAGATCGTGAGTTAATGTGGCAAATGATTGATCGTGACTTCTTAAATGGAACTACAGGTTCAGCTATAGATCCTCAACGAGCATTATTATTATACTGGCATATGAAAGATCAGCAAGGTTATCCAACAGCTAAATTTGCTATTAAATTCTTAGAAGAAGCAGCACAGCATTTACCTTCTCAGATTGAGCAGGCATTATTGAATAATCCAGAAGCTGTTGAATTAGCATTAAGCTATATTCAAGACTTACAAAGTGGTAAATTAGTTGGAGCAGCTCAAGGCGGTGGAGGTCAAGGTTCAGGTGGAGCACGTGATGGTGCTGGCAAAGCCGCTAATCAGCAATCTCATGATCAACAGCAAGGTAAAACTAATGCTAAACAACAAGTAGCTACGGAGGTGCAAAATGAAAATAAACCAAAATAACGATATTTCGATATATTATGGTGAAACTGCAGCCATCGACTTTAAAATTAGTCAGCGATCAGATTATTATGTGCCTTTCTTAGTTTCAAGCGCTAGAGTTAATCCAATGGTGTGTATAACAATTGGTTCAACTAGACGAGAAACTAAAAATACTGTTACTAAGCAATTATGGTTAGAGTTAGATAATATACCAAAATTCACACAAACGGTGGTTACTGATCTTGGTCAAATCGATAATACCTCATTAACTACTACTGAGCTGTTAAAAGCACACTTGGCTACTTTAATGGAAGCAGGCATTATGTATCAATTTACATTGAAATCAGAAGTTGATGCAGGTAATTCTCAATTACATTTTGCATATGAGAGTGATACTGATGTAGTAGAAATTGACGAATATGATTTTACTGTAATTATGGCAATTGATGATACTATTACTCTAGACATGACTAATACTGATTACCTTTATCAAATAGAACTTATGGATACTGAACCAATGACTCAGCATATCATCAACTTCTTTACTGCTAATCCAGTTCTATTAGTTAAACTACCAGATGCGTTCACTAATGATGAAACTGGCGTTACGACTTATTTAGAAGAATGTATTACTGTAATTACTAAAGCTGAGCCTAATCATTGGGGACACCGAATTAATGATCCGTATACTAGCCCAGTAGCTGCAGTTAGTAAAATTCAGATATTACAAGCACCTAGAAAGTTTACAGTACAATCAGTAGTTAAGTAGGTGATATGATGAGTAAGTTGTATAGTACTATTCAAACGGACTTAGTTGATCCTGAGTTAGAAGCTAAGATTAATCCAGAAGTAGTAAATGAGCCAGTTTTGCAAGATGTTCCTACTAATTTATATGCAGCAATTACCTCGAATAAAACAGAAGCTTCCGGGGAGGTAGATACTACTTCTCCAGAAGCTAAGACTTTCAGTTATTCAGTATCACCTAGACTATACACGCAATTGGTACCAGAAAAACCAAACATTTTAGCCGAAGAACGAATATTTGTATATGTGCCAAAAGTAGCTTATAATCGCCCGGGCATTGCAAGATTTGCAACTAATCAATTTAACATTGTTGATGGTCAAGTTTCAATTAAACAAAGTTTTTTAGTTAACTTAATTTTAGGGCAACTAACTAATTTAGATTTGATAAAAGTAGTACCAATATTACCAGCAGTTGGCGTTGAAAATAAGATTTATTTAGTTCCTAATTTGAATAATGAATTTGTTGGATATGTTTGGTCTGATTTAACTAAAACCTGGACTTCTTTAGGAATTATTGCTATTACTGCTAATTTTACGAACAATTTCGCAATATATAATTCAGTTACAGATGCTGATGCTGCAAATCATGCAGATGGTGATTATGTAATTGTAAAAATTTAAAAGGAGAAATACTATGACAAAAGTTGAATTACAAGTAGAAGTTAATCGACTACAAGAAGAATTAGCTAATTTGAAGCATCTTGGTACTACTATTGCTAGTAAAGATAATGAAATTAGTACATTATCTGCGGTTAATGAAAATCTTCGTCGAGAAAATAATCGGCTAAGACAATTTGAACATTTAGGTACTACTGTGACTGAAAAAGATAAGGCTATTGCTGATCTTAAGAAAGAGCACGCTGATGCTATTAAAGCCTTAAAAGACCAATTTGAAACTGATAAGGCTGTTATTATGAAAAACTTTAAAACTCAAAATGATAATGTTCTTCAGTTAGCTGATGCGCGTAAGCGGGTTATTGAAATGTATGGTTTTAGATACAATGATTTATTAAAAGGCATACAAGCATTTGTAGATACTCATGCACATCTTGGTGAATATCTAAATATGGAGTATGAAAGACTTAATCCTAAGAAAGTAGAAGGTGAATAATTATGCCGGGTAACTTAGAACTTAGAAAGAAGATAAGTGGATCATTTGGAAATGCCGACTCAGTTCAATATGTGAAGTCACATATTAATATTGTCGAAGGCTTATTAGAAGGCGGCTATATTAAAATGTCACTTATTCCTGCAGTTTTAAAAATTGGATTGAAGCCAGTAGATACAATTAACGCGTCTACTAGTTTAGCAACATTATTAGCTTCTGTTAATGGTTATGCTACAACTTATCAAGTAGATGGCAAAGGTTGTTATTTCATGATTTCCGCTGGTCCAATTGTTATTACATCCTCTGCTAACCATTTGATTAGACATAGTGACGATAATGCTGAAAATGAAACTAGCGTAACTTTAGAAAGTAATGACTGGCTTATTTATATGGGACTTAATGGGTCTACTCATGAGTGGGCGGTTCAAAATAATTCCTATAATGAAGCTACTACTACAGTTCCCGGTCTTATGAGTGCTGCAGATAAAACTAAACTTGATGGTGTTGCAGCCAACGCTAATAACTACTCTCACCCAACACAAACTGCTATTTCAATTGATACAGCTGGTGTTGAAGTTATGGATACGTTAACTGTAAATACATTAGGCCATGTTACTGCAGCTACTAAGCGAACTTTGGCGAATGCTACGACTGGTGCTGCTGGTGTTATGAGTGCTGCAGATAAAACTAAGCTTGATGGTATTGCAACTGGAGCAACTGTTGGTACAATTGAAACAAATCACTATTTACCATCAGTAAGTAATATCAATTTAGCACCTAGTGTTACTGAAGAATTTGCAGTAATCCCATTAGATAGTACTGGACACGTGATTTTAGCATCACACACTAAGAGAGCTAAACAAGCAGCTTCTCAAACTGTAGCTGGTATTATTGAAATTGCAACTACTGTTGAAACTTATACTGGTGCTGATACGACAAGAGCCGTTTCTCCAGCAGGTTTTAGAGAGTCTTTAGATTATTTTGCGGGTGCTTTAAAAATATATGGTACTGTTGCGTTGGCAGATGCCGCATCCCATCCAGATGGTGCATTAGTCTTCGTTCAATGCTAAGTGAGGAGGTAGCATTATGCCACCTATCGATTTAGAACTTAGAAAGAAAATAAGCGGCTCATTTGGTAATGCAAACTCCTTGCATTACCAAAGAACCCGTTGGGGATTAATTGATGATATACCACTTACTTTTAATCCAGCAGCACATGTACATCAGGCTAAAGATATTAGTGATGCTAATCCGCCTTATTTTGTTATAGGAAATACTAGCGGAACAGATGGTTACTGGACTGGTACTATTTCTGGTTTAACAGCCTATTACGAAGGCTTACGTATTGACTATCGTATTGGTCGTTCAGGAGCAAGTACAACTTATCTTAACATTAATGGGTTAGGTAATGTCACCTGTTATCGTTATTCAACTTCAAAGTTGACTACTCATTTTGGTGTAAACTACATTATTCCATTAGTCTATACTACACTCAATGGCGGATGCTTTATGATTGTTGGTGACACATATGACTCAACTGAAGACTATAACTTAAGATGGCAAAATACATTAACTGCTGGTGCAGCAATTAATGGTCATAAAATTGTTATGCAGGGTAGTAATGGAAAGTTCTATCCTCTAACAATTGAAGCTGGCACAGGTACTACAAAAACAGTAGCCACTTATGATTTTTTACTAAATGGAACTATTCTTTATTATAATACCGGAACAGTATTAGCAGCTAATGCTAGTGGTGGAGGTTATTATTTTTATGAAAGTATCTATTCTGGCAATTTGCATTATACTGCTAACCAATCTAGTGGTTGGGTAGCATATCGTCCATTGTATTTAAAAGGTACTATACAATCTAATGGCGCGTTCAGATTAGATAATACTTCTTATACTTCTTGGTTAGTTCAAGATTTACCGACTACTGATAATGGGTTTGTATATATTTTACTTGGCTATATGAATGATACTGGTGCTACATGGCGACTTATAGTAGATCATCCAATATATGTATTTAAAGATGGTGGTATTCGGTTATATAGTTATACACCTAGCCATAATCATG
>CAZABW010000009.1:0-40404 GCA_964483655.1 uncultured Candidatus Izemoplasmatales bacterium
CAAGTCGAAGCCATCGCTCCAGGGCATCCTCGTGTTGCGATTGTCTGTGATTCGATTGCGGATTTACCCGAAGCCTTGATGGATCAATATGGTATTCATCTCATTCCAGTCAATCTTTTAGTCGATGGAACGAATTATTTAGATAAAGTGACGATTAGTTCCAAAACCTTTTATGAAGTCCTAAAGAACGCCAAAGAAGTCTCTTCCGCAGCGCCTTCCATGAAGGCGGTGGAACGTTCGTTAGACTTCTTATTAGAACATTACCAAGAAGTGGTTGTTGTTACGGTTGCGGCTAAATTATCGGGGACTTATAATGTCTTTATGCAATACGCCAAAGATAAAGCCAATGTCCATGTCTTTGATTCCAAACAAAACTCAGGAGCACAAGGACTTGTTACGTTAGAAGCGGCACGGTTAGCCAAACAAGGACTCTCGGCTTCACAAATCGTGGAGAAATTAACTAATCATACCAAACAAACGAAGATTTATGTTTCCATGGATACCTTAGAGTATATGGTCGCGAGAGGTCGTATCTCCAAGTTTAAAGGTATCTTAGCGAAAGTCATGAATATGAAACCCATTGTTGGTCTGTCCGAAGAAGGAGCCGGCATTATTGTTGATAAAGCCTTCTCTCGGAAAGGGACATTAAAAAAAATCAATGCGATCATCAAACAAAAGAAAGTCAAAGAATACGCTTTTGTTCATGCAGGTGCGGATCAATTAGTTGAGTCTTATAAACAAGAAGTTCAAGCGATTACCGGATTAGAACCCACCTACATTACCCAAATCAGTCCGATTGTGGCGATGAATGCGGGTATTGGCGCGATGGCGCTCTGTGTTACCTATGAGGAGGAATAAACCATGAATCCCCTATTTTATCTCTTAGGAGCGTTTCTGACAGTTCATGTTTATATGCTTGTGTTCTTCTTAGTCGCTCAAAAATTAAACAACAACTCGATTGTCGATATTGGCTGGGGACTCGGGTTTGTGGTGATTGCTTGGTATAGTATGATTTATACGATCACAACAGGCGTTGAAGTTACGGTATTAATGATTGTTGTAACTGCCTTGGTAACCTTGTGGGGCTTACGGTTATTCCTGTATATTGGGATTCGTAACTTCAAAAAACCAGAAGACTTCCGTTATGTGGAAATGCGGAAAAAGTGGGGACCAAAGAACCCACGATGGAAAGCTTATATCAATGTCTTCTTTACCCAAGGCATGATTATGTTATTCATCGCTTTGCCGATCTATGCGGCTTATTTAAACATCAATCCCATTGATTGGTCGGTTTGGATTATTGCGGGGATGGTATTACACTTGATTGGATTCTTATTTGAATCCATTGGGGATGCTCAACTAAAAGCCTTCTTAAAAATCCGAGCCCAAAGCAAAACCAAGATTATGCAAACGGGTTTATGGAAGTATACCAGACATCCCAATTACTTTGGGGAAGCCGTGATGTGGTGGGCTTTGTTAGTTGTGGTGATTCCTTCCTCCGTTTGGTTTATTGCGATTCTTTCCCCCATCGCTATGACGTATTTGCTTCGCTTTGTTTCGGGTGTTCCTTTGCTTGAAAAGAAATATGCAAACAACCCAGAGTTTCAAGAATACGCTTCAAGAACACCGATTTTCTTTCCTTGGTTTCCCAAGAAGAAATAGCACATCATTCGACTAAGATAATAAAAATGTCATGGCAGAGCCGATTCGCTCTGCCATGACTCTTTTTGAAGAAGTGGTTACATAAAATACTTGCTTTTTTCACTCAAAACGATTACAATAAATAAGGTATCGAATGGAGGGATTTTCGTGCGCATTACATTTACTTTATAATGCCAAGAGTGCAAAGCAGAAAACTACATGCTAAGCAAAAACAAAAAGACTCATCCCGATCGTATGGATGTCAAGAAATATTGCCCAGTTTGCCAAAAACATACGAGTCATCGTGAGAAGAAATAAAAACTTCAACTATTGGAGTTTTTTTCTTTTTTAAGAGCTTTGTGCGCAATGTTAGTCATAATCGTATGGAATATTCAATGAAATATAACCCACGATTTTTATAAGAAAACGGAATCTCAAAGCCAACTACATGCATTTTCAACATAAAGATCTCTGCTAATATGGCAAGTTAAAATGGAGTTGAGAGGATAGAATAAGGCGTTCGATTCTACAGATGCTTTATATTATTCGAGGAAAGAGAAGAGACCAATGAGAAGAACACCCTATCGTGTGTGAAACGATATGAGCCAATCATAAAACTTGCCGACGAAACAATGATTGTGATTTAAATCGATGATTGAATCCACGCATTATAGAGTGAATAGTTCTTCCAACGTCAACAAGGCAAATAAGTAATGAGGAATGGCCTTCATGATAGGGTTCGACGTATTTACATTGTTTTGCGACACCTTATACGCTTTGTAAGGTTGAAACCGTTCGATATAACTTTGTAGCGATTTTGATTTGGTATTACCTCCCGATTTACATTCAATCGGTAAAATCTTACCTTGATGCTCAATCAGAAAATCAATTTCATAATCCCCAATTCGTATGTAGTATAGGTCTTTGTGCTTCGACACAAGAAATTGAGCTACCAATTGCTCATATAAGGCTCCTTTAAATATATCTAACTCATCATGAATGATTCTATGGATGTAGTTTTGTCCTAACATAGACACTAGTAACCCGATATCATTCATATATAGTTTGAATAACGTGCTTTTCCCATCGATGAGACTGCCTCTTACGTGTTCAACATGATAACACTTTTTGGTGTTTCCTGTTCGTTCAAGCCAGTCAATGGCATGACCAAAATCTCTAGATGTTTTCTTTTCCTGAACGGTTTGGTACATAAAGCGGTGATTCTCTTTGGAAAATTGATTAGGAATGGAATCGAAACACTGAAGTGTTTTCATTTTGTTATCTTGTGTTGATTGATATTGTTGAATGTCACTTCGATATAACTGAATAATTCCTTCTTGATTCAGAAAGACTTTTCCCAAATTCTTGGATTGCACAAATTCTAATACGACTTGAGGCATTCCTCCAACGAGAATATAATCTTTTACATCTTGATTTAGTAAATCATGGAGCGTTTCCTGTACAACTTTTCCATGAATAACATCTTGCTTTAGCATTCGGATCACGGATTCCATATCATTGCCATGAATCGCCCATAAAAATTCTTCAAAATCCATAGGAAACATTTCAATGTGCTTGATGGCGGGGCCTGGGTCAAGAAAGTCACCATTCAAATTTATGCCAAGTAATGATCCACTTGCAATGATTTTATAACGTTGCGTTTCTGACAAAGGTTTCAATAAAGAGTAAGCCCTTTTGCATAATTGAATTTCATCAAGTACAATCAGTGTCTCATAGCCTTCGATATTAAAAATATTTTTGGAAATACCAAAAGCTTGTAACGTTTTTACTGCTTCAATCGGGTTGGGCATACGATCAAACGCTTGTCTCATATCTAATTGGTCTTCAAAGTTAAGATACAAAACATGTTTAAACTCATTCTTTCCAAATTGCTTAATGATATAGGTTTTTCCAACTTGCCTTGCCCCTTTGATGAGTAAAGACTGTGTGTGGTTTTGATTTTTCCAGTCAAGTAATTCTTTATAGATTTTCCTTTTCATGTTTTCACCCCTTCTCATTTTATCATTCCCCGGTAAAAAATGCAATTAGTAAGATTTATACGTGCTAATAAAATACATAGTGTAAAATATATTCCTAGGTAAAACATGCAAGAGATATCTAAGTAAATATAGAGTCTAATCGACAATAAGGATTTAACTTTGTTCTAGAAACTTGAAAGAATATTCTCGCCAATAAAGCATCATTTCAAAGATTTAGGTATTTTATTAGACTTGCTTCTAACCTTCATATACAGCTCTCTTTTTAGTGTTTTTGTTCTCGATAAAACCAATTCTCATTAGGGGTTGTTTTAATTAAAAAAGCGAAAGACGAATAATAACGGGTCATTGTGCTAGTATATGTGGAAACATGTCTGCGAGTTTATTTTGAAATAGATTCTAGCATACAATCGCTTTGTACACCGGTTGACCCCAGTATGCCTGTAGGTGCACGGACTTCCTATTGGGGGTATTGAAGTTTGAGCAATCTCTCAGTTTCAGATTGCTTGATTTGTAATTCCCCCTCTTCCTGGCATAACATATCATAAATCTTAGATTAAAACGATTACAATAAATAAGGTATCGAATGGAGGGATTTTCGTGCGCATTACATTTACTTTATAATGCCAAGAGTGCAAAGCAGAAAACTACATGCTAAGCAAAAACAAAAAGACTCATCCCGATCGTATGGATGTCAAGAAATATTGCCCAGTTTGCCAAAAACATACGAGTCATCGTGAGAAGAAATAAAAACTTCAAATCTTGGAGTTTTTTTCTTTTTTAGGGGATTTTTTTGCTCACTCTCGATTATTGACAATTAATGCTATTTAGTGTATGATATAAGCATATTAAATTAATAGTATTAATATAAAAATATTTAGGAGCAGTTATGAATCGCGACGACCTTTTTGAACGAATGAAAAAGATTGACTTTGCGGTTGGTCTAGCCTTTCCAAACCAAAGATTTGAATGTGTGTTGGTTGGCGGGGCGGCTTTACTTGTCAAGGAACTGATTCATCGAGGAACATTAGATGGAGATGTCCTGGGTCCATCACCACTACTAAAAGAGATTCTCGAACAGTATGACTTTAACATGAATGTGAATGCAATGAGTTTGTGCTTTCCCTATTCTTATTTAGATCGAGTGCAACGAATCTCAATTGAAACATCAAATGTTATTTTTTATACCATTTCAATTGAGGATTTGATTGTCTCAAAACTTTATGCATATCGCAAGAAAGATATTGAAGACTTACAAGAAATCAAAATATCTGGAAAGTACAATCCTGTGTTGTTAGAAGAAGTTGTGAAAGACGCGGCGTTTTCAGCCATGAATGAACGACAATATCAAGAAATGGTTTCTGCTTATAAGAGAATGTTTCGAAAGGAGTGACTCATGTGAAGCCAGTTATGTTTAAAAACTTCCTAGCTCGCTATGCAAAATCAATGACGAGCAAATCAAGTTTAAGTTTGAATCATGCGGAAGAAGAGGCTTTATCCAATGAGCGTTTTTTGTCCTTGTTTACCTTGCTATTATTGTTCGATAGACCGAAAGCAAGTGCTTTAGCAAGAGCGCAATATAAGTATCCTGTTCTTTGGGAATGTTATCAGCAGGTATGGAGAACCTATTCAAAACTTCATTTGGAGGATTTGGAACAAGAGATAAAACAACTCGATCCTTTTGATGAACTAAGGAAAGCATACACTTCTTACCAACGTTTGGTACTACAAATGAAGGATCGAGAGAAATCAACACTTACGAAGGGGATAAAAAAACAACTTGAAGAAAAAAATATTTCAGTTTACCGAATCTACAAAGATCTTCATCTCAACCCAGGTAATGTAAATGATTTTTTTAAGAACGAGAATTATGATAAATTATCCCTCAAAACATTGCATAAGATTTTTACTTATGTTCAAGAAGCAACTCCTTCAGACGGTTATACTTCGAGGATGAAGAACACTCCATAACATGCCGAAATGGCACTTACATATTGATCTTAAAGCGTTTTCATAAATAATGGATTTTATAATAGTCAAGGACGTTATAGATTTGGCATCTGTTGTCTTTACTCATACTTATCTATACTAATTCCTGATATAGTTTCAGAGGTATATGATAAGATTTTGTAAGAGAAAACCATTTTATCTGGAACCTATTAATTAATGAAACAGTAAATACTTCACAAATAATGTCACCCTCTCTTTTTTTTGATTCTTAATAATGATATGATTAGAGTAAAAATGATGTTCAGTATTTCATTACTCTAGTCATTTTTTGTAGAACTCATGTAGGAGGGTCAAAATGAATCGTAAACTGTTTTCTTTACTTTCTATGACGGTACTCTTTCTTTTCTTAGTCGGCTGTAATTTTTCAACTAGTACCACAGTTACACCAACAAGTTCAACAGGTTCAACTACTAACACAGATATTATCACCACAACATCGACTACATCCCTTACCACCACAACATCGACGGTAACAACAGAACCCACAACCACTCAACCAAGTATTTACCAGATTTTCTATGATTTAGGAAATGGGGTGAATGACAATCGCAATCCGGAGACCTATGAGTCGAATTCAGATGCGATAACCATTTATGAACCAACGAAAGAAGGGTACGTTTTTACTGGTTGGACAATTTCAGATGATCAACAACCAATCAAAGAAGTGGTGATCTCAGAGGGAACATCGGGAGATATTACTTTAAAGGCTCATTGGTTTGATATCCAAAACATCAATTTTAATACATATACCGATCCGTCAGAAGAAGTAAGGCTCATCGATTTGGTGTATTTCTTAGAAATAAGTGAAGATCAAACATTCTTGCTTATAACAGGATACTTATACAGTGATGGCAATTCGCTATTTGAGTCACATTATGGCGTACTCATTCAACTTTTTGGATTCATTTATGAAATGAGATTTGACCAAGAAGCACCCTCGAAGTATATAAAAATAGATGATGAGGGTATTTCATTTTGTAACTCAGATGGGACTCCAATTGAATCATCCTCTACAGAAGATGGTCGATTAATATTAGATCCTAGTTTACTAATTAATGATTTTGGTTATGGATACTTCGATTTATCCTATCATACCCATGGAAATCAAATGCAACAGTTATATAAGGACATATTTACATTAAGTTCCAATTTTGGTATCAGTGATTATGACTCCGATGAGACGAATCATTATTTACTTGGAAGTGTTGATTTTGGTAGCTATGGACTCTCGTTTGATGAAGCAATCAAAGTAATGAAGGTTTTTTTACTTGATTTTCCAAATCACTATTGGCTGTCAAACACCTTTACAGGAACCGATCAACATCTCAATCTTTTCATTCACCAAGCATACTTAAGTTATGCCAAGCGTTTCGTTATCAATCAAGCACTCGATGCAATGATTTTAGAAGTCGAAAGTCTCATCGAACCACATCACAATGAACTTGAGATTTCGAAGATTATTCATGATTTTGTTATTCAACGTATTGATTATGCGTATGAAGATGATGGCATCACTCCAAAAGATACTCCATGGGCTCATAATTTTGAAGGGGTTGTCCTTGGGTATGGGGCTGTTTGTGAAGGGTATGCGGAAACATTTAAGATATTATTAGATCATTTTGGAATATATAATTTACTTGTTACTGGGATTTCTAACAATCAAAACCACATGTGGAACTTGGTTCGCATCGACGGATTATTCTATCATTATGATCTGACTTGGAATGATCCTGGCTTTGGACTAGTAAGCTATACTTATATGGGATTAAATCATCAAAGTATTTCCAACACCCATTCCATAGACAATTATCAATATGATTATTTGAGATACATCTATCAATTACCGCTTACTTCAGAGCATAATATCACCATGGTGGAACTCATTGAAAATGGTCTGAGCCTAGGGTCGTATGTTTCTATTGAAAAAGCAATGGATAAGATGACTGATTTGGATGGAAACTACGAGTTAGTTTTGTTTGATTATGATCGAGTAGGACCCTTGTTAATGTCTCAGTCAACCCGAACATATGAACTACCAAGTGGGGAATGGCCTGAAGTAGACCAAATAACTTTTATTGGAAAACATATTAATATGGGTGGAGGATATTACGCTCAAATTTCAGTACATATGTCGGGAGACATAACAGTGAACTCCAGTCTTGAGTTTTCTGATGTTACGATATATGAAGAAGCGGGAGAGAGAACGCTTTATATTCAGAACCATGTCTTAATGTTCTCTGGTTATCAATGTGATGTCCATATTAGTCATATCATTGGAACTGTAGATTCCAAAATCCAATCACTGATTTCAAGGTTACCTGATGGACTAACCGAAGCACAAGGAGTTATTTTTTGGTCAACCGATATTGATGTATCAGCGTTAGATCTATATGCGGGATTGAGTTGCAAAAGTTCAGAGTGCTCCTTTGATCAAGTGAACATTTTCGGTAATGTTGGTTTAATTCTCCGTGGGTATCAGCCTATACTAAACGTCAATCAAATGAATATCTATTCTGAAGCAGTTACAATCGTTGCCATTTCAATCGCAGAGAATGCGATTGTTCATCTGGATCAATTATCCACTTTTGCTGAAAACGCTAATTATTATGGAATTACCTTTCAAGTAGTTGATATTACTCATCTACCTATCATCAACATTTACGGTACTCCTAACTTTGATATTGAATATAATTTCATTGATACCATCTTTACGTTGACAACGGATATCAATGGCAATCAGATCAATTATGATACCTTTAAGGTTGATTTTAGATTGGCAGGAGAGCAAGTAATCATCCATGCGCCAGATATCGATATCTCTCGTTTCGAAATCAGAATCGCTGACATTTTTGTAACAGGGCTTTTCACACAAAATGAGGAAGGTGGCATATATCGAGATAAAACTTATATCGAAACCATTGTTGATGGTGTTTTGATAGAAGTTATCAGTATCAACTACAATCCTCAAAACACTTATATCGTTCCCAATACTGTTACTACCATCGGAATTTATGCACTTAGAGGTTTCATGAATTTGACTGAAGTCGTGATTTCCGATTCCGTAACAGAAATTCAAGGTTGGGCATTTTCAAATACGAAATATCTCAAACAAGTAGTGATACCTAGTAGTGTCACTCTAATCAGAAATTATGCATTTTTAGGGGCATCATTGGGCATACTTTTTGAAGCCAATGAATTGCCTGAAACTTGGGAAACATATTGGTCTGAGGGAATGAATTCCATCATTTGGGGATACAAAGGTCCCATTGTTGACAATGGTGAATTTGTTTATACCATCACATCAAATGATGTAGCGATTATATTGGCTTTGTCAGAATCAAATGCAAATTTAGATATTGTTATTCCTAATTACCTCGAGGGGTATCCTGTCATTGAATTTATGATTGAAACTTTTAGACACAATTTTTATATCACAAGTGTTTTCATCCCCAACACAATCGTCAAAATACCAGAATATGCTTTCCAGGATAATTATAAACTTGTCAGTGTTATTTTTGAGTCTGGGTCAAATCTCACAACAATTGGCAGAAGTGCGTTTTCAACATGCTACTCATTAGAAGAAATTTACATTCCAGATAGTGTAACCTATGCAGGTATGTATTTGTTCTTTGGGGATAGTTTGGTTACTATCTATATTTCTAGTATAACTCAAACCGTAGGCTGGAATAGCGCTTGGAATGCAGAGGCCGCTGGAGTTGTTCCAAACGTTATCTATCTAGATGAAATTCAATAAAGTGATCAAAACTCATTTCATTGATTGTTGATACAAGGCTAATTTGTTACTAAGTCACGACAATCCAAAAAAAGTAACGCCAAAACCAAAGCAACTTGGCATTATCAAAGAAGAAGCGTGATAATACTTCCATCAAAAGTGGAAGTATTTTTCATGAAAGCAGATTTGGAAATAAGAACCAAATGGAAAACGTTGGTTGAAACCTTACTTCGAGGAATGAACAGTTATCAAGAATGCTGCCAAGAACAGAACACTAAGCTAGACCAAAATCAATGCTGGATAATGAAGTTATCACCTAAGGTCATCGAAGTGACCCTATTCTCTCAACTAGAATTTAAAAAGCAGCCATCCTCTCCAATCATCTCACTTTGGATTGGACGCTACGTATCATCTATAGCGTATTAGACCAGATTCTTATGATTCTGACCTTTCTACCGAGGATTTCTTTTTGCTTTGCTCCCAGCAACTTTCTTTTCATCCGACGAAACTTGATTTGATTCATTGTTTTTCGAATCGATTCGCAACTCGCTTATTCTATCGAAGTTGTTCTTAACGCTTTTTCTTTTTTTAGGGTTGTTTTATCTGAACAATGAGGGTATACTATAATTAGTAAAGTTGTCTAGACATAGAGAATTGAGGAAAATCATGATTCGCATCCAACCCATCCTTGACCCCACTTTTGAACCATTCATTGCTTTTTTAGAATTGTTTGAATTAGAAGTCAAACAATCCCAAAATCCAATCCCCTTTTCATTGGCGATACTCAATCACCAGCATTGTGTTTCTCGCACAGATGGCTTCTTATTTACAAACCAAAAGGAACGTAATTTTGTCTACATTGAACGCCTCATCAAAACCGCACTTTGGCTAAAAGGTGGGGTTAAAGTTTTGTTTGCTGGACCAGAAGGTCTTGCAAAGAAACTAGCAGATTACTATCAAAACCATCCCTTAGGTCAATTCGATCATGCTTTTATGGAAAAACTCTTTGAGCGTGATTTTGAGTTTCAGTGTGTGCCCATATCACAAATTCCAACGGAAATGCGCCAACAAATCAAGATTGGGGGCCATTTAGATGGTGCCCGGATTGGTTTTGATGCGGGAGGTTCCGATCGGAAAGTCGCCGCCCTGCTAGATGGCCAAGTCCTTTACAGTGAAGAAGTGATTTGGCATCCAAAACTCCAAAGCGATCCAGAATATCATATTCAACACATCAAAGAAGCCTTTCAAACAGCAGCCTCCCATCTTCCCCGAGTAGATGCCATTGGCGTTAGTGCCGCAGGCGTTTACATCGATAATCAAGTTATGGCAGCGTCGTTATTCATCAAAGTAGAAGAACCCTTATTCCAAACAAAAGTCAAACCCCTATTTCTCAATCTAGCCAAAGCCATGGGGGATGTTCCCATTGTCGTTGCGAATGATGGCGATGTATCGGCCTTAGCAGGCGCAATGGAGTGCAAGCGGAATAACCTTTTGGGCTTAGCGTTTGGAACGAGTGAAGCCGCAGGATACATCGATCCCGATGGATATATCACTGGCTGGCTCAACGAATTAGCGTTTGTTCCTGTTGCCATTAATCGTGACGCTCCGGTGGATGAATGGTCCCAAGATCGCGGCTGTGGATCGAGTTATTTTTCCCAAGATGCGGTGATTCGCTTAGCTCCCAAAGCAGGGATTGAGTTTGAACCCACACTCAGTCCTGCTCAAAAGTTAAAAGTCGTTCAATCCTATCTCGAAAAAGCTCATCCTGGTGCTATTCAAATTTATCAAACGATTGGGGTATATTTAGCCTACGGATTGTTACTATACCGAAGATTTTACCACATGGACGTCGTGATGTTACTTGGACGTGTGGTTTCTGGTCAAGGGGGCGACATCGTCATTCAAACGGCGAAAGACACTCTAGCACAAATCGATCCTCTCTTTTATCAATCCTTAACGATTTATTTACCTAATGAAGAAAAACGCCGTGTCGGACAAGCCATCGCAGCGGCGAGCTTGCCGACAAGAAAGTAGGTATAACATGAAACCATTGCAAAAAGCACATGCGAATGTGTTTATCCCAAGTCAAGAAACCCTCGAAGTAGCGCTCCAAAAAACAACCCATATGGCCATCGGTGCGCATCAAGATGATTTAGAAATCATGGCTTATCATGGGATTGTCTCTTGTTTCCAACAAAAAGACAAATCCTTTACCGGGATTGTTGTTACCGATGGGGCGGGTTCTGCACGTAGTAATGAGTATCAATCTTATTCCGATGAGATGATGAAAGAAGTTCGGATCCTTGAACAAAACAAAGCTGCGATGTTAGGAGAATATGGGGCGATGATTCAACTGGGATATCCCTCCAAAGAAACCAAAGATCCCCATAATCATCTCTTAGTCGAAGAACTTGCCATGCTATTAACTGTTGCGAAACCCCAAATCTTATACACCCACAATCTCGCCGATAAACACGATACGCATATTGGCGTTGTAACCAAAGTCATCCAAGCGATTCGTTCCTTAGAACCTTCAAATCGACCCAAACAAGTTTGGGGGTGTGAAGTGTGGCGCGATTTGGATTGGTTGAGTGATCAAGCGAAGGTCTTACTCCCCACCGATCAACATCCCAACTTAGCTGCGGCTTTAGTCGAAGTCTTTGATTCGCAAATTGTCGGTGGAAAACGCTATGATTTAGCTTGTATCGGACGTCGCTTAGCCAACGCGACATATTTCGAATCCCATGCGGTTGATACCGCCAAATCGATGACATTTGCTATGGATTTAACCCCGTTAATCATCGATGATACCTTAGACATCACGCAGTTTGTCTTAAACCATATCGATGCTTTTAAACAAGATGTTCAACGTCGCGTTCAATCCATGTTACCATAGGAGGTTTCATGCGCAAAGGCCTACTTCTGATCTCACTATTGATGATGACAATCCCATTTCTAAGTGTGTTTGCTAGTCAAACCATCTACCAAGCCACCATTGATTCCATTGGTGGGATTCGGTATGAAAATTTCCTTGTGTATTATCCTGATGAAGGACAACTTCAAAGCCCAGCCAATGTGTGGGGGTATGAAGTTGCGGTCAATCAGCATGGAATGGTCATCGAAACGAATACCAACGTTAAAATGCCCCAAGGGGGATATATTTTATCTGCTCATGGAACGAAAAAGACCGGCTTGATGTTCGTTCAAGTTGGCGATATCGTCCATCTCAACTTAGGAGGAATGCAAGTGGACATTGTTCGTGATCCCGTGGAAAGTTCGTATTACTTAGCGAAAACCAATCAATCGATTGCACAGCAAGCCGTGGCTTATGCTGTGCAACAGCGAATCCCTTATGATCAAGAAAGCGTCGAGCAACGAATCCAAGACATCGATCAACTACTTTCTACCATAGACGCACTTTATGCTGAGCTGCCTTTAACAAGTAGTCAAGCCAATCTTCTAAGTTCTTTATCGAATACGGTAGATTTCAAAACCCAAGAAGTGATTTTTATGACCTCACCGGTGTCAGCGATTGAAGTGCGAGCCTTATGGCATCGCCCCAATTCGACCGCCTTAAAAGAAAATAACTTAGCGAATCTGCGGCTCTTTTTAGATCGTGTGAAAGACTTAGGCTTTCAAGAAATCTATGTGGAAACCTTTTGGAATGGGTTTGTAAGCTACCGTTCTCAACTCTTTGAAACCCATCCTCAGGTTCGTGATTTCACCTATGGGGAGTATGGCAATGATTATATGTTGGCCTTTGTTAGTGAAGCCAACTTGCGTGGCCTTCAAGTCCACGCCTGGATTCATACCTTTAATGCTGGCAATCAAAGTAATCTATCCAGTATCATTAAACAAGAATGGTTAGTAGAAAACTATCAAGGGGAGTTACTTCATCCCACCACCTATGGCGGAAATTACTATTTAGACCCTTCTCACCCGGAAGTGATTGATTTGATTGATCAAGTGTTGATTGAAATGGTTGAAAAATATCCGTTTCGAGGCATTCAATTGGATTATATTCGGTATTACGATAACAACTACAATCAAACCCCCATCCGGGATTCTGGCTTCGGAGAATTGTCTGAAGCACGGTTTAAAGAAGCTTACGGATTAACTGGCGATGTTCGTACGTTGGTCTTGCAAAGTCAAGGAAAAGAACAGTGGAATGAATGGCGTCAAACGCAAGTGACCCACGCTGTGGCTCACTTTGCGTCAACCCTGCGTTCGTTAGACAAAAACGTGTTGTTAACCGCTGCGGTTGTGGGGGATATTACTAGCGCAAGAAACACCTATATGCAAGATTGGTTGACCTGGGTCAATCATGGCTATATCGATATGCTTCATCCGATGATTTATGCGCAATCCGCCGATCATGTCTCCCGTTTGAGCCAACAAGTCTTTGACCAGTGCTCGAATCTCACTTATCTCGCTGTTGGGATTGCGGCCATATACTACCAGTATTCTGTCATGTCGCAACATGAACAAATGTTGGTCACTCAACAAACCGGTGGACAAGCGATTTTTGCGAGTCATAATGTCATTGGCTTAGAAGACGTCGAAAAGCAAGTTCAGTTTGGACCGTATCGCTTTGAAAGTGTCAGTCCCTTTGATGAAGCATCGCTTTTAGTGAAGCGAACCAATGAGTTGATTCGGCCGATGATTCTCTCGCTTCAAAAAGAGGCAACGATTGAACAAATGTTTTTATTAAAACTACAACAACTTGAATCGTTAGCCTTACATAACCCCAAAGACTATCAAGTGGCTATCGTTGAAATTCAGTCGCTTCTAACAACGCTCCCTTACTTACAAGATGCGTTCGTAGAATCGCAAATAACCATTCATGTAGAACGCTTAGTTCATGTCTTAGATTATCGCATTAGCCGGGAGTTAATACAGCTTGGTTATTATCATCCGGAAGTAGAATCGAGACCAGACCCTTCGCTATTTGATTATCCCCCTGTAGAAGACCCCACCGATCCAACCGATCCCACCGATCCAACCGATCCCACGGATCCCTATGATCCAGGAGCGGATGAAACCCCTGAGATTCCCACAACTCCTTCCTTGTTTCAAATCATTGCGACGATAGTTTCTATTTTGTCCAGTGGAGTATTTGCTTATTTTGCTATTCGTCATTTTCGAAAAGGAGCTTAACCATGAGTTTAACGAAAACTGTGATACCGATTCATGATTCTCATAGTGTTGATACCCGGCTATTTGATCACGTCCCTGTGTATGAAGGAGACATACCAGGCGAAGTCGCAGCACCCGCGACTCCTCCTTGTTTTTTAGGTGCTTTTTATCGTAAAGTCTTTTCTTCCACGGATGCATGGCTTGGAATCGAAGGATTGATTCGCTTAGGGGAATTTACTCCTGATCCGCAACGCTTCAATCTCGATGGCAAAGGCAGGTTCATGGATAACCCTGGGATTTATATGGGGGGAAAAAGCATCAAAGAAAGTGATGCTGGGATTGGGTTAAACTTAACGTATCTTTCGAGCGATACTTCGGAAGATCTTCCCCTCAGTGCGCCGAAACTTGCTTATCGTCCGTTTTGGCGATACATTTACAATGAAGCGCTCGATATTGAAAACAATGTCCGTCGCCGGGAAGTGAATTCTTGGAATGTATCGAATCCTAGAGCCCTTTGTTATTACTATTTTCCTGGGGATCTCATCCGCATGAAAATCTATTCCCCAATTCCCAACTATCTCCAATTGCGGATTGAAGTGGTCGAAGTCACCACAATTCCAAAGTATGTCGAGATTCGGTCGTGTTATCAATTGCCCAATAATCGCCCCTCTGATTTTTATAGCCCCTTGTTTCACTCCGAAGGGCATGGAATCAAACCCGCTGAGTTTAAACGGGTCAACTCCATTGACCAGTTTGGCAATGAGGGATTTATTGTCAAGTCTACAGAAGCATCCGTCAGTGAAGCGACATGGATTGAAACCTATTTATATCGTAAAGTCGATGGAAAACTAGTGAAAGTGCCATTTCATCCTGCACGACAAGTCCAAATGGCTTGTCCGCAAGCAGAAGCATTTACGATTCGTGCTATTCATTCCGAAGTAGGCGGAGAAGCTATTACCATACATCCTGGAAAGGTCCATCATGAGAACCATCGCAGTCAAAAATAAGTACACCATTGGAAATCACTTCCGTTTTCAAAATAACACTTTTCGCTTGGCTAACCAGTCGGTTTCATGGCTAAAAGAAATCGGTGTTTTCAACGTGTTTCCATCGTTTTCGATCGACGAAGAAGGAGCAATCCCTCTTTCTTTAAGATACGATGCGACACTCCTCCAAGATGGCTATCGCATCGACACTAGAAAAGGTGAAATCGACCTCTATTACTCGAATGTCCGCTCGCTTTTTTATGCGTTGGATACCTTACTTCAACAACTCACACCGAAAGGAAATGCCTTTCAGATTCCTTCTATGGTAATTGAAGATGACCCATCCCAAGCGATTCGAGGGATTATCGAAGGGTATTATGGTACCCCATGGACGATTGAAGAGCGCATGACGCTTCCTTTGTTTATGACGAAACATCGCTTAAATGCTTATATGTATGGACCGAAAAGTGATCCGTATCATCGCTTGCAGTGGCGAGATGCTTATCCCCCTGAACTCTTTAACGAGTTATCTACTTTTTTTCAATCATTGACAAAATATTCCATTACGCCATGGTTTTGTCTATCTCCTTCGTATTCCCATAAAGGATCGATTCCGATTCAATATTCCAGTGAAACCGATTTTCAACTCTTAATGAACAAGTACTTCGCCTTTTACGATCAAGGGATTCGCCATTTCGGTTTGTTTTATGATGACATTGATGCCTTACTATCCCCACAAGATACCCAAGTCTTCCATCGTGTTGGCATAGCTCACGCGGAGCTTGCGAACCGGGTGTACCAAGAACTATCGGCAAAGCAAGACCCCATCGCACTCGTGATGTGTCCCACTGAGTATCATGAGTTATCGGATAGTATCTACCGGCAAGATTTGCGTAGTCATTTACATCCAGACATTCATGTTTTCTTCACGGGTGATAATGTCTGTGCTGAAGCAATCACAGCTCATGATTTACACCGCGCTAATCAACAATTTGGCCGTAAAGTGATGATTTGGGATAATTTTCCTGTCAGTGACTTTTCATATGGGGTTCGTGAGTTTCCCTCAGTCATCGAAAACCGTTCTACCCACATGGGGGAATTAACGACAGGATATTTCATCAATCCCAGCATTCACTTTGAAATCTCGAAGATTGGAATGATTTCGATGGCACTGTATGCTTGGAATAGTGAAGGGTATGATTCCAAGCAAGCATATGCTTTATGTTTTGATGAAGTAGATGAACGACTTCTCGCACTTGGGGGAGCATTCTTTGAACATAATCGGCAATCGATTCTTTCTGACCAAGCGTTAATTAGGGAACAACAACGTTTTGAAACCTTCAAAAAACAACCGATTCTTGCTTATTATGATGCCTTAGAAATGGCCTGTCAGAATTTGCTAGCCCTTCAAACACCTTTTATCGAAGAATGTACCCCATGGCTCAAACGAGCATTAAAAGAAGTTTGGATTGCCCGGGGATATTTTGATTCTACGCTTACAAGAGACCACATCCTCGCTTTCTTAGAAGACATTCATTTTTCTGGTTCACAATTGATTGATCGGATCATCCAAGAAACAAAACAACTAACCGAAAAAGAAATAGAAGAACTCATCACCAACCGGCGTGGCCGGCAGTGGTATCGAGTATTCGAGGCGAAGCGATGGCTAAAATAGTATACATTCCTTTGGACGAACGTCCCTGTAATCGTAAGTTTCCTTATGAATTATTTCATCAAGGAAATATAGAAATCATAATTCCCCCCTTATCCATCCTGCCTTCCAAACGACAATCGGGTAATGTAGAAGCTTTACAAACCTTCTTAACGAAAGAAACCAAAGACGCGGATGGGTTAGTGCTTTGTATTGACACCCTCCTTTATGGAGGATTAGTTCCTTCTCGGATTCATACCTTAAGCGATGAAGTCATCGCTTCCCGGTTTGAGTTTCTCGCGACTTTAAAAAAACAAAATTCCCAATTGGTGATTTTTGCCTGTCAAGTCATCATGCGTTCACCGCAATATAACGGCGCAGATGAAGAACCGCTATATTATAAAGTGTATGGGGAAAAGATTTTTCAATATGGCAAGTACTTGCATAAACAACAACTAGATTCATTAACACCAGAACAAAAACAACTATGGGAGAATTTAAATATTCCTGAGGATTACTTACAAGATTTTATTCAACGGCGCCAATTGAACTTATCGTATAATCTAAAAAGTTTAGATTACCTCCAGGATCAAAAACTCGACTTTTTAATCATGTGTCAAGATGACGCGGCGGAATTTGGGTTCCCTGCGATGGACCAAGAAGTCATTACCAAAGCCATCAAAGCCAAACACTTACGATTAAAAGCCTATGCATATAGTGGGGCTGATGAACTAGGAGTCATCTTAGTTGCACGGATGGTAGCACACTTAGAGAAGCGCATCCCCAAATTCTATGTTAAATACCCATCCCCCACCAGTGCAATGGTCGTTCCTTGTTTAGAAGATCGATATTTAGATAATACCATCAAGTACCAAATCTTATCCGCTGGAGGAATGATGGTCTCGACGGTTGCGGAAGCGGATATTATTTTAGTTGTGCTAATGGGCGCAACGAAAATGTTTCCTCGGCCTGTTTATCATGATCGGGAAATTGATGTTTGTATTAATCTCATTGAAGCATTTGAGTTCATCAAGCAATTTCAAGGGCAAAAACACCTCGCTATTGCTGATTTACTGTATTTAAATGCGGGTTCGCTGGATGTTTTAGATTTATTAAAAGAGTCAAAACTCTTAACTCAAGTCGCTGCGTATTCCGGTTGGAATACGGCATCGAATGCCTTAGGGACAGCCGTAGCTCAGGCGATTAGTGTGTTCTTTTTTGGTTATACGCGCGAACAACGTCGCTTCCTTTTCAAACGGTATGTCGAAGATGTGGGGTATTGTGGATTGGTACGGAGCAAAGTGACGGAGCAATTACCATTCTTCCAGTTGGATTACTTCCATGTCGTTGAACAAAGAGGAGTTGCGAGTTTGTTAGTGAAACACGAGCTCGAAGCGTTTATTCGTCATCAACTGGCAGAAGTTGAAGCAGAGTTTCAACTTGTTGATGTGCAATTGCCATGGAAACGAATGTTTGAAGTGGACTTTGATATTCTTTTAAAAGGTGAATGATTTGAAGAAACCCATCCTTAGTTTTTTACTCTTTTTGATTTGTACTCTCGCATGGAGTCTTTCCATCCATGCGAGTTCTCTATCGTTTACTGTAAGCAGTGTCGCGGAACAAGGAACCTTACTGGGGGGAGCACAGTATCAACGCATTCTTGGTGAGACCCTCACCGATGCGGGGACCCTTGGCAATCAACAAGTCAGCGTCATTACATCCCGTGCCAATCAACATGTGGAAGTCGTTTCTTGGGCAAAGTTAGGAGCGAGTGGAATCATTGGTGCCAGTGTCATTGATATTGCCAAAGACTACGAAAGTAAGAATCCAGGATATACCGTCATCGCTTCCATCAATGGGGACTATTATGACCCAACCACGAAAACACCGATTAATGCCTTTGTGATGAATGATAAAGTGATTAAATCCAGTAATTTTAACTTATCACGATACTTTTCGATTGGTTTTGATGGACGAAATGTGATTGCCAATAAAAACAATAGTGTCGAGAACCTTTTTGCCTTACGGGTGATTGATCCCTCAACGAATCGGATCATCCAAGAGTTTCCCTTACAAGGGCTCAATCAAATCCCCAGTTCAGGTAACACGACTGTCTATTTTAAATCGATTTCGAATGTCTCGATTTCGACAGCATCGATCTATCAAGTTGCCCTACAACATGGAATCCAATATGGTTCAACCTACCTATTCGGTCACACGATTGATGCAGTGAATCAAGTAACAACAGCATCGAATGTGTTTTTTGTGGCGACAACACACCTAGAGTTACAAGAATTGCTCACAGGCGACGTTCATCTAGAAGTGTTTCGTCCAATGGCGTCCGTTTACGCAGGTGTGAGCCAAATCATGGGAGTAGGGAGTGCTCCTTTAGAGGCGGGATTGATCAAGACGTTTGAAGAAATCAACGACCAGTCCGTCGCATTTGCTCAAGCTCGCCATCCTCGGAGTGGATTTGGTTGGAATGAAGCTGGGGATTTCTTCTTTATTGCCATCGATGGCAGGCAAACCAACATGGCCGGGGTGAACCTGCGGGAGTTTGCGAAAATCTTTGAATTCTTTGGAGCGACAACAGCTTATAATTTAGATGGCGGGGGCTCCACACAACTAGCAATCCAAGAAGAAGGCGTTTGGCGAATGTTAAATTCTCCAAGTGACAATCCGTATCGTTTCGTTGCGAATGCTTTGTTGTTTGTTGTTCCTGATGTATCGATAACAATGAATGTTGATGTGCTAAGTAAAACCAAAGTCCAAGTCGATTTGGATGTGGATGCTATCCGAGGTCAGATTCAATCCATTGAAGTTTATTTTCAAAATCAATCCCAAACGTATCAAAACGAGGGGCTATTATTTGAAGACATCTCAGATTCTGTCATCCACATGAGTGTGCTTGTTACCTATGATGTAGAAGGAGAGACCATTACCCGTCAATTTGCACAAAAGCGGGTGTTACTAGGGAATGCTCCTGATGATGAAATCATTCCCAAAGCCAAACCTTCCGATTTTCAATTATCGATTGAGAACGATGCCGCGATTCAAGGGTTTCGAATTTTCATTACCTTCAATGATCCTGATAAAACGCTCACGAAACTCTATATTGTTCATCAAGAAGAGCGGATCATTGCCTTAAAAGCGATTGGTGGGTACGTTGCGGAATTTGAAGCGGCTACTCCCAATACGACTTACACATTGCAAGTCGAGTATTATTATCGGATTAACACGATAACTCCCCTATCAGAACTAGACGCGCAAGTCTTTTCCTATGGCTATCTCCTCACAGACGATGAAATCATCGATCCGATAGACCCCATCGACCCAGGCGATCCTGACGACACCGAGGATCCCATCCTCGACCCCACGCCAGAAGAACCAGCACTTCGCCCTATCACTATCATCATAGCGATCCTTTCTTCGGGAACACTCGCAATCGGGACCCTATTATTTTTTATTATCAAAAAAGGGAGAATCAAGTAAAAAACTTAAAAACCGGTGAAATCATCGGTTTTTTTGATGTTTTATCCCGATTTTGTTGAAAGCGCTTCACATCGACCATAAACAAAACACACCCTTGTTGAAAATTGACTAGACAACTTGCTATTTTGTTATTGACTAGACAACTTTTGTACTATATAATGAAGACAACAAAATAAAAATAGGAGGATTTTTTGCATGTCAGGAACAAAAAAGTTTTTATCTGTTCTCTTACTTGGCGTGTTCATTGTGGCCCTTGTTGGGTGTAATACTACCACTTCAACCACGACGACGACCACGACATCTTCAACAACCACAACCACGACAAGTACGACAACGACTTCCACAAGCACTGGCCCTAGTGATACCGTAGCTCCGGTGATTTCCATGACCAATGCGACGATTTTGCATCAAACTAATGCAGAAGTAGATTTATTGGCTGGAATTACCGTGAGTGATAATGTAGCGACTCCGGAACAAATTACCCTTATTGTCTCCAATTTTGGCGGCTATGACCGGAGTGTTCCCGGAACGTATACGATTACCATTCGGGCTACCGACCCAAGTGGTAACTTCTCGACGGTTCAACGGACCGTTATCGTTCGAAACGATATCTTAGCTCCCATCGTCACAGGTACGATTTTACCGCTTACGCATTTAGCGGGTGAAGTCGTTGACTTGACGCGTGGAGTTACTGCTGTAGACAACGTCGATGGGACGAACGTCACATTTACTGTTTCGAATCTTGGTACGTACAATCGCGATGTCCCAGGGACCTATGTGATTCAATTCACTCTCTCTGACGCTGCAGGGAATGTGTCCATTGCTTACAACCGGACGATTACCGTTGAAGCTGCGTATACGCGTGCAGAAATGACTGATTTTAATGGCAATATCATTCGTTATCAAGCTTTATATAACCCCCAAGTATTTAACTCTCATACCGGGACAGGATATAATAGTGCGTATGATGGCCATTATGTCAATGTTTTAAGCAAAGCATACCTTGAGTGGATCTTAGCAAACGCTCCCGAACGCTTAGGCGCTGGCGTTGGCTGGTCTGTCATTGCAGTAACCAATGCCAACGACGAAATCGTTTATGTTCGCCATTGGAACAGTGGGGAAGCATTTAAAGATCAAGAAGGCGTGTTACGCAGTGTATTCGCTGAAGATTGGTCAACAGGAACGATTCGGACTTGGACCGAAACCATCAATGATTCGTTAATCCAAAAATCGAATGCGAAGTTCACATCCCCAGAAATGGGTCTTATGATGGCTAACATCAACCGTTGGGTTCCCGAAGGTGGGCATGTGTTCATGTTCTTGAACTGGTCCACGATTGGGAAAAACGCTGAAAATGTGGTTCAAATTTTAGCAAATACATCCGATATGCCACGTTCCATGGGGGCTAACTACATCATGAATTCCGATGAAGATGATGATGGCATTCGTGACTATGCTCTTGGCAGAACCTTACAAATTTTAAATCCTGAATTAACCGATACCACAATTCGGAAAACGTTTGATCAAGCAGCTCCGTTCCCTGTTATTACGATTCCAGGACAACGATACTTAACCGATACCGGAATTTGGCGAGTTCGTTATGAACAAAAAGTATACTTACAAGAATACTCCGTAGACTACCCCTATAATCCTCTCCAAGGAATCCGTGCAAGCGATGGACTTGGGAATGATATTACAAGCAATATTACGGTCAAATTTTACCGTTATACGACTCCATTAGAACAATATGGATTGGCTCCATCGTTATCGATGAACTCTTCGAAATGGGCAGAATTCTTTGACAATCCATGGGTATTAGCAGAGAACGAATTAACCTTACAAGAAATCATGGTTTCATCGAATCATAACCGTTATTTCATCGTAGAGTATACGGTAGAAGCCAACGGTCATAAAGATGTTGCTTATCGTTTAATCAATATTCAAGCAACAGACCCTGATTATATTGAACTCTATGGTCCAACCGATACCGTCTTCTCCCGCGTCATGGGTCTGGAAACACGTTTGGCAATGAATCCCAACTTAGTCGAATTCGGTCCCTTCCAAGAAGCACAACGCGGTATCATTTACACCGGCACCTTCTTCAAAGGATTGGCTCAACTTCCTCAACTCGATAAAGGGGTTGTGGTCGTATTAGATCAATACTATCGTATCACCCATATCCGTTTTGCTCATGGCTTACACTTTGAAATAGATCAATTCGGTGCGGTAACATCCAGTGACTTAAACTGGACACATGAAAACATGTTATCCAACTTAAAAGACCTTGTGTTGAACAATGGATATGTCTTAATCTATCCAGAAGGCTTCGATCAAGTCATCATGAACCGGGCATTCCGGGCATTCTATGATTTTGATTTTGATGGTGCGCTCCTACAAGTCATTCAACCGAAAAACGGTGTTGTTGAAGTAGCTCTTCCCATCAAAGAAGTCCAAGAAGTAACGTCACTTGTTGTCAATGATGTCACAGCACAAGCACTCATGAACAACGTTCCCACGAATATTCAAGTGATTGTCAATAGTTTACAATCCTTAGTGTTCTCATCATCAGGTGGTGGCGCAGGCTTCCGTTTAGACAATGGCAAAGCGTATTACTACACAAGAGACATGTATGTTACACTATCGAGCGATCCCAGTGTCGTTTCATCCTTCACAACCCTAAGCCCCAACAAAGGTGTTCCGTGGTTCCGTGATGGCGTATTAATCATTTTTGACGCTGATGGTAAGTTTGTATCAGCACGTGTGATGACGACCACTGCAGCAGCAGAAGTTTTCGCAGATGGCACAGTAATCATCGGTAACGCTGCTGTTATCGCGACTTCCGAAACAACCAAAGCGGCTGCTGGAACTCCAAACCTTACTTGGGATTTAGTGATTCCGAATGCTGCGAACACGGTTCCTCATGGACCTTTAATGGACATTCTGAATGTCGTTCCAGCCGGTGGATCATTCATGATTTTACCAGGTAGCCAAACCGCAGCGGTTCGGAACTATGGCATTCAATTAGTATGGAACCAAAACTACCCAGGGGCTGGTGTCATCGTTGATAAAGATGCAACTGAACTCCCCCCAGGTGTGGATCCATTAACCAATGGCTTCTCCGCAACCTACAATGCACAATATTTCCAAGACTTAAAAGTCGAAGTGAAACAAGTATCCACCGTCGTTGCGCAAATGCCGAAATTAGTACGTCCTGTAGTTACCATTACCGATAACATCGCTTCATGGGCTGCGAATGCAAATGCATCGATGTACCATATTATCATCAATGGCGTTAAAGTTGGCGAAACTACAGAAACCAGTGTGAACTTAAAACAATACATTTTCGATGCGAACGTGAAGAATGTTCAAATTCGTGCCATTACCAAAGATGCCAAAATCGCTGCAACATCGCTTCCTTCGATAGCAGTCCAAGTTCAGTTTACTGCTCTCAGTGTTCCACAAAACATCGAAATTGATGGCGATACCTTAACATGGGATGCGGTAACTGGCGCTGAAACCTATCGTATTTTCGTCAATGACGTCTTAGTTGGGACCGTCTCCGATCTATTCTTTGATTTGGCTCCCTACAAAGGTCAAGCGATGCGTCGTGTCCAAGTTCAAGCCCTTCCAGGAGCATCCAACATTGCCAATGTCGATTCTGTGAAATCCGATGTCATTTTATATGGCAACGAAACAACAACCTATTTAAAATTGGGTAGTACTTCACAACATGTTACTTACACGACCGCAGCAGAATGGCTCGTAAAACGTAATATTACCGTTGCGAATGGTGGTTTTGCTGGTTCAACAGAAATCTTCTTAATCGAAGATGCCGATGCTTACCTCGATTTGGAAAACAAAGATGTGATGTTGACAGTGAATGGAACGATGGTTTTATTCTCCGCAACCGGTCAAGTCAAAGCGGTACGTACTGTTCTAAACAACCATGAATGGTTATCTACCAACGATCCTCTTGTCAACAATGGCTGGACAATTAATGCAACCTATGTAAGTGGTCAAGTGAAAGTCAATCAAGTTACTCCCTATATCGCGGAAGGCGACTTCATCATTCTTTCTAACAACACCACGGCAAAACAACCCAATGCACTGTTAACACCCCGTGATTTCTTAGCCTTTAGTTTTGTTGGTGCATGGGATACAAACGTTGCATCCTCTGAAATTTGGCGGAAAACCGTATTAGATGGGTCGTTTGTGAATCCCACAAGCGTCGTCTACAAACTCAACAAATACGAAGTACAACCATATCTTCAATTAGCGCTTGAACAACAACATGTAACCTATACAACCGCAGCAGAATGGTTAGTGAAACGCAATGTTACCGTTGCGAATGGTGGCTTCTCTGGTTCGCCTGAAATCTTCTATATTGAAGATGCGTTTGCTTTCGCAAGTGAAACCAACCAAGCACAATTAATTACTGCAAATGGAACCATGGTCTTATTCTCCGCAACCGGTCAAGTCAAAGCGGTTCGTACGGTATTGAATAATCACGAATGGTTATCCACCAACGATCCTCTTGTGAACAATGGTTGGACGATTCGCGCAGGAGCAACGAGTGGTCAAGTGAAGATTAGTGAAGTAGCTCCGCTTCTTGCCCAAGGGGACTTCATTCTAGCCACTACATCCTCAACAGCAAAACAATTCAATGCATTACTCAATGCTCGTGATTTCTTAGCATATCACTTCGTTGGTTCATGGAACCGTGAAGTGGCTAGTTCGGAAATTTGGCGGAAAACCGTGATTGATGAAACCTTCATTAATCCTTCAACGGTTGTGTATGCAGTGAAAAAACTACCGGTTGATTCCTTTATTACCTTACCTCATGAAACCCAACATATGATATACACAACCGTCGCTGAATGGCTGGTCAAACGGAATATTACTGTAGCGAATGGTGGATTCTCGGGTTCGAATGAAATTTTCTTCATTGAAGATGCATTCAAACTCACCTTAGAAGCGAACCAAGCTCAACTCATTACTGCCAATGGAACCATGGTCTTATTCTCTTCCACCGGTCAAGTCAAAGCCGTTCGGACCGTGTTGAACAATCATGAGTGGCTATCCACGAATGATTTGCAAGTCAACAATGGCTGGACGATTCGTGCCGGGGCAACCAGTGGACAAGTAAAAATTAGTGAAGTGGCTCCCTTGCTCGCAGAAGGAGATTATATTATCGTCACAACTGCTGGCACAAGCAAACAAGTTGGAGCGCTATTCACTGCTCGTGATTTCTTAGCGTATAGCTACGTTGGTCCATGGGATACTTCTGTCGCTTCCTCAGAAATTTGGCGGAAAACCGTGATTGATTCCAGTTTTGTTAATCCGGCTCTTGTAACTGTTAAGATTCATAAATTACCGATTGTTATCAACTAACAACACACTCATCATGGAGGATAAGTCAAGGAATTCCTTGGCTTATCCCCCATCCTTTATGGAGGCCTATGAAATCAAAAATGCCCTTCTCGGGCCCCTTGTTTGAAACTGTAGATCGCATCACCAAAGCGATGGTATTTCAATTCCTCTTTTTGGTTACGGTCTTCTTTAGCTTGGGGATACTTACTGTTGTGGGATTGACTATTTTGGTTTTAGCAATGAAATCTTTACAAGAACGTCAGGATTCCATTGTTAAAACGTGGATAACCAATCTCAAACAATATACCAAACCCTTGTTTGGTGTGAGTCTTTTGTTTTATCTGTTTTTTCTCCTTTTCGCTTTTAATACCGTGTATTTTTACCTTGCCTTTTTGGAAAGCAATCTCACTTTTCATGCCGTGTTAGCATTCTTTCATGCCGGGATTGTGATTTATCTCATCAAAGTCCTCCATCACTACATCATGATTTTTATCTACGTTCCAAGGCTTCAAGGGAAACGACGACTCCACTATGCCTTACAAATGCCATTTGTGATGGCGCTTCCCACTCTAGCGTCTGCGATTGTAGGGGGAATCTGTCTATTGTTTGTGATTTGGATGCCGTTGTTACTCGTCTTGATTTATCCGGTTGTGGAAATTGGACTCTTCTTTGCGATGACTCGCCCCCTCTATGAACGTTTATTATTACCCAGTGATCGCCCCTTGCGTTTTGATGGGCTCAATCATTGAGAAAGGAACCTCTAACATGCCTAAAAAAATACTGATTCCTTTACTATTCTTCATTGTTGTATCGTTGACCTTCATCGCAACCCTATCGCCAAACGCCGAAACACCGGTTGATTTGCCGTATCAAGGTTCTATTTATGATCAAGTGGGATCGACCCAACTGAAGTATTCAACGTACCGGCTTCAACATCCACAAGTATACCCGGCACGTGAAATTTCCATAGCCGCGCGAAATTATAGCGAAACCGATAACCCATTTAATGATGAAACAGTCTATGAAGTCGATGAGTTGGATCGAGCTGCCCTTTATATTCCCGAAACCGTGTCGGTTGCTTGGGAGTTCTTTGTGGAAGAAGCAGGATATTATGCGCTAAAGGTATCGTATTTAGCTGTATCGGGTCGGAGTAGTGAAATCACCAGACGACTCGTCCTCAATGGCGAAGTGCCGTTTGTGGAAGTAGCGACGATTGCTTTACCACGTATTTGGCAAGATTCCTTTCCTGTTGATGAGTATCGACAAGAAGGACGTCACGATTTAAAGCCCTCCCAAGTCGAGAAACACCGGTATCAAGAGACTTTCATCTCGGATCGAGTAGGCTACTATCATGGGGATGAATACACCTTTTATCTTACAACGGGTTGGAATACGTTAGCTCTGATTTCCGAGAAAGAACCGATTGTAGTAGAATCCCTGACTTTTATGCAAGCCAGTCCTACTGTGTCTTATGAAACGTATCTCCAACGACATCAAACCTCTGGTGCGATTCCAGTAGAAATGCCTGAGCCCCTACGGATTCAAGGGGAAGCTAGCTATGAAAAATCCTCTCCGATTTTATCTCCCACCGCCAATTGGAGTTCCTTCAAGGTTCAACCTTATGAGCGATTTATGGTTCGATATAATACCATCGGCGGAATTACATGGCGAGTTCCAGGTGATTTTATTACCTGGCAAATCGAAGTTCCGAGTAGTGGTTTGTATCAACTCACCTTTAAAGTGAGTCAAAACTTTTCTCGAGGAGTCGTCTCGACAAGACGCTTAAAAATCAATGGTCAAGTCCCCTTTGAAGAAGCCAAACAATTGTCATTCCATTACGATAACGATTGGATGAATGTCACCTTAGGTAGTGGCGAAAGTCCTTATTGGTTTTACTTCGAAGAAGGGGTTCATACCATCACATTAGAAAATACCTTAGGGGTGTACAATGAGATCGTTCAACGCACGGAGGAAACCATTGCTATTTTAAATACAATGTATCGCCGCATTGTGATGATTACCGGTACAACTCCCGATCAGTATCAAGATTATTTACTCTACCAACGGATTTCTACCCTGCGCCAAATGATTACAACGTCGATTCAAAACATCGAAGCTGCAATGAATCAAATGGAGACTCTTTCCGGACAACGAGGGGCGATGATTGCGACATTTGAAAAAGTGTTATTCCAACTTCGTCGCTTTGAAAAAAGCGAAAAGAATATCCAAACAGGGATTAAAGAGTTAGGCGACAACATCTCCGCTTTAGGAACTTGGGTGATGTCGATTAGCCAACAACCATTAAGCATTGATGAGTTTTATCTTCATAGCAGTGATACCCCCTTACCAAAACCCAATACCCATTTCTTCCAAAAACTCTGGCACGAAGTGGTGATGTTGTTTGGGTCGTATGGCGCGAATACATCTTTACAATCGAATGTGGAAGTTCCTGGACCGACCATTACGGTTTGGATTATGAGTGGTCGAGATCAATCGACTTTACTTCGCCAAATCATCGATGAATCGTTTAGTGTCCAAGAAAACGTCAATGTCAATTTAAAACTTGTTTCTGGAGAAGCGCTCTTGCCAGCCACGTTATCAGGAAATGGTCCCGATGTAGCGATTGGTGTGGGACAAAACATACCAGTCAACTGGGGAATCCGAAATGCCGTCGTTGATTTAACGCAGTTTGATGACTTTCAAGATGTGATTCCGTGGTTCCACCAAAGTGCAATCACCCCCTTCCAATTCCGACAATCCGTCTATGCTTTACCTGATACGCAAGATTTCCTGATTTCCTTTGTCCGCACGGACATTATGCAGGAATTAAACCTGGCTGTTCCGAGTAACTGGGACCAAGTTTTAGACTTATTACCGGCATTACAACGGCAGTATTTGGATTTTTACTTACCCAACTCCAAGGGAACCCTTTCCCCGCTCCTTTACGCGATGATTGTACAGCGTGGCGGAACATTATACGAAGAAGACGGGAAGTCCACTTTATTACTTGAACACAATGCGCAATCAGCATTCTTAGATTTCACTTATTTCTTCCGTGATTTCGGCTTTGCGATTAGTGCGAACTTTGCGAATCGTTTCCGGAGTGGTGAAATGCCGATTGGGGTGTTTAACTACACGTTATACAATACGTTATCTGTGTTCGCTCCTGAAATCAAAGGACAATGGGAATTTGCGATGATCCCTGGGTATGAGGTTGATGGAACCTTGCGTCAACAAACCACATCCATTTCCACAGGATCGATCATTTTATCCCAAAGCCAAGAACAAGAAGCAAGTTGGAAGTTCTTAAAATGGTGGGTGAGTCAAGAAGCGCAAAGTGCATACGCACGGGGAATGGAAGCCATTCTTGGGGCTGCAGCTCGGTATCCAACTGCTAATTTAGAAGCCTTTGCGTCCCTCCCATGGTCCACAAAAGACTATCAAATATTAACAAAACAACGGGAGGTTGCGGTTGGGATTCCAACCGTACCAGGAGATTACATCATCGGTCGACACATTGATAATGCGTTTCGACGTTCGATTAATGATCGATCCAATCCACGCGAAAATTTATTCGAGTATGTTGCTCGAATTAATGTGGAGTTAGAACGAAAACGACAAGAGTTTCATTTAGATTAGGAGGGTCTTATGGCAGTAAAATCGATGCAATTCAAGCGTGTGACCCTTTGGGATCAAATCAAACGCAATCAAGTCTATTACTCGATGATGGCACCATTTTTATTGGTCTTTCTCGTGTTTACCGTCATTCCGGTTTTTATGTCCTTTTTCTTAAGTTTTACTTCATTTGATATGTTACAAGCACCATCGTTTGTAGGGCTCAATAATTACGTTAACTTATTTTTAAATGACGATGTCTTTTTAATCGCATTAAAAAACACTTTGATTTTAGCTGTTATCACAGGTCCTATTTCGTACTTAATGGCATTTGTTTTTGCCTGGCTAATCAACGAATTGTCACCAAAAGTGCGCTGGTTCTTAGTATTAATCTTTTACGCACCCTCCATTAGTGGATCCGCTTACTTGTTATGGTTGTTAATTTTCTCTTCTGACATGTATGGGATTTTAAATGCCATGCTGTTGGAGTTAAACATCATCAATACCCCGATTTTATGGTTGGAAACCCCTCGCTATGCGCTTCCCATTTTAATCATTGTGCAACTATGGTTAAGTCTTGGGGTATCATTCTTAGCATTTATTGCTGGATTGCAAACGGTTGATAAAACCCTTTATGAAGCAGGTGCGATTGATGGTATTCGGAATCGGTGGCAAGAACTATGGTTTATTACCCTTCCTCAGATGAAATCACAACTCATGTTCGGAGCTGTCATGCAAATCACGAATGCCCTAGGCATTGGAGCGGTAAGTATTGCTTTACTTGGTTTTCCCTCAGTTGAATACTCCGGTCATACGATTGTAACCCATTTGTTGGATTTTGGATCGACCAATTCCACGCGTTTAGAAATGGGTTACGCCTCTGCCGTCGCAACGATTTTATTTATTTTCATGTTAGGAGCGAACTTATTGGTTCAAAAGATTATCCGAAGGGTGGGAACATAATGGCTGATCATCAAGAAAAGAATCCCCAATCGTTGGATATCGATTCCCTTCGTCAAGTTCGTCAATCGGAGTTAAAGTATTATCAAACTTCCCTGAAGAAAAAGCATAAAAAGTATCGGAAAGTACGTTTGTCTCGTTCTTGGTGGGGAGATTTATTACTTGGCTTAGTCTTGTTAGCGTTTGGAGCGTTCAGTGCCTATCCATTGATTTTTACGATTACGAACTCTCTGAAAGGCTTAGACGAAATCTTTGTCTTTCCCCCGCGATTATTTCCTCGCAATATCACCTTTGATAACTTTGTTGACTTGTTTAACTTGATTGGAAATACCCAAATTCCGATTTCACGGTATTTCATCAATACCTTATCGATTACCCTATTTGGGACTGCAGGACACGTGTTATTGGCTTCGCTTTGTGCTTATCCTTTAGCGAAGCACCGGTTTCCAGGTCGTCATTTGATTAATCAATTGGTCGTCTATTCTTTGATGTTCTCCGCTGCTGTAACTGCGATTCCTAGTTATATGATTATCAGTTGGTTTGGTTTGATTGATACGCAAGCAGCGATTATCATCCCTGCTTTTGGGTTTACTCTAGGACTGTTCTTAATGCGACAATTCATGAATGTCATTCCCGATGAGCTATTAGAAGCCGCTAAAATTGATGGTGCGAATGAATATCAAGTCTTCTTTAAAGTCGTCATGCCCCTGGTGAAACCAGCCTGGTTAACCCTCATCATTTTATTGTTCCAGCAATTATGGGGAACCGATGGAGGAAATTACATCTTTACAGAAAACTTGAAACCCTTGAGTTATGCCTTACGCCAAATCGTCGCCGGGGGCGTCGCTAGAACTGGTACCGCCGCTGCGGTAACGGTCATTATGCTGATTGTTCCCATTGGAGTCTTCATCTTTAATCAAACGCGAATGCTCGATACGATGGCGCATTCGGGATTGAAGTAGGTGATGCTATGAAAAAGATTAGTATCATGGTGTTATTATTCTTGCTCTATGGAATTGCTTCCGTGGTTCCATTACAAGCGACCTCCTATAACTATACCCCATTTTTAGATGTCATTTATTCTGCTCAAGCGATGAGTGTTTCCCGCATCGTCGACTCTTCAAACCTGCAAGATACCTTCCAACAACGGGTCTCCTTTACGTTGGGAGATTTGGTTGATATTGCTGTTTATGACAATCAGATTTATCTTGTCGATCAAAGCAATCATGCTGTTCATGTTCTCAATCAAGACTACCAATGGGTTACATCGATTCAAGCAACTACTGGCGAATCAAAACTGACCCAACCTCGAGCTGTATATGTTACCGCTGATTGGATTTACATTGCCGATTGGGGAAATCAACGCATTGCCATCTTTGATCATGATTTTCAATATCAAAAAAGCATCACCGCACCCAACGATCCCACATTCAAGCAATCCCCCCAAGATCCACAAGGGTATGATTTCCGACCCCTAAAACTCACCGTGGATCGAACCGGACGGGTGTATGTCATCGCTGATCAAATTTTTGAAGGAATCTTAGATTTCAATCCCGATGGCACTTTCTCGCGTTATTTAGGTGCTAATACGATTACGCTTTCCTTATGGGATGCCTTTTGGCTACGGCTAACCTCAGAAGAGCAACGGGCTGCACAAGGGTATCGCTTAGCAACGACATTTATTAATCTCAAAGTTGATCAGCAAGGGTATTTATACACCGTTTCTTCCATTTCTGAAGGGGAACGAGTGATTAAAAAACTAAACTATAAAGGAATCGATGTCTTAAACCGCAATGGATATATTCCCCAATTGGGCGATCCCATCGGTTCTCTCAGCAATCCCCAAGTTCCAAGTGGGCAAAGCGAATTGGTAGATATCGATGTCAATGAGTTTGGAAACTATATCGTCTTAGATCGGGTTCGTGGTCGACTCTTCACCTATGATTTCGATGGAAATTTACTCTATGTAGCGGGCCAACTTGCCAATGTAGGGGGCAATCAACACAATTTATCGAATGCATTCTTGAATCCGACCGCTCTTTCGTATTTTCAAGATAAAGTGTTGGTCATTGACCAAATGAATAAAAACATGGTGGAGTTTTCCTATACCGAGTTTGGGCGTTTGGTCAATCAAGCAACCGAGCAATATTTCTTAGGGAATTATGAAGCCGCGAAGGATTTGTGGGATCAGGTTCTCATCTTGAATACGAATTATTTCTTAGCTTACGCAGGTATTTCGAAAGCCCAATTACGAAATGGCGAGTTTGAACTCGCCATGCAAAATGCAAAACTCGGATATGATGACATCACCTATTCAAGGAGCTATCAACCGTATCGTTATCAACAATTGGTGATCGTGTTTCCTTATATCATTGGTGCAAGTCTAATTGGCCTTGTGTATGGCTTTGGAAGAACAATCTTCTTATCCGTAAAAAAAGCAAAGGAGGAGGAAAACATTGGCTAAATTTTTGGCACGTGTCAAGCAATTTTTTACCCTTGAAGTTCTCCAACAGCGCGCTTCCATTCTCGGTAAGGAGTTGTTTCAAAAGCCCTTATATTTGATGACCCATCCGATTGATGGATTTGATTCCTTCAGCCGTGAAAAAACCTCAAAGGGTTGGGTGGCGAATGTGTATCTGGTCCTAATGATCATCACCCAAGTGATTGCTTATAACGCGAATGGGTTCTTGGTGAATAAGAACAATCCCCGCGATTTCAATCTTTTGATGAGCATTTCCCTGATTGTCTTCCCTGTCGTGATCGTCGTTATTGCAAACTGGGCAACCACGGCACTCATGGATGGTAAGGGCACGATGACGCAAATCTATCGTGTGATCTGTTATTCGTTTTTCCCGTATGTGTGGTTTGGATTGTTGGCTAGTGTGATTTCAAATGTCATTACCCTAGATGAAGTCGTCTTTTTTACCTTTTTTCAAGGGCTAGGCGCATTCTTAATGGGGTATATGTTGTTCTTTGGGTTCCTTGGCATTCATGAGTTTGGACTCTTTAAAACGATTTTAATGATTTTATTCACCGTAGTTGCGATTGCTTTTATATTATTTATTATGTTACTATTCTTATCCCTACTCCAACAAATTTGGGCATTTCTGAGCAGTGTCCTGGATGAGTTCACCCGGAGGTTCTTATGAAAAAGTTCCTTCGTTCCTTCCTAGATAAAGCCACTTGGATCGGTTTGTTCAAATCCTTATTGAAAAAACTGATGGTGCTTGGGGTGTTGGGACTCGTGGCACTCACGCTATTTTTAATTGTGAAAAGTAATCAAGTGAATGTACCACCCCGAGATGCCTATGATAAAACAGGATTTGTCGATGCCAAAAGCTACCGCCAATCCGTTGGTGCGCAAACGATCTTAGAAAACGAAACATTTCGTTTCACCTTATCCAATACCACCACTTTATTTGATGTACTCGATAAAACCACAGGTACCATTTGGCGTTCTAATCCCAACAGCACTACCCGGCGATTCTTAGAACCCTTTATCATTTATTATGCTGGCTCTCTCGGGCAAGATACGGCTTTTGGCGTTTATGAAAATGCCGTCCTGTTTGATGATTTTAGCATTCGCATCTTGAGTGATTCTGCCATTGAAATTATCTATGAAGTCGGCGGAAAGAAAGATATTGATCAATATGATTTTCCAACTTTAATCACTGACGAGCGGATGCAAGATCTAATCCTTTCGAAATTAACACCTGGGTCTACCGATTATCGTCGGGTAACCGAACAAGCCTATGTTTTTGGTACGGTAAACGGGATCGATATTTGGAAACTCAAAGAAGGGATTCAACTTTCTATTTTACGGCAACTCTATCGGATTTTTTATGACGTTGCTGGTTATACCACCGAAGAATTACTTTACGATCAAGAATCCAATGGCATCTTAGTTGAAGATCGCTATCCCTATTTTGAGTTTTCAGTGATTTATTCATTAACACAACAAGGTCTTGCAATTGAGATTCCCAACGCCTCATTTGTGGAAAAAGACAAGTATCGTTTAGCCTATATCGATATCCTTCCTTTCTTTGGGGCGGGTTTAACAACCGATGAGGGCTATGCTCTCGTTCCTGATGGTAGTGGGGGAATCATTGACTTTAACACCGATCGCGCGTTTGCTTTGCCGTATATGCAACGAATCTATGGACCTGACCAAGCCGTTATTCAAACGATTCTCAGTCCCACTCGACAAGGCATTCGCTTTGGGGTGTATGGCATGAAAGTCAACGATGAAGCGTTTATTGCGATTGCCAAAGAAGGGGCATCGATGAGTGCGATTCGTTCACGAATTGCTTCCGTTGATCAACCCTATAATCAAACATTTTATCGATTCTATCTTCGTGAGTCGCAACCCTTCCAATTCAGCTCGATTAATTCCAGTGTAACCATTATCGAATGGACACCTTGGTCCACCAAAACCGACTTCTCAATGGAATACCAAATGGTTCAAACCGATTCGAAAGATTATGCTGGGATGGCCCAGTTATATCAACGTTATTTACTTTCTGAAGGGTATTTAAGTCTCAAGGATGAGACCAATCGTTTAAGTGTTGATTTAACCATTTTAGGGGGATACATTAGCAAAGAAAACTTCCTTGGTATCCCTTATGAACCGATTCGAGCACTCACAAATACGACTGAAGCAATCACCATGGTAGACGAGTTCTTAGCCGTCAATGATGTCCATCTTAATGTGATATACCGTGGCTTTTCCAATGATGGATTAAAACCGACAAGATACAATCAAATTCGGTTCCAAAAAGCGATTGGTTCGGCTTCCGATTTTAAAGCTTTGAATGAGTATTTCAAGCAACGACTTGTGCAACTGTATCCCGAAGTTCATTTAACTTCTGCTTATACATCCAAACATCTTAACGAAGAAGTAGATGTGATCCGAGATGTCTTTTACAAAGTTGTCAAGAATTACGCGTTCAACCCAGCTACCTTAACGATTGATTCGCGAACACGACCCCGGTATACTTTGCATCCAGAAGGATATTTAGAAACGATTACTTCGGTTCAATCGACATTCGCAAAACTTGGGATTGAGCAGTTCGCGATAATCGACGCAGCACGATTCCTAACGGGGACCTATTTAAAGAAAGACACCTTGTTTCGGAGTGATACAGAAACCTTACTCCTAGAAGCATTTCAATCCGTATCGTCCCAAACAGCCCTGCTGTTACGTCAACCCAATCTCTTTAGTTTGCCTTATGCCACAGCGATTACAGATATCAGTATCGAAGCAACCCCTTATCAAATCATTTCCACAAGTGTTCCTTTCGTTCCCCTTGTGTTAAGTGGAACGATTGACTTCTCGTATGCGTCCATCAATCTCAATGATCAGTACCCATTTGAATGGCATGAGTTAAAACTTCTTGAAACAGCAGCCAACTTATCTTTGACATGGAGTTATCATTCTACGATTCAGTTGGTTGGGACGGAATATTCCGAATACTTCTCTACCCATTATGAAGCGTGGTTCGATCGCGTCCAGGCGTTGATTTCTCGTCTTAATTCGAGTGGAGTATATCAAACACACATGGTTCACCATGAGTTTATCAATTCGGAACGCAATGTTTCAAAAACAACCTACGCAAATGGCATGGAAAAGGTCTTTAATTACTCCAATCAAGCCTTCCAATACCATCAATGGAACATTCCCGCAATGAGCTCAGTTCAGGTAAAGGAGGCACAGTCATGAAACCCAAAGTAAAAAAATGGATGACTCCTTCCCAAATCAGTGCTCGAGTGGAAGTGGTCAGTACCAGAATCAAACGTTTGACCCAGCAGTTATCGCAAGTAGAAGCCTCCTACCTGACCATAGGAAAAAAAGAAACACGATGGCTTGCTTGGAAGTTTCATACCTTAGCTCGTAAGAATCGTCAAATGAGTCGTTTAAAAGCCAAGATTCAACACTTAAAAAACGAGTTACATTATCTGAATCTTGGTCAAGTAGAAGCATTCAATCCTGTTTCGAGATTCTTTAAATTCTTCCGTGAAATGCCTTACGACAAGCAAAAGATTGTCTTTGGTCTCGCATTTGTCTTACCGTGGTTTCTGGGGTTCTTAATCTTCTTCAGTGTTCCCTTATTAACCACCTTATGGTGGAGTTTAAACCGTATGGCTCCTGCACAGGGTGGGGGATTCCAAATGTCGTTTGCTTGGTTCCAAAACTACCGAGACTTGTTTGTAAGTGAGACATTAGCGGGAACAACAGTATTAGAAGTCCTTACTCGATCAATCATGGCGATTCTCATTGATTTACCAACCATTATCATCTTTAGTCTCTTTATTGCTGTGTTATTAAACACCAAATTCAAGGGACATCAAATTGTCAAAGCCATTTTCTTTATTCCGGTAGTCTATAATATGACAGTCATCAACAATACGTTATCAGGAACTTTCGGGCAGTTGTTTGACTCTTCCTTAGAAAGTGGATTCCAACTTTCCCAAACCTTTTCCGCATTCTTAATGCAAATCGGGATTGGAGGGGGGTTAATTGAGTTTTTACTGTCTGCGGTGGATCGGATTTTCTTGATTGTCAATCGCAGTGGGATTCAAATCATCATCTTCATCGCTGCCTTACAATCGATTCCGATTCACTTGTATGAATCGGCACGTGTCGAAGGCGCAACCAAATACGAAATGTTTTGGAAAGTCACTTTTCCATTGGTAACACCGATGGTGCTTACAACCTTAGTTTTTACCATTGTGGATAGTTTTGGAAGTTCCGAAATTATGCGTTTCCTCACGGTCAACTCCCAAGGGACGACCATGGCAACCAATCAACCAGGTTTGTATTCTGCAATCTCTGTGATTTACTTCTTGGTCAATATTTTCATTGTTGTCTTTGCTTTTGGTCTCCTGCGAAAGTCGGTGTTCTACTATGATTAAAACGTTCATTCTGCGAACGCATCAAACCTTCCAAGCATGGATGAAATCGATGAAACATCCCATTCGTCGGAAAGCTCAAATCATGAAAGGGTTCCAATTCATTCTAAACATCTTTAAGTACCTCTTAATCATTGGATTATGCTTTGTCATTCTCTATCCGATTATTTTACAACTAGCGATTGCTTTCCGAGCGCCTACGGATGTGAATAACACAACCATTCTTTGGATTCCAGGTGAGTTCAGTATTAAAAACTTCCAAGTGGCGATGATTGCATTGCGCTACTTCGATGCTTTAAAGAACTCCTTATTACTCTCAATTGGCGTCACCATTTTCCAATTGATTGCGACTTCTTTAGCTGGCTATGCCTTTGCTCGCTTGAAGTTTAAAGGTAGTAATGTCTTATTCGCCCTTGCCTTATTTACCATTGTCGTCCCGCAAACGGTCATTGCACTTCCCTTACTACGAAGTCTTACCAACATGAGTTTAATCGGGAAACCAATCACTTTGTTCCTGATGGCCGGATTAGGGATGGGTATTAAATCAGGTATCTTCATTTATTTATTCCGCCAATTCTATCGAGGGATTCCAGTCGAACTCGAAGAAGCAGCGAATATTGATGGAGCGAATCCCTTCCAAGTGTTTTATAAAATCATGTTACCAAACGCTCGGGGAGCGATTATCACGGTTGCCTTACTCAGTTTCGTTTGGCAATGGAATGATTATTACTTTACTACCTTGTTTGTTACCCGTTCGAACCCGAACTTCATGACGTTAACCACGCAACAAGTTAGCGTCCTATTTGGACTCCAACAAGCGCTAACCGAAGCGGGTGTGTGGGGTCTCATGGGCCAAGATATTACTAAAAATCCTCTATTCAGTTCGATGATTTTGAATACGAGTGGAGTATTAGTGATGTTACCCTTGATTGTGTTATATTTCTTTGTGCAAAAATTATTCGTTCAAGGCATCGAACGTTCGGGCATTGTCGGATAAATCTTAAAAATAGAAAGGAATACATTATGACTACGACTGTTAAAATGAAACATGTTCTGGTGCTGTTCTTGTTGATGTTGGTCACATTTTTAGCTGCTTGCCAATCCTCCACAACGACCACCACAACCACCTCCGGGTCCACTTCAACAACCACCCAAACTTCATCTGGGACAGGAACCACCCAAACCACCACCTCCGGGTCGCAAATCACAACGACTCAAACCACCAAGCCCGTTCCCAACATGATGGGTCAAGAATTTGTCATTATGGTGAACAATGCATCCACAACCGATCCTCGCCGGGCGACTTACGTAGGATCTTGGAAAAATGAAAAAATCGCTTTGATTTCAGCGGTCGAAGCAAAATATAATGTCAAAGTGGTGTATCGTACCTATCCCGCTGATGCTGTATGGGGGGGAGGAAGAGAACGCTTCATCATTACAAACTCGTTAAATAACACCCCACAAGCCCATATTTATGAAATGCCTTCTTACTCGATTTCGGTCTTAGCTGAAGGTGGTGCAATTCTTCCACTCGATAGCTTAATTGAAAAATACGGACACCCTGGCTACTGGCCTGAAAAGGCTGCGTTTGGCCAAGTACTTGGGCAACAATATGCCTATGATGATGCCTATCCACTAGCCGGGCAAGGAATCTTCTATAACATAACATTGCTTGAACAACTACTTGGAGAAGGAAAAGGAACCCTGCCCAGTGAATTATGGCTACGTGGCGAATGGACTTGGGAAGCCTTCGAAACGATTGCAAATCAACTGCTTCCAGGAATCTCTGCACGGGGAGTCGAAGGGGCCGCTGTCATCGGTGGGCGTCCCTATAACTGGGCATACTTTATGTTAGGTGCGAATGGAGTCCATGTCGTGAATACTGAATTACGTAGCGAACTAGCGACTCAACCAGCGATTGATACCTTGCTATTCTTAAATAAACTAGTATCGATTCCTGGAATGTGGGAATATGCATCTGCCTCGCTATCAAATGCAACTGTTCCGCAGTTCAAAGGGGGAAATGTTGCCTTCCATAACGGCGAACCTTACTGGATTTATGACTCCACTAAATGGTTGGGATATACCTTTGATATGGGATTTGTTCCCTATCCAACTGGACCCAACACCAATCCTGATTTAAGCAACTATGTTATCAATGATGTTTACGGGAAAACGAGTTATGTGGTTAGCAGTTCCTACTCCCTCGATAAAGTACCTCCTGGGTATGAAAACATTGCTTTCCATGAAGAAACCATCTTCCGAATCTGGGCAGACTTACAATACTTCCCCGCGATTGATCCTCAAACAGGCAAAGTCTCCACAACCGAAATCGTCGAAGAGTGGATCTTCAATACGTTAGAATTATATTATAGTGATCGCGGAGACAATGCATCGATTGAAGCCCATCGTTCGATTATGTTCCGCAGCTACCCAGACTATTTCTATAGTCTTTACTGGGCACGTAGTCAGGACCCAACCAAATCGTTTATGCTCGATTTACAACATGCGATTTTAACCGGAAATGTTCGGGATCAAATGATAGATTTGGTTCAACGAATTCATCAAGAGTTTTTAGACACTTACAAAAACTTAGGGTTAACTCCAGAGCATTACCGTTAGAAAAGGAGTTTTCATGCGAAAATTTTATGTATTATTTTCTGTTCTTTGTTTGATATTCTTGATTGGATGTCAAACAACGGACCTCCCAACCACACAATCGACTACTTCACAAACCACAACAAGTACAGAGACGTCGACTTCACGAGAGCTTTCTGCTCGTGAGGTCGTCGACTTAGCGATTGGGTCTTTAACGGTCCCTGAAATGACTGAAGAAGATCTCATTTTACCTGTGGAAATAACGATTGCTGGGAAAACAGTTGCGATTGAATGGCATTCCACAGC
>CAZABW010000009.1:40504-49697 GCA_964483655.1 uncultured Candidatus Izemoplasmatales bacterium
TACAAACAAGAAACAGTGCAACTCACGTTAACTCTCGAATACGAGGGTGCGATTCGAATCGAGACTTATACGTTCACGGTATTACCGCATCCGGATTCTGTACCCGCAAACTATTTCCATTTAGCGCCTGTCTACTTAGGAACCATTCTGAATGAAACATCCAAACCGGCAACACCGAGTTGTTTTGCTGGGGCGGTCTATCGCAAAGTGTTCTCCAACCGCGATCAATGGTTGGGCATTGAAACGATTGTGACCTTACCGTTATTTGTCCCTGACCCCTTGCGTGTGGATAGTACACGACCAACGTATTATCTCGATAATGCATCGGTATATTTAGGAGGAAATGCTTATAACGAAAGTGATGTAGGTGTTTCTTGGATGATTGGTCATGTCTCAGCAGGAAATCCTAGTGTTTCACAAAGTGGTGTTGCATTCCGACCTTTCTGGCGATATATTACGACGCAAGAAGGATGTACGAATAATAATTGTTTCCGACATGCACATGTGACGAACTACGCTACTTACTATTACCCGGGCGATAAATTACGAATTAGTGTATTCTCTCCCCGTCCGAATTATCTCCAAATGCGAGTGGAAATCCTTGAACTGACTACGCATCCTAACTTCGTAAATCATCGTAAACAGGTGTATCAATTATCCGATGATTTCCCCCGTGTTTTTGTAAGCGATGAATTTCATAGTGCGGGTGCTGGCGTTGTCGCAACCGAATATAAACGCGTTAATGCGTTGGATCAGGTAGCTAACGAAGGAAAACCCACCTTGAATACTAATGCGCGATCAGAAAACACACTTTGGCATGAAGTATACCTCTATCGACGGATGGACGGACAACTCGTAAAAGTGCCAATGACTTCCAATCGGGCAGCGTATATGGCATGCCCAAGTGGGACGAACATCAACGGTAACTTCTCCAATGCGTTTCAAATCTCATCGGTTGGGGTGGATGCTTCCTTAGGTGGGGAAGCCGTTACCATCGCTCCCAATAATGGTACTGGGAAACTCTATAATACAAATCAAATGATTCTCATTATCCCAAAGAAAGAAGAGATATAAAATGATGGTAAAGCGGCCCCTTTTTGAAGTCGTTAGTGATATAGTAACAGCATGGAACCATGAATTCCAGTCCACGTTTCCTTTGGAAACCGCCGATTTAGAACAAAAGTGGGTCGCTTCCCCTTATCTTCTTGATTCCTCCAGTTATGCCTTAGTCGAAGATGGTGTTTTCGTAGGAGCGATTGTTTTGAAGATCAATCCATTCGACGAGCAAGAAGGCCACCTTTCCTTTCTATTTGTAACAAAGCAGTACCGGAATCGAGGAATCGCATCAAGCATGTTAGATGAAGCAATCCAAACGATGCAGGCTTTAAAAAAACGTCGATTGACGGCGTTTGGTGATGTGGATTGTCTATTCTCTGGAGTTCCAGAGTCCCCTGGATTTTATCATGATTTTTTTGTGAATAAAGGCTTCTCTGTAAGCAGTAAGCATGTCAATTTAATCACTTCGACACCGCCGAATGGGAGTATGCTTCCACCGGGATTCCAAGCACGAGTTGTACACAATGAAGCAACGTACGCTGCTTTGGTGGCGTTTGTGAAAACAAACTTTTCTGCGCGCTGGGCTTATGAAGTAGCCCAAGCGGCTTACGAAGACTTATTTGCCCTTCTGAATACGAGTCATCAAGTCGTAGGCTTCTTACGAATGGCAACAAGAAAGTCGCAGAATCGATCCAACAGCATGAATTACGCTACGCTGTTTCCTTCTCTTGCAGGAATGGGTCCTTTGGGCATCGATCCTACTTTACGTGGGAAGGGAATCGGCACACAGTTTGTGAAACTCGCTATTCAGTATCTATTTATGCAAGGTGCCAGTCATGTGATGGTCGATTGGACAGGATTAATCTCATTCTATCAAGCCTGTGGATTTAAAACGATTTTTGCTACGTTTCACCAATATACTCGTCCGCTCTAGGAGGAACATATGGAACATAAAACCCCAATTTATAAAATCATCGAACAAGATTTACGTGTCGCAATTTTAGAGGGAAAACTCAAACAAGGGGATCTTGTCCCTTCGGAACCCGAATTAGTCGAGAAGTATAAGTGTGCTCGGATGACGGTCCGTCAAGCCATCAACAATTTATTAGTCGATGGTTATATCTACCGACATCGCGGTCGCGGAACATTTGTGTCCTTTAACAAAAAAGAAATTCGCAAGCAAGATTCCTCCTTTCTCAGTTTTACCAATGAAATGAAGATTCTTGATTCACCGATTACAACCACCCTGTTAAAGCTAGAAAAGTCAACAGCGGATGAAATGGTTGCGGTTCGTTTGCAAATCAAGGTAGGCGATCCCATTTATTATGTGGAACGTTTGCGTACATCTGACAATAAACCCATGGCCTTTGAACGATTGTTTCTCCCTTACTCAATGTATGGAGAACTTCAAGAAGATGTCTTCCATGGATCGTTTTATGCTTATGTACAAGACGTATTAGGATGGCGGATTCGCAACTGTGAATATGCCATCGAAGCCCGCGGGGTTTCCAAACGAGTCGCAGAATTATTGCATCAACATGAAGGCGAACCAGCTTTGTATTTGAATAGTGTTACCTATCTAGATAATGGACGAGCATTTGTTTACACCCGCTTTTACTTCCACGGAGAACATTTCCGCTTCCGCGATAACTACACCGGAAGGAATCATCATGAGTAAAGTAGATTCCAACTTCGAACGCCAAGAGACACAAGGACATTTGCGTTATTATGATGGTCGGAGTTCGGTGTTTCAACATTATGGGTTCCATTCTTTTGAAACCGAGAAAATGTACCTTCGATTCACATCAGCTGAAATCGAAGCACTGAAACCATCGTTACCAAAAATAGCGTATTTAGCCACGAACACAGCAGGAGGGCAAATCCATTTTTGGACCGACTCGGATTCGTTAGCGATTCAAGTTCAACTCACCCATGCGGTTGATTTATCCCAAATGACTCGATCCGGTCAAGGGGGGTTTGATTGTTACATCGGAACACATTTTAGAAATCTACAATTTATCGATTGTGCCCGTTTGGAACATGGGTCCACCCAGTATCAACAGACCTTCTTTGAAGGGATACCAGGTAAGAAACTCATTGTTTTACATTTTCCACTTTATACAGGGGTCCAATCGCTACAGATTGGTCTCTGTCCTCAAGCTTGGGTCAAACCGGCGAAAAGTTTTCCAGTGAATAAACGGATAGTTGTCTATGGTACATCGATTGCCCAAGGGGGATGTGCATCGCGACCGGGACTATCCTATCTAAACTGGCTTTCGCGAAGAATGAAGCGTGAAATTCTGAACTTTGGCTTTTCTGGAAATGCATTTGGAGATTTCGAAGTTTTAGAACGCCTGTCCCATATCTCGCCTGTTTCGCTTTATGTATTAGATTACGAAGCCAATGGAGGGACCAATGGAAAATTAGAAGCTTCGCTTCACTCCTGCATTCAATTGATTCGAAAACAACATCCACAGATACCGATTGTCGTGGTATCGCGGATCCCCTATATTATGGATTTCTTGAAACCCGAGCTTGGAAAAAGACGAGAAGAGATTCGTATGTTTCAGCAGTCCCTTGTCAATGCGTTAACACAGGCTGGGGATGAGCATCTCTATTACATCGATGGACGATTGTTATTAGGGAATGAATGGCATGAAGGAACATCCGATGCTATTCACCCCAATGATTATGGCTTCTATGAAATGACCAAAGTTTTTGCAAAAGCACTCAAAAAGATCTTACAAATGGATAGGAGAAAAAACTCATGAACCAATTATTACAAACCTTAAAAACAAAAAAATGTAGTCTCATTGCAAGTCTTCCTGAAAATACCTATGAACTAGCAAAATTAGCATGGGAGTCTGGCGTAGATGCGATTAAAGTCCATGTGAATGTATTCCATTACGCATCTCAAAATACCTTCGGGAAGTTAGACACCATGCGTCCTGTTTTTGAACAAATCATCAAAGACTCTCCAGTACCTGTTGGAATTGTGGCGGGAGGAGATACTGAAAGCGCCGAAGCTATCTTAGATGAGTTAGCTGAAATCGGCTTTGATTTCATCAGTTTATATGCCCATCATACCCCTGCTTCCTTTTTTCTCAACCACAAAATGAATAATTTTCTATCCATTAGTTCTGCCTACTGCTTAGCAGAAATTCAATCCATTCTTGATGGTGGATATGCGGATATGTTAGAACTATCCGTCGTAGACAGAGAAGAATACGGAAAACGCTTAAATGCTCGTGATTTGGCGAAATACCGTGCAATATCCAATCTTTCTAGTGTTCCAACTGTACTGCCATCGCAAAAATTAATCATGCCTTCTGACGTCAAAGTCATTCATCAAACAGGTGTGAAAGCGATTATGGTTGGGGCAGTTGTGTTCCAAAATAACCCTGATAAAATGCGCCAAATCCTTCGTGATTTCCGCGCTGAGATGGACCGTTTGTAATGATTACGCTCCTCCCGCTCGATAGCCGGCCTTGCAATCATTCTTGGATTGTAAAATTTGGAGAAATGGTCCAAAGTCCCATTCAAATCTTCCCGGCGAAGGATTGCGGAAATCTTCAGCAAGGGCTACGTCATGAATTACTCGATGCTTGGTTTGATCGCGTCTTACCACAAACAACGCATTTGATTGTTTCCGCAGATGCTCTCGTGAGTGGGGGATTAATTCAAGCTCGGTTAGCTCAATTTGATCTTGAAGTTGCCAAGCAACGGATTCAGCGTTTGATTGATTTCAAAACCAGTCATCCACAAGCGAAGGTCATTGTTTTTGACACGATTATGCGAACTTCAATTACCAGTTATGACGCCGAGACATCTCGATATTGGCATCTCATGAACTTATACTCCCTCGCACTAGGGAAAGCGAAAAAGCAACCATCCGAATCCCACGAACAACAAGTACGTGAACTCGAGCGTCAAATTCCCGAATTCATTCGGGAGACCTATTTGCTCGCACGTGCAAAAAAGCATGAGATTAATTGTTACTTCATCGACTTAGTGGAACAAGGTTTTGTGGATGATTTAATCTTGTTACAAGAAGATTCGATGAGTGAAGGGATTCAATCGTTTGAACGAGAAGTTCTCGTTCAAAAAATCAATGAAAAGCAGATTGAAGAACAAGTGTCTGTTTACAATGGCACGGATGAAGGAAGTGCTGTTTTAGTAGCTAAAGTGTTGCTTGAACAAAAACAACGTTCTTTACGGCTTCATCTTCATCTTCCAAGTGACGAAGTCTTACAGAAGATTCAACCCTTTGAAGATCGCCCGTTTGGAGAAAACTTAGCCAATATGTTGAAAAAGATGAACATCGAATCGGTGAGTCACGATTCAGAAGCGGATGTTGAACTTTATATTTACACCGAATTGATCCCGTATGATTTAGATTTAGCATCAGAGTCTTATCCTCATCCCAATCGAGATGCTTCGTTTCACGCGTTTTTTCATTCTCTCAATCAAGCGATCAAAGCAGGAAAACAAGTCGCATTTTTAGACCTATTCTTTCCGAACGGGGGATCCCCAGAGTTATTAGATCTTATTGACTACACTCAACTAGTAGCTTACTCCGCATGGAATACCTCTTCAAATGCCTTAGGAACGATGTTAGCAAATTTAGTGATGATTCATGTTGCGCCTAAGAAGCATCCGATGATGAAGCAATTTCTTATCGAACGCATCTTAGATGATTGTGTCTATCAAACCATCACCAGAAGACGTTGGAATGAACGGTGGTTAGCTCAAGGCATCAACGTCTATAACCTAGAAAAACACAAAGATATGGCGATTTCAACAATTGCTAGCGATCTCAAGAAGGACAATCGATTCTTTCAAGACATCTCATTTAAGGTTTGGTTTCCTTGGAACCGGACATTTGAAATCGATCTCGATGTGGAGGGATATCATGAAATATGATGTGTTAGTTTGTGGAGGAGGTCCTAGTGGCCTCAACGCTGCCATCGCCGCTGCTCGTCTAGGAGCCAAAGTCTTATTGGTTGAAGCTACTGGTTTGTTGGGGGGAAATAGTGTTTTATCCCTGGTAAGCCCTTGGATGACATTTCATAATCGCGGGAAACAAATTGTTTCTGGAATTGCCCAGGAGATGGTCACCCGTTTAATTGAAAGTCATCAAAGCATGGGACACATACCCGACCCCATTGGTTTTTGTGATACCATTACACCCATTGACTCGGAAGGAGCCAAAGCCCTCTTTTTTGAGATGATTGAAGAAGCTGGGGTCGATCTCTTGCTTCACGGCACCATCGTCTCGATTACGAAAGTTGACCAATCAGTTCAAGAAGTGATTGTCGCAACCAAAGGCAAATTGCACGCTCTAAGCGCGACGGTCATCATTGATGCGACAGGGGATGGAGATGTTTCTGTGCTTGCTGGAGCAGAATCAATAAAAGGGCGAATTCAAGATGGTTTAGCACAACCCATGACCATGATCTTTCACGTCGGGAATGTGAATCTTGAAAGTATTCGAACGTATTTACAACTTCACCCAGAAGACTTCACGGCAAAGGATGAGTACACAGGGGAATATATCGGAGTATCTGGTTTTTTTTCCAAAGTGAAAGAAGCCAAAGCGAATCAGGAGTTTTCCTTACCCCGCGATCGCGTGCTTTTATTCCAAGAAATCTTACCAAACACGGTTAGTATCAATATGACACGAGTACAAGGATTGGATGCCACCGATGCATTTCAACGCTCAAAAGCGGAAACTCAAGCAAGAAAGCAAGTCAAGGAAGCGTTCCAATTCTTAAAGAAGTATATTCCAGGATTTGAACATAGTTATATCCTTCGAACTCCTTCCCAAATCGGAATTCGCGAAACCCGCCACATTATAGGGGACTATGTTCTGACGATAGAAGATGTCTTATCACGTAAGCGTTTTGATGATTCCATCGCTCTTTCTGGGTTTCCCATCGACATTCATTCCCCAAGTGGGTCTGAAGTCATTTTCCATGAACAAGATGGCGACTTCGCTTTTGGGATTCCCTTACGTTGTCTTTGTGTAAAACATATGAAAAACGTAATCGTTTCTGGTCGTTGCATTAGTGCTACCCATGAAGCAGCCGCTTCTTTACGCGTCACCCCAAGTGTGATGGCGATAGGCGAAGCAGCTGGAATCTTAGCAGTGTTAGCCCTTCCCTATCAAGGCGATATTCGACAAGTGCATTATCGGGATGTGCAAGCGAAACTTCAAAGTAACCAACAAATATTTGAGTGAGGACCTATGACTTCTAGACGTGATTTTCAAACCGCAATCTTACAACCCATCCATTCTTCATCCTATGTTTTTAGTGATTCGCGATGTTTTCCTGGGGCGTGGTATTACAAAGTGAAAACCCCAAAAGGGCCTTTTTTAGGATTGAAAGCCATTATCACGCTGCCGCTTTTTTACCCTGATGAGTCGCGCGTAGAGTACCTTGAAGACGCTCGTTTTGAACAAGGTAAAATGAAGCGTTATTTAGACACTCCCTCTGTTTATCTAGGGGGATGTAGTGACCATGAATGTGATATTGGATTCGGGTGGTTTCACGGTCTCGTGGATGGAAAACTTAGTATTGATAAGATCACATTTCGTCCATTTTGGCGTACAATTCATATCGAAAACGGAAAAGAAGTGAATCAATATCGAGGAACGAGTTTGGAAGAAACGGAGTACTATTTTTTCCCAGGAGATCGATTAGAAGTGAAACTTCTTTGCGAAATCAACGATACTTTATCATTTTATGTGACCTTACTTGAGGAAACGCGCTTAGAACCATACCAGACCATTCGTAAGCAAGGAGCATCACCGAAACCGCTTGTTGTTTTGGATTTAATCGCTCCTGGAAATGGACATCGTGACACCGAATTCAAACGTGTCAATGCCATTGACCAATATCGTAATGAAGGTAAACCAACGCAATCCACATCAGCTCAAGCCGTTCATGCTGTTTGGGAAGATGTTATCTTATATTATCAAGAGGGTCAAACACTATACCAAACGCCCATGGATGAACCCCTTCAAACAAGAATGTTGTGTCCGAGTGAAGATGCTTTTTTCATTACGAAATTAAACCATCTTGAGATTGTTAGTATTCGACCACAAAAGAAATGAGGAAAACATCATGACATTGATGCAACAAGAAATATACGAACAAATCGAACTACTACCGAAAAGCGTCCAGTTCAACCAATCAACGATGGCACAAATCGGCAAAATAGTGAAAGAAAAAAAGATTCAATTTGTAGTCTATACAGCTCGTGGTTCTTCTGATAATGCAGGGATTTATTTCAAGTATTTATTGGAAGTTCATGCGGGGATGGTGGTTTCCTTCGCTGCTCCCAGTGTCATCACATTATATGAAGGAAAACCACACCTAACAAATACCTTAGTGATTGGGGTTTCTCAGAGTGGAAAAGCGAAAGATGTATACGCTGTCTTAGAACTTGCGAAGACACAAGGAGCAGTAACAGTCGCAATCACGAATCATTCGGACTCCCCTCTTGCCCAATTAGCCGACTTCCATTTGGATTTAGCCATGGGCAGTGAAAAAAGTGTGGCTGCAACCAAAACGTTTACTGCACAGATGTTACTCTTAGCTCATTTAGCGAATCATTTGAGCCTAAACGATTCATTACAATCTGATTTATCGCAAGTCTACTCATTGATGAAGGAAACACTGAAGCAAGATTCACATATCCAAGAAGTTGCCAAACAGTTTATTCACGATGAGTCGGTTTTTGTATTAGGAAGAGGATACTCTTATGGAGTTGCGGATGAACTAGCCTTAAAACTTCAAGAAACCGCATATATCAAAGCGATGGCATTTGCGACCTCGGATTTTTATCATGGACCTTTCGCCTTAGCAAACAAAGATTCAAAATTCATCGTTCTTGCTCCGCAAGATTCGTCCTATCAGAATAGTAAAGAAATAATCGAAAAAATTGAAGAGTTAGGGGCACAAGTCCTTGTCTTTACTTGTGCAAAGCAAGCCAAAGAACCCAAAATTACACTACCCAATGCCCCTCAATCGATAGTTGTGTTCCCCTTAATCTTAGCGAGCCAATTGTTGAGTCTATACATCTCACTTGCAAAAGGACTGAACCCAGATACTCCGCGAGGATTAAAGAAAGT
>CAZABW010000010.1:0-20425 GCA_964483655.1 uncultured Candidatus Izemoplasmatales bacterium
AAGACTTGTGGTGGAATAGCCTCTTGATGAAGATGCTCTAAGCTGGTGTATAAATCAATCCCGGCTTTTCCACTGGTTCGAATCAACATGGTTTTTTGATGACGATATTTGTTAATAAAAGCATCATCATTGTATCCCGGGTTTTGACTCCATTGTAAGTGAGTCGCAACCTCGATAAAGTCATCATAATAGGGGTTTGAATCCTGGTAATCATGCAAATCCACAAACACCGGTTTGTGTAAGGATTGGATGAAAGGAACCCATTGACGCATTGGATTGATGATATTTAAGACAATCAAATCAGCGGATTGTAAGATTGTTTTGATTTCCTCAGTTCGTTGAAACGGCAAATCAAACGAACCCAGATTGGTAAAAATCGAAACCCGTTCTCCAAAAGGATTCATCAAGTTCACATGAGTTGTCGTTCCCAAGGGATCCGTTTCCACGATCCAATGAATGGGATAATCCAAGATGTCTTGATGAATTCGTTGCCTTTCTTCGTCCTCTCCCATATGACAAATGAGTGACGTTTCGAATCCTAAAAGCGCTAAAGGCGCAGCTTTTCCTAAGCCGGTTCCGCCAGCAGTAGAAACAGTAGAACGCGGAAAGACGGTTTGTTCTTTTGTAAAAGCAAAAGATTCCACGTGAATCACGGTATCCCAAGATACTCCTCCACAAACAACAATCTTCAATGCAATCACCTCTTATTTTTTATTATACAAGACAAAGCCATTTTAGCTTTGCTTTGGAAAAAGAAGAATCAAGGAACCGTTTCCAAGTAACAGAAAAACCGCACCGATGAGGGTGCGGTTTTGAATCTTAAGAAAGGCTTATTTCTTGGGGTCTTTTAATGTTTCGATTAAACCAGTTGCTAACCCAACAATGCCTTGCATTTCTGATGGAATGATAATCTTCGTCGCATTGCCTTGGGCAACTTTTTCCATTGCTTTATACGCTTCTAAAGTTAAGAAGGCATGGTCTGCGTTGGATTTCTTAATCATTTCAATCCCGGTCGCAGTTGCTTGTTGGACTTTAAGAATCGCTTCTGCTTGCCCTTCGGCTTCGCGAATCGCAGCTTCTTTCTTTGCTTCAGCGCGGAGAATCGCAGATAATTTTTCCCCTTCGGCTTCCAAAACCGCAGCGGCTTTTTTCCCTTCCGCGATGAGGATTGATTCCCGACGTTCCCGTTCTGCACGCATTTGTTTTTCCATGGCTTCACGGATTTCTTTCGGTGGGATAATGTTTTTCAATTCGACACGGTTGATCTTAATTCCCCATGGGTCGGTTGCTTCATCGAGAATAACGCGCATCCGTTCGTTGATTAAATCCCGGCTCGTTAAGGTTTGGTCTAATTCGAGCTCCCCGATGATATTCCGGAGTGTGGTCGCGGTTAAGTGTTCGATTAATGCGCCTGGGTTTTCCGCACCATAGACGAATAGTTTTGCATCGGTGATTTGTAAGAAGACAACGGTATCAATTTGCATGGTTACGTTATCTTTGGTAATCACCGCTTGGGGTACGAAATCCAACACTTGTTCTTTTAAGATGATAAAGTTGGTTACTCTTCCTCTAGCATCGTAAGTTGTTTTAATTCTGTCAAAGAAAGGCACTAAGAAGTGGAATCCCGCTTTCCAAGTGGTGTAGTAAATCCCCCATCGTTCGATGACATATTCGGTTGCTTGAGGAACGATTTTGACTCTTGAACCTAAATAGATGATGATTAATAACAAGGTAATGCCAATGAGAATCCAAGCAAATCCAGTTCCGCCTCCGCTTGTAAGCATGAGTAGTTGAGACATGATGTTACCTCCTTATATTTTTTGGTTTTTTTTATGATGTCGTTAGTAAAACTTTCCTTGTGTTTCCACAGACATTTTCAATAACGAATCCCGAAGGGTTCGTTTGGTACGGGTAAAGGTAATTAAGGTGAGATCAAATAAGACTGCAAACAGTAAGAACATCAAGCCGCCGTATAAGGAAACCATAATCACCAAAACGAGTAAGAAGTACTTTAAGATGATATCATGCATGAAAATCATGATGGGGTTGGTAGACCCTTTGAGTTCAATCCGCAATAGCCTTCTACCAACGGTTTTCCCTTTCATTACAACGGTATAAATTCCCATGACAATCAAGAATCCAACCGCAAAGTAATAAATCGAGAAGAGGAAGAAGCGGGTTAGGGGTTGGTTATACGGTTCAATATCAACTAAGTTTTGAGCGTCGAGTAATGCCATTTGTTCGGTATAACGCGTTAAAGCTAGGGTTTCTAATTCCTTATTGCCATCCGCAAGTTCCATTTGAGCATCGTATTCTAAGCGAATTCGATCGTTATCTTTTGTATAGGTATCATTGATTTCTTGGAACGCTTCATAGAGTTCATCGAAATAAGGAATTTGATTTTGAATCACCGTTCGTCCGACTGCAAAGTATGTCAAGTAGATTAGCGCGAAAACCAACACGAAGTCGAACACAGTAGAGAAGGCGCGCTTAAAGAATCCTGCTGCCATTATTGTTTTTGAACCACCAGTTTTACGCCTTCGATGGCTAAAACAGTTACTTTTTCGTTGACTTGGATGTTTTCGTTAGCAATTGCTGTCCAAATCTTCCCATCGATTTTGACTTCGCCGCGTTCTCCATTGAGAATCGCTTTGAGACAAATCGCGGTTTTTCCAATCAAACGGTCAACGTTGGTTTTAGAGTCATTTCGTTTAAGATACTTTTTGAAAACGGGGCGTAAGCCAATGAGCAATGCAGTCGAAATCACGATAAATAAAACAATCTGAACAACCGGGCCTGCGCCTAAAGCGCCAGCGATTAATGCAACGAGCGCACCAACAGAAAACCAAACGCTGGATAAATCCATCGTGCTCGCCTCAATGATCGCTGCGAAGATAAATACCGCAAACCAAACAATGAGAATGTAGTCAGTCAAAGCCGTTAATGTATACATGGGTTACACCTCTTTTTCATTTAAGTCGATGATGAGACATTTTTGTGTCTTATCCCAACGACATTTAAATTTGTACGACTGATTATTGGCAAAAGATACTTGAAGCAACTCCGAAACTTCACTCATAAACATTTTATTACAAATGCGAGAGTAGCTCGATTTCAAAGTAATATTATGACGTTGTTCTTCCGGAATGAATCCTAATGATAGTTCGTCTTTGGTGACGGGTTTGATGGCTACGAGTTTCTTTTCTTTATCTAAACCCAAGAGCACCACATATGCATGTTCAAAGTAAGAGCTTGCGGCTTTGTTTAAAGTGATGTTGGATTCGTATAACGTTGCTAAGTCATCAAGGGGCCTTTTCGATGCCCAAATGAAATTTGCCATAGTCTAACCTCCATTATAAACTGTATTTTACCTAGTTTTAATTATACCGGAAAATATTTTAATTTTCAAGAATTATTTTAAATTATTTTCAATTACTTTCTAATTCCCTCGACGTTTACAATTTTTAGATTATTTAGTATAATATAGAAACAAGTGAGGGATACTTATGCGCGAATTTACGTTTTCAGAACAACTATCGAGAAGTTTACAAAAGAAGTATAAGGGATCCCTTTATGGGAAGTTTTTACGTGCGATTGAAGACTACCAACTCCTTAAAAACGGCGATTCAATTATGGTGGCGATGTCTGGGGGAAAAGACAGTCTGTTAATGGCGAAGCTATTTCAAGAAGCTTTGCGATATACAGAAATGGAGTTTACTTTGACTTTTGTGGCGATGAATCCAGGATATGACGAAGCATTACTCCAGCAGTTACAAGCAAACGCTAGTCGCATGGGCATTCCTTTAATCATCGAAGAAATCCGCATCTTTGATGTCTTGGAACGAGAAGCGCCAGAGAAACCTTGTTTTCTATGTGCGCGTATGCGCAGGGGTGCCTTATATACCTTAGCGCAAAAATACGGGTGTAATAAACTTGCCTTAGGTCATCACTTTGATGATGTCATTGAGACCACGATGTTAAATGTGTTATATGGCGGTTGTTTTAAAACGATGTTACCAAAGGCGAAAAGTGAGAACTTTGAAGGCTTAGAACTGATTCGACCGATGTATTTAATTAAAGAAGAAGATATACTCCGTTTTATGAAATATCATCAGATTGAAGCACTCAACTGTGGCTGTAAGGTTACAAGGAAAGAAGTAGATTCCAAACGCAAAGCCATCAAGAGTTGGATTCGTGATATGAAGAAAGATCATGAGAATGTCGATATCTGTATTTTCCGAGCAGCGGAGAATGTTAATTTACATAATGTTTTAGGATACTTTTCTGATCGAAATGATGTCCGGAAAAGTTTTCTGGATGATTATGAATAGCATATCAAAAAAGTATGTCATTTCAGTGATGAAAGAAAGCGAGCTTGCAGCCGATGCAAACTCGCTTTTTTTGATGGTTTCACGTGAAACATTACTTTCCGAGACAAAAGGAAGAGAATAGAGTAGAGATTAATTGATCATTGGATGCTTCTCCGGTAATATCTCCAAGGCTTCGCCATGCTTTTTTTAAATCCATTTCGACGAAATCCACCGGAAGTTGATCGTTCGCTGCACGTAAAGCATCTTGTAGCGCTTGTTTCGTCTCGAGGATTTTACCAATATGACGAGCGTTTCCTAACAAGATTTCTTGGTCTTGGTCGAGGGGTTGGTGGTCAAATAAGTGTTTAACGCTCTGTTCTAAAGCATCAATCCCCGCTTTGGTTTTCGCCGAAATCGAAATCGGGCTTTCTCCTTCTAAGAATAATCCTCCCCCTAAATCGGATTTATTGCCAACAATAATCCGTTTTTTATCTCGGGTGAGTTGTAGTAATTCGATGTCTTCTTTGGTTAAGTCTTTGCTTTGGTCTAAAACAAGTAACACCAAATCCGCTTCTTCCATCGCTTTTTTGGTTTTCGATATCCCGATTTGTTCCACCAGATCGGTTGTATCTCGGACTCCCGCGGTATCAATTAACTGAATTAATAATCCTCCTAATCGTAATTCTGCTTGAATTAAGTCACGAGTAGTCCCGGATATATCAGTTACAATCGCGCGATCTTCTTGGAGTAAGGTATTTAATAAACTGGATTTCCCAACATTGGGTTTTCCAACAATGACAGTTTTTATGCCATTACGAATGACTTTACCGGTGTTCGCTCGTTCGATAATCCGATCCATAATGTCAATGAGTTGTCTGATTTTAGGAATTAATAAAGCATTTGTCATTTCCACGACATCATCGTATTCGGGATAATCGATGTTCACTTCAATGACCGCAATAACTTGTAATAGTTCATTTTGTAAGGCATGAACCCGGTTGCGAACATCTCCGGATAATCCAGAGTGAGCGAGACGGAGTTGGCTTTTGGTTTTGGCTTGAATGACATCCATAATACTTTCTGCTTGGGTTAAATCAATGCGTCCGTTTAAGTAGGCTCGTCTCGTAAATTCACCGGGTTCTGCCATTCTTGCGCCTAGAGAAATCAAAGTTTCGATAATGCGAGAGGCAATATAAACACCTCCATGACAACTAATTTCAACGACATCTTCGGTGGTAAATGAGCGCGGACTCTTAAAAACGCTCACTAAGACTTCATCTAAAATCTCATTTTGAAATACCAAATGACCATAGTGAACACTATGGGAAGCGACTGTTGTTAAATCTACTCCCTGAAAGAGTTTCGCTACCAACGAAATGGCTTCGTCTCCGGAAAGACGAATGATGTTTAATGCGCTCATTCCAGAAGCGGTTGCTTGACCAATAATTGTGTCATAAATCATGCTTATCACCTACATTCATTCTATCATAATTCAGGCAAATGTTGTATAATACATTCAGGTGATATGAGTGAAGCGCGCAAGAAAACCATGGAAATATTACATCTTAATGTATGTCTTAATTATGATTTTTACCGTAGGGTATACCATCTTTATGTTACTAAGAGGGAATCTAGAAACCCAAGATATCTGGTATATGTTGTTTGTTCCGCCATTATTTGTCGGTTTTTTATTTCTCTTTGATCAATTAAAAGATTGGTTATTCAAAAAGAAAAAGCCATTGGATGGGAAAGTCGTGTTCTTAGAAGAAGTTTCCATCAAGATGCGAAGCAGTAAGGAATTTAGTGTCGAAGATTTCCGCTTACTTCAATTGAGTTCACGATTTCAAGATACGCTCGAACAAGCGTATCATAAAATCGAAATCAATGAATTAAATGAAGAATATCTACAACGCTTAGAGAAACGGTTTGAAAAACGGTCTCTCGAAGCGAAAGCGGTCCAATATGTCATCTTATGTTTAAAGGAAAAAATCGCGAATTAAACCAAAGGGGGTGGGATAGTGATTCAATTACAAGGGCAAGCCCTGTATCCAGGAAGCGCAAAAGGACTTGCGAAATGGATCAAAAAAACAATTCATCCCACACATTCTCCTAGTAATCAAGATCAACGGGCATTATTACAAAAAGCTTTGAAGGTGAGTGAAGAAACCTTAACTCACGAAATGAACCAAATGAAAGAAACGTTTCCCCAACATGCGATGATGATGTTCGAAGCACATCGGTTAATGATTCAAGATCCGTTTTTGTTAGATCGGGTTGAAGTGTATTTCAACCAAGGCTTATCTGCCTATGAAGCTTATAAGAACGCCGCTCAAGAAGTCATCGAACTCTTTGAGATGATGCAAAATGATTACATGCGTGGACGAGTTGTCGATATTGAAGATATTACCGATCGGGTTTTAACCGCTATTTCAGAAACCGAACTCGTGGATGATATTCCGCTTCACGAACAAACAATACTACTCTTAGATAAACTAAAACCCAGTTTGATTGCAAAACTCTCTCAAAGTTCTGTCGTTGGTATTTTGGTTAAAGAAGCGAGTGCTCATCAGCACTCCCTATTGTTATTCGATACCTTAAAAATTCCTTGTGTTGTACTTGGAAAAGATCTTGATAAAATAAAAAACAAAGATAATATAATCATTAATGGAACAACCGGTCATGTTCAAATTAATCCTGATAATGGAGGTGAGAGCCATGAGTTATAAAGCGTTATACCGGACCTATCGTCCCACCGACTTTACTGAAGTCAGTGGGCAAAGTCATATTACGACAACCTTACAAAACGCATTAAAAAGTGGGAAGGTTGCGCATGCGTATTTATTCAGCGGCCCTCGCGGAACCGGAAAAACCTCGATCGCAAAAATCCTTGCGAAAGCAGTGAACTGTGAGTTAGCACCGATAGAGAATCCGTGTAATACTTGTGCTACCTGTGTTGGGATTCAAAATGGCATGAATAGCGATGTGATTGAAATTGACGCTGCTAGTAATAACGGCGTCGATGAAATCCGTGAAATCAGGGATAAGGTCAAGTATCTCCCAGGATATGGGAAATACAAAGTCTATATCATCGATGAAGTTCACATGTTATCAACGGGGGCGTTTAATGCGTTATTAAAGACCTTAGAAGAACCCCCTTCACATGTCATCTTTATCCTTTGTACAACAGAACCTCATAAGATTCCTTTAACGATTCATTCTCGTTGTCAACGATTTGATTTCAAATCGATCTCAACGGATGAAATCTATGAAAAACTCGTTGAGATTGTTTCGAAAGAAGACATCCATTGTGAAGACGAAGCATTACGCCAAATTGCGCTTTTTGCGGAAGGCGGCTTACGGGATGCATTAAGTCTTTTAGACCAAGCTTTGTCTTATAATCCCAAAGAAATCAAAACCGAGGATATCTTGCATTTATCGGGTGGGATTTCCTATCACCGCCAACAAGAACTCGCGATTGCGATTCGTCAAATGGATGCGGCGAAAGCGTTAAAAGTCTTGGATGAGTTAATTGTCTCTGGGAAAGAGGTTTCTAAGATTTTACAAAATCTAATCCAGTTTTATCGGAATATGCTGATGTATAAAAGCATTGGCTATACCGATGATATGAGTCCATTATTACAAAATGAAACCTTCGAGAAGTTAGCGAAGTCCCATAGTACCAAACGATTGTTCTTCTACATTGATGTCTTAAGCAAGGCTTTAAGTGAAAGTAAATGGTCGGCTAATCCACGACTTTATTTAGAAATTGCGTTTCTAAAAATGACCGATGATGAACCGATGAGTGAGTCCAAACTCTTACAAGAATTATCACGTCTAGAAGAACGAATCGTCGAACTTGAAAATCGCCCCACAGCGGTGATTTCGGAAGTCGTGACATCAGTTCAGCCCCTTACAAAAGAACCAACGACTCCTCCCCAAGAAATAGCGCCAAGTGTGGATGATTCCACCCAAATAAAAGAAGTTCAAGAGATGACTCAAGATGCTACTCCAGACGCAGGATCTTTGTTTGATCTTGCATGGATGCCCATTGTGGAAGCACCGAAAGAAGAAGTCGTACAAGATTTAGAAAATACCTATCCGATTTCCTTTATCGAGGATGTTCTCAATAATGGCGATCGCAATGATAAAACGTATTTACAAAACAGTTGGCAAGCGATTATGAAACAACACGCCAAACCCCCTTTCCAATCCTTAGCGCAAACGGTATCGACTGGAACTGTCGTGGCGAGTTCGAAAGATAAAATTATTATAACCTTCTCGTCTGCGGGAGTTTGTAACCGCCTCATGCGTCCACAAACGAAAGCCCAAATTCAAACGATGTTAGCTAATACCTTCCGCCGTGAGATTGAAGTCATGTGTTTACCCGACCAAATCTTCCAAATGATTTCTACGGAATTTGCGACAAAATGGCGAAATAAAGAAACCCCACCCATCCGTTTATCGAAAATTGTCAGTGAAGATTTACGTGATGTATCGAGGGAGTTTGATCAGGAACAAGCTCCCCAAGAATCCAAAGTGGTCAGCGAAGCCATTCGGTTGTTTGGTGACGTTGTCAACGTGAAAAAATAAACGAGGTGAAAACCGATGATTAATCCCAAAATGATTCAAAAGCTTCAAAAGATGCAAGATGATATGAAACGGGTTCAAGCAGAAATCAATCAATCGACGTTCTATGGTCAAGCTGGGGGTTCGGTTGTTAAAGTCAGTGTCAAAGGAACCAAAGAAGTCATTGACGTCCAAATCAAAAAAGATGAGATTGATTTCACTGATATCGACATGTTACAAGATTTGATTGTAACAGCCGTTAATGATGCATTAAAGAAAGTCGATAAGGAAATCGAAGAAAGCATTGGTTCGATTACCAAGGGAATGAGCTTCCCAGGGATGTTTTAATGGATTATCCGCAAGCATTAGAAACCTTAATCCAAGCGTTTCAAAAATACCCTGGTGTCGGACGGAAGACCGCTGAACGGTATGCGTTATTCACCATCCATCAACTGGACTCTTCACAAGTCCAGTTGTTTCAAGATGCTTTGCATGAAGCGAAATCATTAATCCATCCGTGTTCTGTGTGCGGGCATTTAACAGATACGGATCCATGTCAAATCTGTGCCAATCCAAAGCGAAACCATAGTCAAATCCTCGTCTTAGAAACCAGTCGCGATGTCTTCGCGATTGAAAAGTCACATCGCTACTTTGGGGTATACCATGTTCTTCAAGGAGCGATATCGCTTGTCAATGGGATTGGTCCTGATGAACTCAATATCGCCTCCTTATTAAAACGACTGGAAGATGATCAAGTCAAAGAAATGATCCTCGCAACCAGTGCTACTCAAGAAGGAGAAGCGACCGCCATGTACTTAAATCGCATTGTTAAAAACACCGATGTTGTGGTTTCTCGGATTGCTTACGGGGTTCCCGTAGGAGCGAATTTAGAGTATGCGGATGAGGTAACCTTATCAAAAGCGATTGAAAATCGTCGTATTTTCGAAAAATAACCCCATAATCGGTCTTGAGTTTTATGATATTATGTTATAATAATACTACGAAGATTCACAACCATAGGGGTGAGTTTATATGATTCAAATCGATGTTTTATTTCTTGGTATTATCGAAACGGTCGAAGGGTTTCTTGGACCTTACATTGCGCAAGGGATTTCTTTATTACAAGGGCTCCCCATTTGGATTCAAGGGGTAGCTATTTTAGGACTTGCTATTTTCGCCCTCGTTGGGGTGTTCGTCTTTTTGAAACGGTTTATTAAAATCTTCATCATCCTCGCGATTCTCGGAGGTATTGGATATTACCTCTACACTCAAACAGACATCATCACCAACTTGCTCGAAGGCATCACACCAAGCGGCTTCATCTACTTGGTAAAAGGGTTCCCCTTCTAAAAGGGTAAAACTCTTTTTTTTTCCTCTTTTTTTTGTGACCATTTCTTTGACTCTCACGCCCGTGCACGCGATTATACTGTAACGCTTTACGTTGTTCTTACGTTATAAAAATTGCTTTTTTCCCTTTTTTAAAGTATAATGTTCATGATGATTTATCTTCGAGGTGACCCAATTATGTCAACGATGTATCAAACCATCATAGCTTTGGAAACAACAGCGAATCTCGTCTTTTTTTTCATAGAAAAATAGTAGTGCTTTATGGGTAAACCATAAGCACTTTTGCTTTTTTCAATGATATAAAAATAAATATTTCATACATAGGAGTACGAAACACATGGAAATCAGACTGGAAGAATTAACAAAAATCTTTACCGACAAAAACGGGAAAGAAACAAGAGCGGTTGACAATTTGAGCATTACCATCCCCAGTGGGAAGTTGGTTGGGTTGCTCGGACCATCCGGATGTGGAAAATCCACGACACTTTATATGATTGCTGGGTTATTAAAACCATCCGGAGGAAAAATCTTTTTTGGTGATGATGATGTAACCAAACTCGCACCAGAAAAACGGGGGATTGGCTTAGTCTTCCAAAACTATGCATTGTATCCGCATATGACGGTTCGTCAAAACATTATGTTCCCACTGGAAAACTTAAACATCAAGCGGGAAGAAGCGACGAAACTTGTCGAAGAGATGGCAGCGTTAGTTGGTATTCAAGATCAACTAGATAAAAAACCATCGCAATTATCCGGGGGGCAACAACAACGGGTTGCGATTGCCAGAGCATTGGTTAAAAAACCACGCGTCTTGTTACTGGATGAACCCTTATCCAATCTTGATGCACGCTTGCGTCTTCAAACGCGGGAAGAAATCAAACGGATTCAACGGGAAACCGGAATTACGACAGTATTCGTAACCCATGACCAAGAAGAAGCGATGTCGATCAGTGATCAAATGGTCGTCTTAGATTATGGTGTCGAACAACAAATGGCTGTTCCGCAAGAAATGTATAATCATCCTGCGAATCTATTCGTTGCCAAATTCCTTGGCAATCCTCCCATTAATATCTTAGATGGAAAAATTGAACAAGGAAATGTTGTTTTAAGCGATAACCTCATCGTAGGAACTTCCAAAAGTCCAAACGCCTCTGTCGTTGTCGGAATTCGTCCCGAAGACTTCCGTTTTGATCCTCAAGGTTTTGAAGTTACGCCAGATGAAATTGAACACATTGGTCGTGATACTTTGATCTACTTCACGTTAGGAGATAAAAAGGTACGCGCGATTGTCGATTCAGAATCCGCTTATGGACAAACTAAAATCAAATTATCGGTGAAGAAAGACAAACTCCATGTCTTTAACCCAGAAACAGGGAATGTGGTTCTATGAAAGCTTTCAAACTGAAGTTACAGAATTTTCTGTGGCGGATGAAGAGTGTTTCCCACCATTCATTCGTTAAAACAGAAGAATTCTTAACCCGTCATCGATTAGGGTTTATTGTCAATTGGCCTCACTGGTTAAAAGCGATTTTCTATTTATTACCAGCAATGCTGATGTTACTCGTCTTTACATTCTATCCGATTATTAACTCGTTCATGATTTCCTTTTACACGGGATTTAATATCCAAACCGGGGAATTTGATAACTACACCTTACTTGGAAACTACATTGAGGTCGTGAACCAAGCAAACTTCTTACAAGCCTTACAAAATACCGCAATTATTGTTTTCATCTCGGTTCCCATTACGATTCTATTATCCTTATTTATTGCGGTTGCGTTAAACTCCATCAAACCGTTAAAAGGATTCTATCAAACGATTTTCTTCTTGCCTTACGTTACCAATACCATCGCGATTGGGTTGGTCTTTGCGTTCATGTTCTCAGGAAACACCAACACCATCGCCAACCCTGTTGGTCTCGGGTTAGCAAACCAAGTCATTACTTGGTTTGGAGGTCAACCGATTGCTTGGGTAGCCACTGGTGCAACCTACTGGTCTGCGATGACGGTTATCTTAATGTATAGTGTGTGGAATGGATTAGCATTTAAGATTATTGTTTTCCTATCTGGAATCCAAGGGATAGATAAACAATACTATCAAGCTGCTCAAATCGATGGCGCAAGTCGTGCGAAAGCCTTTAGCCGTATTACCGTACCGATGATTTCGCCAATGATATTTTATATCTTAATCACTTCGGTGATTGGATCCTTTAAAACGTATTCTTCTGTCGTAGCGATTATTGGCGTCGACGGGATGATTACGACAGGGTCTTCTGGTAGTTTAAACATGAAGACGATTGTTTTCTACATTTATGACTACATTAGTTTAGCTGCGCAAGATGGACTGATGTCGCTCGCTGCCGCAGCTGCCATCGTCTTATTCGGTATTATCCTCGTGTTTACCATGATTCAATTACAAGTTGGTAAACGCCGAGTCCATTACTAGGGGGTGATGACGATGAAACGAATAACAAAAGAAATTCGCAAACTCGATTTTATCGCAACACTCATTGATACCGTTTATATCCTCTTCGCAATCGGACTCATCTATTACCTGTTTTCGGTACTAGCCTTACCGAACAATATCACCGATGAAGTCAATACAACGTATCAAATCCTAGGTTCAACATGGACGTCTGCTCAAGTCAATACAGCGATTAGTCTATTGGTTGGATACTTCATTGTCTTTATTCCTACGACGTTTTCCAACTGGAAACGAGTTCGGAGTAAAGATGTCATCGAAATGGATGAATGGACATACCGTTCGCAATACCTCTACAGTTTTATGAGTTTGTTCTTATCCTTCAATCCTTTCAGCGCTGTCATTCGCTTTCTCAATGCGACGAAGATTTTAACGATTGTTCAAGGGCATGGACTGAAACAATCCTTGATTAATATCAAAGATGATCTTCTCGATTTCTTTTCTGGTCGGACTTTCCAACGCATGAAGGCAAGACGATTAGCCCGGAAAGAAACATCCGAAAGCCAACAAGACTTAGAACGGATTAGCAAACAAGACTTCACATTGAAAGTGTTGGTCATGGTTGCGAATTATACCTTCTTAACGTTTGTTGCCTTATTTATCTTCTTACCGTTTTACTGGATGATCTTAACCGCATTAAAAACGAATACCGAGTTAACAACAGCGGTTTCACCGCGGTTAATTATCGGGTTATCGGAAATGCAATGGGTCAACTTCAAAGTTGCACTAGACCGGTTTGATTTCGGATTGTATTTATCGAATACTTTGTTCGTTGGATTAGCATCGATGGTTGGAACCGTTCTTACTACCATTTTAGCAGCGTTTGCGTTTTCCAGACTTGAATGGAAAGGCCGGGAATTCATCTTCTCGATTCTATTAATGACGATGATGATTCCAGGAGAACTTTATACCATTACCAACTATATTACCGTCCGTAACTTAGGTTGGTATGACAGTTTCTATGCGTTAATTTTCCCCTTTATGACGAGTATCTTCTATATTTTCTTCTTACGTCAAACATTCAAACAAATTCCCGATACGCTTTACCGCGCTGCACGTGTCGATGGATGTGGCGACTTCAAGTATTTAACCAGAGTGATGATTCCCATCGCCAAACCAACCATCACCACGATTACCATCTTAAGTGCGATTGGGGCTTGGGACGCTTACATTTGGCCGCAACTCGTTGCGCCATCCGAAAAATATTGGCTCATCTCCGTTGCCTTACGTTCGACAAGATTCACCGACGGCGGTTCCGATGCAAGACCTGTATACAACGTTCAGCTCGCCGCAACAGCGTTAGTTACCGTTCCCCTCTTGATTGTTTTCTTTAGTCTAAAGAAATACATCTTAGCGGGTGTCGGTAGAAGTGGTACCAAAGGTTAATTCACGGCTTTACTACATTGATCTATAAAATCTTAGGAGGATTTTCAATGAAAAAAATATTGTTTGTGGCTTTATTGTTACTTGGCGCATTGTCCTTAAGCGCATGTGCGACACGGCGGAACCAAGCTCCGGTATTTGAAGGAGTCGTTCAAACCAAAGAAATTACTGAAGGGGACGAATATAACCCTCTTACTGGCGTCAAAGCAATGGACGAAGAAGATGGCGATATTACATCCTCCATCATCGTCAGTGGTTGGGACCCAGAAGATGTTAATTTTCCTGGAGAATACACCATTACCTTAAAAGTTGTCGATAGTGGTGCTCGGGAAACGATTGTGACCATCAACTTAACGGTCAAACCAAAAGACACCGAAGTGGTCGTCTTACCCCCTGTCTTAAATGGAGTCATCGCAGCGCAAACCTACTTCATCGGTTCTGGTAGTTTTGACCCGAAGGCTGGAGTAACAGCGATTGATCCTGTGGATGGGAATATCACCGCAAACATCCAAGTCATAGGAACCTATTTGCTCGATGAACCAGGAATCTACCAAATTACCTTACGGGTAACCAATGCAGGTGGTGTTCGGGCTCAAGCTTCGATTATCTTAACGGTTCGTGCCAGTGAAGTTCCTTTAACCTTTACGTCTGAACCCATAACCATTACCTTATGGCATGCGATGGGAGAAGCAAATCAAGCATTAATGCAAAAATACGCGAATAGTTTCCAATTACTCTATCCCAATGTTACCGTTGTGATTCCAGCGGGAGTGGGAAACTATGACACGTTAAAAGGAAACATGATTAATGCAATTACCGCAAATGCAATGCCCAATATGGTTCAAGGGTATCCTGACCACGTTGCGGAATACTTAAACGGAAAAGCCGTTTTAAACTTGAATCCTTATATTCAAAGCACCCAATGGGGCTTGAATGGACCGGATGCATTCGATGACATCATCCAATCTTACCGCGATGAAAACAGTCAATACGACGCATCAAAAACGTTCTACTCTTTACCATTCAATAAATCAACAGAAGTCATGATTTATAACAAAACCGCATTTACCGCATTAGGATTAAGTGTTCCTGAAACCTGGCAAGATGTCATCGCCATGGCACCACAATTAAAAGCCTATGGAGATCAATTAGCAGAACAAAAAGTTCGGGATGCGAATACTGGAAAATCAGAAGCGGAATTAGCGCCATTAATCTCGGCAGCGAAAGCACAAATCGTCGCCGCATCGTATGACTCCACCGGAAATGCTTTTATTACCTTCACCAGACAATTTGGTGGTGCGTATACTGCGATTAACTTCGAAACGTTCCGTGGCCAATACCTGTGGAAAGATAACGCTCAAACCATTTCTGCGATGCAATTCTTAAAGGATAACAAAGGATCGTTAACATTACCGGAATTCTGGAACCAAAACTATGCATCTGTTCCCTTTGTTAACCAACAAACGTTTATTACGATTGGATCGTCTGCTGGGGTTCGTTATAACATCCCTCCAACAGACGCTTCTACAGGAAACCCCTTATTTGAAATCGGTGTCGCTCCTGTACCTTATAACGCATCCATGCCAAATAATAAAGCAGTCATTCAACAAGGTACCAACATTTCGATTATGAAAACAGGTACAGCTCAAGAACAACTCGCTGCTTGGTTATTCTTGAAACACATGATCAATACCACCAATACCATCGACTGGGCAATGAATACTGGATACTTACCTGTTCGACTTTCTGCTTATACGAGTTCGACTTATCAAACATTCCTTACAAATCCAACCGCGAACCAACGTCCGATTTCCATGGCTGCGAATGCCGCTTACTTACAATCTGGATATATGTTCTATGATCCAGCATTCATTGGTTCTTCACGGGCAAGACAACAAGTTGGTTTGGCATTAGCGCGGATTATGCTTGGGGATGGAAACATCGCTGAAGCTTTACAAGTCGCTCATACGGAAGCAAGTTTGGGTAGCTAATGAAACGCGTTTTCTTTACAATACTAATCGTAGTGGTTGGTTTCTTGATGGTTTCCTGTCAAGAAACCACCACCACAACGACCACCATTGCCCAAATCCAGTTGGTTGATTTGAGTGGAAAAACTCAAAGTGAAATTGAAACCATTTATCAAGATGTCAATATCAATCTTCAATTCCGCACCGCAGCTTCTAGTACAATCCCGGCAGGAGAATTTATTCGTTACATCAGCAATCAAGCCGGTGACTTTGTTTCTCCAGGGGCTACCGTACGAATTGAGATTGCCATTCTCGCTCCATCCGCTCCGGTCATTTCAGGAGGGGAAGACACCCCGGTCTTTGTCTCGGTTCAAGGCAATCCCCCCACGTTTGATTTGTGGGCGGGTTTAAGTGCCGTTGATTACTTAGGAAATGAAATCACCCCCAATGGAAGCTTCTTTTACATTCTCCATGTGAAAGACGCTTCAGGAAATACCCTTCCGAATGGGGTTGATTATTATCGTCTTGGAGACTATACTGTAACATATGTGGCGCAAAACAGTGGGTTCATGACCGAACACGAACGAGTGATTTCGGTGATTGTCCCTCCGTTTGACACCAATCATACCGATAACCTTCGCTTAAGTGAAAGTTATGCTGGGAAATCTTTCATTAATGATGGGATTGGCGTTGTAACAGTTACGACTTTTACCGATGCCGATACGACAAACTTTAGAGATTCGATTACCGGAACGCGGTTCACCGTGAGATACTTAGGAATCGATGCCCCGGAAGCGACAAGTAAATACGATCCATGGGGCATTAAAGCAGGTAACTTTGTTCGTGATGTCTTATCCGAAGCAGAAACGATTATTTTACAAGCCGAACCCGGTGGGAACCGAGAAGATGGCAATGGTCGTTATCTCGCTTGGGTTTGGTACATCAAAGATGGTGTTACCCGGTTATTAAACTTAGAATTAGTAGAACAAGCATATGCTTGGGCAGGGGGAGCAGCCGCAACTCAATACGGCACAACCTTCACCATCGCCGCTGCGGAAACCCAATTAACCGGTCGCCGGATTTATGGGGAAGTTGATCCCGATTACGATTATTCTACTGGCGGAACGCCCGTTGAAATCGATTATTTGATTCAAAACTTCGCAACTTACATTGGTAAGAAGGTTACTGTTACCGGCGTGATTACCGCGAAAGTAAGCAACTCCTTCTATATCGAGGAAAATGGCAAAGGGATTTATATCTATGCTGGATATGTCTTAACCAATGAAATTCAAATTGGTTATGAAGTAACCATTCAAGGATTGGTTGCGGCGGAGTATTTCGAAGGAAAACAACTCTCGAACTACAATGCTTACAACATGCAATTGTTATCAGAGGATAACGAAGTAACCGTCACGACGATTAATGGCTCCCAAATGGGTCAATATGTTGGACGTGTGGTTCAACTCAACAACTTACGTGTTGTTTCTGTGACCACATCCCAAACCAAAGCGTACACGGTCATCTTAAGTGATTCACTCGGAAACACAGTCAATATTCGTGTCGAAGACAGCGTTGCCAATTTCGTCTTAGTCCATCAATTTGTGGTGGGATCGTATGTAGATGTTTTTGGACCCGTAACACAATTTCTTTCAGGGTATCAATTGATGTTACCAGGAACTGGTAATATCACGTTTAAATAAAAAATAAAACGGAGGAAAGTTTAATGAGTACAATGAAATTACATTTCACCAAATCGTTATTAGCCGTCCTCGCTGTTTTGTTTGTTGGGTTTGCTTTAGTCGCATGTCAAACAACGACAACGACAACTACTACAACCACACAAACAACAACGACAACGACAACAACGACCACAACAACCACAACGGTGGATGTTGAAGCTGCATTAGCTGCCATTGAAATTACAGGTAGCACATTGACGTTTGCGAACAACCGGTATTCGACAGAAACGAATATCACTTTACCAGCTACGTCCAATGGACTTGCCATTACTTGGTCTGTACCAGCCAACGCATTCTTAACGAATGCTGGGGTTGTAACTCGTCCTGCATATGGTCAATCTGACTCTACGATTATCTTAACCGCTACCATCAATGAAGAAACTCGGGAATTTATTATCGTTGTTAAAGCGATTACTGTAAAACCAGTTTCCCTCATTCTTCAAGAAGCGAAAGATATGTTGCTATTGTCTGGTATTTCCAATGGGGTTGCGGCTGACTTAACGTTGCCAGCTACCGTTGGTACCGAAGGGGTTACCGTTACATGGGCATCTGATAAACCAGACGTTCTTTCCGGTGCAGGGGTTGTTGTTCGTCAATTAGACAACACAACCGTTATCCTAACTGCAACATTATCGCTTTCTGGACAACAAGTAACCAAAGATTTTGAAGTGGTTGTCCTCGCGTCGACTCCTTATGAAGTCGTCGCAAGCATCGCAGAAGCATTAACCTTAGAAGAACTTAGCTATGTTAAGATTCTTGGTGTTACCATCACTGGAATGACCACCGATGGTTATATGATCTCGGATGCGACAGCAAACTTATTCGTTTACACAGCATCGGCTCCAGCAGAAACCATCCAAGTAGGTCAAGTCTATGACATCTATGGAATGATCGATTTCTACTTCAGCCCATGGCAATTAAATGCCGTTGCGGACGCTCAAAAACCAGTCGTATTGGTTCCATCCAGTGCCGCTCCAACGGTATTAACTCCAGTTGCGGTCAATAGCGTAACGAATTTCATTACTTCGTTAGCAACGAGCACCGATCCAATTGCTTACAACTTTACCGAAGAAAATCCATTACCTTACACCTACGTTCAATTAACTGCGAAAGTTCGCGTTCAAAGCACAACCGATAACTATTCGACCTTATTCGTCGATAGCGATTATGCTGGTGGAAATATTGACACCGCTGCGAACTCCGCTTTCAAACCAAACGCGTTGGTTGTTTACTACAAATCCAACATGAAGGCTTTACATCCATTTGATGGATTAGAAGTTACTGTTAATGTCTTCCTTTATAGCTTACGGACAGACAGAAACGTCTTCACTGTTATCTTCACTGGAACCGCTGATGATGTTCAAACATCCTTAGACGATCAAGGTATTGTCAACGTTGTCAAACAACAACTCGTTAGCAGCTTCTCCGCTGAATATGCGGAAGCGACCACTGTTACCTTACCAGCTGCTTCTTTAGGTTCAACGATTACTTGGGCTACTGAAAGTACTTACGTGAACTTAACTACCGGCGAAGTCACCATGCCAGCTAGTGGTCAAGAAACAGTAACCTTAACCGCTACGATTGTTCGAAATGCGGTTACCGATACGCAAGTGATTACCTTCAAAGTTGGGGAATTACCCATCTCGACCGCTGCGGATATTATGGCAGCTGCCAATGGAACCGTTCATCGTTATCAAGGCGTCATCATTGGATTCACTACGAGTGCTCAATATGGTAACTCAGGTGTGTTCGTTCAAGATGCAACTGGTGGATTATTCTTATTCCGTCTTCAAGCTGCGTATGCATCATCATTAGCAGTGGGAACGAAGATTGACATCGTTGGTACAAGAGCTGAGTACAATGGTCTTGTTCAATTTGGTCAAAACATGGTCACAAAATTCACCGTAATGGAAACAGGCGTTGAATTGATTGCGACTGCAATTACAGCAGAAACGAATCTTGTTGATTTAAAATCCCAATATGTTACAGTTTCTGGATATTTAAAACAAAAATACACCTTATCTGGCACTGGAACATTATACTTTGAAATCGTCAATGAATTTGGCACATTCAAAGCACTCATTCCTGGACTCAGCGATTCAAGCGAAACCATCCGCAATGCGATACTCGAAGCTATCAATGCTGCAGAAGCTGGCGCAATGGTTACCTTCACCGGTCCACTAGGTTGGAACTCTGCACAAGGTGGCGGATTATTGATGGTTTATAACGTAGGATCGCTTGTGATTGGAGCGGTACCATCGAATGAAACATTATCAGAATTAGCAATTGGCAAATTAACATTGCCAGCGAACAATTCCGAAGTTACCGAAAACTTAACGCTTCCAACATCTGCATTATTTGGAATGACTGTTTCATGGTCTTCTTCCAATGAAGCTGTGATCTCCAATACGGGTGTTGTAACTCGTCCATCTTTCAACGAAGCAGATGTTCAAGTTACCTTAACCTATACAGTTCTTTTAGGAGAACTTGCAGTTGGAGAAAACGATATCACTGTTACTGTATTGAAAAAAGCTACTTTAACTGATGAAGAAAAAGTCGCTGAAGACGCAGATGCATTAGCATTAGTAGAAGCCTTAACCGGTGTTCAAACCTTAACACTTCCAGTATTAGG
>CAZABW010000010.1:20525-24580 GCA_964483655.1 uncultured Candidatus Izemoplasmatales bacterium
TCATTCATCAAAAAGGGGTCAATCCGCCAGGATTCACCCCTTTTTTCTTGAGAAAAACCACACAAAAGATTCGTTTTATTTGGCTCTTTTTTATGATATAATGAAACACACTGTAAGGAGTTGGAATGATGACACGAAAATGGATGATTGGGTGGATTAGCTTTTTACTACTTTTTAGTCTAATTGCTTGCCAAACCACCACGACAACCAAAAATACAGTCGTATTACCGGATTTAGCCAATACCTCGAAATCGACAGCATTGTCGATTCTTTCTTCTTATCCATTTACCGTTGAAACCGAAGATCTCCCCACGAACGAGGTGCCCAATGGTCGGTTTGTGGGCTATGGTAACAACTTAACAAAAGGGATGGAAGTTCCTCGCGACTCGGTAATCACTTTATATTTCGCCGTGTCTGTCAATCAACTTCCTGACTTAAGTGGTAAAACCCTCGAACAAGTCAGTCAAGCACTGCTTCGCATGAATGTCATTGTTCGCTTTGAATACGAAGAAACCAATGACGTTGCGGAAGGTTTATTCATTCGTTATGGTGGCACTCGTCAAGCGGGAGACATCGTCGCAAACGGCGCCGAAATTGTGATTTATATCGCAAAACCTCTGATTCTCGTAGAATATGATTTAATGATTTCGATGTATTTTGAAGGTTCTGGATTCAATCGAGCCATAGAAATCTATAATCACACAAATCAAAGTGTGGATTTATCCAAATACCTTTTAGGTTTTTATTTAGATGGCTCAGAAGAACGTAGTGAAGTCATCGCTTTAACAGGCTCTTTACTTCCTAAGGAAAGCCTTGTTCTTGTCCATGAGTTAGCCGATGAATCCTTACAATCGAAAGCAGATTTCCTCGTTCCAGATTTATACTTTAATGGTAACGATGCCATTACAATCGAATTCTATAATGGTGTTATTGTCGACCAAATCGGTAATATTGGGTGGAGTCTATTTTATCTCCACGACCAAACCTTACTCCGGAAACCAAATATCACACAACCAACCACTACCTTTGCGATCGCTGAATGGGATTTCTATGCCAAAGATCAATTCCAACTCGTTGGAACTTATCCCAAACAATATCCTACAACCTTTACCTTTGATGCCACTTATTTAGGCGTTCCATTTAGCGAACCTGGCGGAATGATTCAAGTCGCTTTTGTGTCTAATAATGATGGCGATACGGCTCAATTTACGCCAGGATTTACCTATGATAATCGCGTTCGTTTTATCGGAATCGATACCCCTGAAATGTCTTCGGGGGATCTAGTCGCCACACAGGCAAGAACGTATGTGTATAATCGTTTAAAAAACGCCACGACCATCTACTTGCAACATGACCCTAAATCGGGTTACATCGAATCCTATGGACGATTTTTAGCGTTAATTTGGGTTGATGGCGCCTTATTAAACTACGAATTAGTGTATTATGGATATAGTCAAAACAATTATCAAGATTCCTCGCAATCGCTGATTTTCTCTGGAGTATCCTTATCCCAGTGGATGTCTCAAGCCGAAGCGAGAGCGAAACAATTACGCTTGGGGGTATGGGGCTAATGCTTTGGAAAGTTGTCAATCGGATTACGTATGCCTTAGTCATTGCCTTAGGGTTTATGGCGGTTTATGCGTTAACAGACTTATCGTATCGTTCGGTGGAACTTCGTTCTTTAACTGAAACTGCACTCGCGGAAAACAACGAAACCTTTTTTATCTCTGTGAGATATTACAATGAAGAACCACTTTATGAAGAAATGATTGAAATTCAAGAGAGTTTCTACCGGATTGTGTTTTATGAAACAGCCTATATTACGGTAGAAAATGATGCTCATGTCGTTAGTGATGGATTTGTCGTATTTTTATTTAAAGAATCCGGCACCACGAGTCTAACTCCCTTTACAGTGAGTTTTTATTCAGAGGACGATGCTTTGATTACCTATGAAGGATATCAATTCTTTGATTATCCGATTTATACCATCGAACACCCTCAAACCAAAGCCAAACAAATCTCTTGGGTCAAGTTAAAGGTAGAAGATCAAGCAGTCGATACGATTACCAAAATGACGATTATGCAAGGGGAGACTCTTCTTGGAGAAGTGAGTCTATCGCTTGAACAAACCGACTTTCAGTTAAAAACACACTTAGAAAGTTATCTTCAAGCGAATAACGTGTTACCTTCAGAAAGCACAGAAACATTCTCGGTTCAAGAACCGATTGTCATCTTAACGGGGGGCTATGTCTTACGCAATGGCGTCATCTATATTATTTTTGTGTTTCTGCTCACCTATTTCTTTTATCGCTATCGCAATAATCGCTTAGGTCGCAAACAACCCACCGAAGGATTACAAAAAGATTTAGCGAAGATTCGCAATCCAAAAGAATAAATTCCCAAGCAAGGAAAAGCAATCTTCCTTGCAAGGGAGTGAAAAATTTGATATAATGATGGGCTCGATGAAAGGAGCGTTGATGATGAACTTAGCGGCGATTTTAAACCAACATCAAAACATTGTAATCATCCGTCACAAAGCCCCTGATTTAGATGCCTACGGCTCTCAATTTGGGTTATACTATGCCTTAAAAGAACAGTATCCAACCCATAACATTCAAGTGGTAGGGGATCAGAATAATTTGAACTTCTTTGAGCCTCTAGAACCGATGCTTACCGATTTTACAAACAAGTGTGTCTTTGTCTTAGATACGGTTAGTAAGCAAATGCTGGAATCCTTAGCCTTTGAACAAGCCGACTATATCATCTTAATTGATCATCATCAAAACGCACCCGATGTGAAATATCATGAATATCTTCACCATCCAGGAGCGTCTTCCACAGCGGAAATGATTATTGATTTACTCCAGGAAAATCAGATTCCCATCCCGAAAGCCGCAGCACGCGCATTGTATTTTGGATTAGTTGGGGATACTGGACGGTTCCAATACTCGAATACTTCATCGCATACGTTCGAATGCGCTGCGGCGTTATTAAAACAAGGCGTGGATGTTTCAGAAGTCAATAAAGTGATGTATTCCGAGCCCTTACAAATGAAACTCTTTAAAGCACAGTTTCTCGCCCGGATGCAATGGACAGAACACTTTGTGGGTTATCAAAAAAATACCAAAGAAGATATTGAAACCTGGGGGTTAGACACCCAAACAGTTTCGAGGGGAATGGTTAATCAAATGGCCGGAATCCAAGAAATTCCGATTTGGGCCAATTTCACCTACGATTTAAAAACCAACACCATTATTTGCGAACTGCGTTCGCGGGAAATCCCGATTATCGCTGTTGCGAAAAAATATGGGGGCGGTGGACATGTACTAGCTTGTGGATGCAGTGTCTCAAGTTTTGAAGAAGCCGATCAAATCTTAGCGGATTTAGATCAACTCTTGGAGGAATCTCATGGATAAACAACATATATTCGATAAAATCGTCGCTTACCAAACCATTATCATTCATATGCATATGCGTCCTGATGGGGATTGTTATGGGGCAGGATTTGGATTAAAGCATATCATTCAAGAATCTTTTCCCGAGAAGAAGGTTTATGTCGTTGGGGAAACCGCAGATTATGTTAAGTTCGTTGGCGATGTCGATTCCATCCCCGACGAAACCTATCAAGGAGCGCTTTCGATTGTCGTCGATACCGCTTCAAGAGACCGTGTAGCGGATCAACGGTATTCTTTAGGAGAATATGTCATTAAGATTGATCATCACTTACCCGTCGATCACTATGGCGACTATCAATACGTTGATATTACTCGTCCTGCTACCTCACAAATCATTTTAGAGTTCTATTTAGAGTTCGCTCCAATCTTGAAATTAAACATGGCTGCGGCGAAAGCCTTATATACCGGGATTGTAACAGATACCGGTCGGTTCCGGTTCCGTTCGGTAACCTCAGATACGTTTAAAGCGGTTGCTCATTTATTAGATTTTGGATTAGACTTCACTGAAGTGTTAATGACTTTAGATGTGAAGAGTGAAAACTTAATGCGTCTTCAAGGATATGTCTTACAAAACTTCCAAAAGACGCAACATGGCGTTGC
>CAZABW010000010.1:24680-31795 GCA_964483655.1 uncultured Candidatus Izemoplasmatales bacterium
GCGAACGTTGGTTCTTGGGAAGAAGTCGCAAATCTCTTAGCCGCAGGAGACGAATTGGTCAAAGCGTATAAAGAAGCACAAAAGTCATCGTAAACCGATGACTTTTTTTCTTGAAAGCGTTTTTTTACCGTTGATTTCAAAGGTTGTTTTGATATAATAAGGGCGGCATATCAATACAGTCTACACCCACTGGAGGAAATGATGAGCATCTTTGGAGCGGTCATTGATTGGGAGATTACTCTGTTTGAAATTTTAGGGGGTCTTGGGATCTTCTTGTATGGTATTAACTTAATGAGTGAGTCGTTAAAAAAGCTAGCCGGATCGAAACTCAAACTCATTTTGGAAAAATCAACCAACACGCCACTCAAGGGAATCTTGATTGGGATTTTAATTACCGGATTGATTCAATCTTCAAGTGGAACGACCGTTTTAGTCGTCGGTTTGGTTCGCGCTGGGTTGATGACACTCCCGCAAGCAGTCGGAGTCATCTTTGGGGCGAACATCGGGACGACGATTACCTCGGTGTTAATCGGGTTAAAAATCGCTGACTATGCACTACCGATTATGTTCTTAGGTAGTTTCTTGATTTTCTTTATGCAACGCAAGAAAATCAAAGAACTGGGGCGTGTCGTTTTAGGATTTGGGATGTTATTCTTTGGTTTGGAAGTCATGGGTGGAGCGTTAAAACAACTTGTTCAACTTCCTGGGTTCCAACAATTATTATTAGATGTGGCAGCTCATCCTATCTTAGGTGTTCTTGTCGGAACGGCAACGACGGCCGTGATTCAAAGTTCTTCCGCTACGATTGGTCTCTTACAACAACTCTACGCAACCGGTGGCGTTCCCTTAATCGGTGCTGTCGCCATTGTACTTGGGGATAACATCGGAACGACGATTACCTCCGTATTTGCGTCGATTGGCGGATCCAGCGCTGCGAAACGTACTGCCTTGGTTCACGTGTTGTTTAACTTGATTGGTACGATTGTGTTCTTTATTTTAATTGTACCGTATACCGCCTTGATTGAACGAATTGCTATTTGGATTATTGGACCGGATTTCTGGTTTGATCGGATGACCGTATCCTTTGCCCATGTCGGCTTTAACTTAGTGAATACGTTTGTGATGTATTGGTTTATTCGTCAATTAGTCTGGTTAGTCACCAAACTCGTCCCGAATAAATTTGATATTGAGTTACACGAAGTAACCCTAGAAGAAAACTTAATCAAAGAGTCGCCAGTATTGGCGTTAGAAAACGCCAAACGGGCGATTGTGAATATGGGCAACGTCGTCAAAGCGATGTATGATATTACTTTCCGCTTTGCTTTAGAATATAACCCCAAAGAGTTTGAGTTTGGGATGCAATGTGAAGAATTGATTGATACGTTAGATGATAAAATCCATAATTATCTCGTTCGTGTCGGAGCGAATGACTTGGATGATGCCATCATTCAAGAACTAGCGAAAGACATTGACACAATCTCTGACTTAGAACGGATTGGCGATCATCTCACCAATTTGTTGGAATTCTTCGAAGAACGACACGAACAAAAGATTGAACTCCATCCTGATGCGAAAACCGATTTAACAACGTTCTTCGATACTTTATACACCACCTTACACCAAACACTACGGGCTTATGAGACACAAGACCAAGAAGCGGCATTAGCGGTGAATGAACGCGAAGAAGAACTTGATTCGATGACGAAGAAATACCGTAAGAATCACATTAATCGGATTAATGATAATACTTGTAGCGAAACGGAATCCGGATTTTATGTCGATATTTTATCGAATATGGAGCGGATTGGTGACCATTGTAACAACATCGCGGTGAACGTGTTATCGGATACTTATAGCCACGATGACACCTTTCATTAAGGTTAAAATTTTGACTTGTAAATTCTAAAATAATGTGCTTGTATTTCAAAACGATTTAATATATAATAATAAAGCATTCAGAAGGAAGACGGGTAACCCTATGCAAATTCGCTTTTTTTCCGCCATAAACGGCGAAAAAACCTTGTATTATGAAGGCGTAGCGAGATGGAATGAACAATCCATCGATTTTCATACAAGTTCCCAGGAATACTTTCAATTTCGTAAAACTCTCCAAGGGATTGAGATTGAAAAGCGTTCCGAGGTTTCCATGAAAGGAACCTTTCTTTTAAACCGCACCAGTATTTTGAAGATGCAATTTCAAAATCAAACACTCCCCATCGAAATTGTAACTCGTTCCTTGACATTTACTCCAACGAAATTAATGATTGAGTATGCCATGATGGAACACCAAACGATTGTGAGTCAACATCAAATACTCATTGAACGCAATCAATAGAGAGGAAACAGACCCTATGACCGATTTGAAACAATTGTCATTTATGGAAGCTGCCGAACAAATCTTACGCAAGAACAAAGAGCCCATGACGTTTTATGAGCTATTTTCCCAATTATGTGCTGTGAAAGAAGTTACTGACCTAGAACGTCAAAATTTAATTGCTCAATTTTACGCTGATTTTATTATCTCCGCGAAATTCATCTATATGGGCGATGATCAATGGGATTTAAAGAGCCGTCAATCGATTGATTTATGGGATAAAGATGGCGCGTATTACCAAGAATTCCCAGAAGATGATACAGAATTTGACTTAGACGAAGAAGAAGAAATCGAAGAAGATGAATACGAACTCGACGAAGAAGAGGAAGAAGAGGATGTGGATGTCATCGAACCTGACTTCGAAGCCAAACTCGATGAAGAGTTCGATGAAGAAGATGATCTCATCATTGATGAAGACGATTCCTTCGACGATGAAAAGTATAACGAGTACATGGATGATTACGAGGATATGTACGACGAATAAAAATCCTGAAAAGCAGTTGCTTTCAATTAGGGGATTTGTTATAATCGTAAAGAGCCAATAAAATGGGGTTCTCCAAACGGGGAACCCCTTTTCTATTGACAGTTGAGGTGGACGATGAAGCAGACAAAATTTATCTTCGTGACTGGGGGCGTAGTCTCGAGTCTCGGAAAAGGAATCACCGCCGCATCCATCGGCAGATTATTAAAAAACCGGGGATTAAAAGTCTTTATGCAAAAGTTTGATCCCTATATCAACGTCGATCCAGGGACGATGTCGCCGTATCAACACGGCGAAGTTTTCGTCACCGATGACGGGGGCGAAACCGATTTGGATTTAGGGCATTATGAACGGTTTATTGACGAGAACTTATCGATTAATAGTTCGATTACAACCGGGAAAATCTATCAATCGGTGATTGAAAAAGAACGTCGTGGCGACTTTTTAGGCGCGACGGTTCAAGTCATTCCCCATATTACCAATGAGATCAAATCCAAATTACATGCGGCTGCGACAGAGTCGCAAGCGGATGTGATTATCACTGAAATTGGTGGAACCGTAGGGGATATTGAATCCTTACCTTTCTTAGAAGCAATCCGTCAAGCAAGACGGGACTTTGGTTATCAAAACACGTTGTATGTTCATAACACATTAGTTCCTTATTTAGAAACGAGTGGAGAATTAAAAACCAAACCAACGCAACACAGTGTCAAAGAACTTCGTTCCTTAGGGATCTCTCCGGATATTATTGTGTTGCGTACGAGTCATGAAATTAATAATTCGATGCGTGAAAAAATCGCTTTATTTTGCGACGTACGCAAAGAAGCTGTCATTCAATGTATTGATGAAGCGATTCTTTATAACGTGGCCTTACGCTTCCAGGAGCAGCATTTAGATGACTTAGTATTAGAGCATTTTGGATTAACTTTACCTGAAGCCGATATGTCGACATGGAAAGAATTAATCGAGACGATTTCACACTTACAAACATGTGTGAGAATCGCTTTAATCGGAAAATACGTTGCTTTGCATGATGCGTATTTATCCGTATCGGAATCTTTAAAACATGCCGGGTATTTCCATAAAGCCAAAGTCCAAATTGAATGGATAAATTCCGGCGAATTAAATGAAGAAAACATTCATGCAAGACTTCATAACATGGATGGGATTTTAATTCCCGGTGGATTTGGACAACGCGGCATTCAAGGAAAAATCTTAGCAATTCAATATGCCCGGGAAAACAAAATCCCCTTACTCGGTCTTTGTTTAGGAATGCAGTTATCGGTCATTGAGTTTGCAAGACATGTTTGTAATCTTCCGGAAGCGAATTCGACAGAATTCGAAAAGGATACGATTTATAATGTGATTGACTACTTACCAGAACAATACGCTGGGATTCATATGGGGGGAACCTTACGGTTGGGCTTATACAACTGCAAGCTTCAAAAAAATACCCTAGCCCAACAAGCTTATCAAAGTGAGATGATTAAAGAACGTCATCGTCATCGGTATGAGTTTAATAACAAGTTCAAAAAACTACTCGAAAAACACGGTATGATTTTTTCGGGAATTAATCCCGAAACAAATCTCTGTGAAATCATTGAATTAAAGGATCATCCCTGGTTCGTGGCGACCCAATTCCATCCGGAATTCTTGTCTCGCCCCGACCGGCCTCATCCTTTATTCCGTGACTTTATCCACGCTTCGATGCAAAAGCAACCCACTTGCAAAGAAGACGTTTAAAAAGGAGGAACATATGGATCATTTATTACGGTACCGCGAACTCGTAGAAGAGATCAAAGCGTATACCTATGTATCAAACATCATTGGCTGGGATTCGGAAACCGAAGCTCCCCGGAATGCTCATGGACTTAGGGGCAAAATGATGGCTCACATTAGTAAGGAGTTATTCCTTCGTTCCACAAGTAAGGAGTATATCGAATGCGTTGAAACACTTTATAAGCGCAAATCAAGACTCGACGCTCTAACCAAACGGGAAATCACTTTGGCAAAGAAAGACCTTGATAAGATTACCAAAATTCCCCAAGAAGAATTCGTTGCTTATCAAGTGTTGCTCAGTGATACCCAATTGATTTGGGAAGATGCGAAGCATAACAATGATTTTGCTAGTTTTCAGCCAAACCTAGCGAAAATCATTGAATTCCAAAAGAAGTTTATCACGTATTATGGAACCGACAAAGAAGCGTATGATGTCTTACTCGATGACTTCGAAGAAGGCATGAGTATGAAAGAGTATGATCGCTTCTTTGAAACCTTAAAAACCGACTTGGTTCCGTTTGTAAAAGACTTATTAGCGAAAGTCAAAAACGAACCCACTCCCTTTACAACGGAGCACTTCGATGTGAAGAAACAAGAAGAATTTAGTCAGTATTTATTGGATGTCTTTGCCTTTGATCGCAACAGTGGTTTACTAAAGAAAAGTGTCCATCCCTTCACTTGGAATACCTCGCCTAAAGATGTTCGGTTAACGACACGGTATTTACCAGATATGGTATTTTCTTCGATTTTCGCTACGATTCATGAACTAGGCCATGCTCTCTATGAGCAACAAATCGATGACTCCTTAACCTTAACAGGATTAGCGGGAGGCGCATCGATGGGGATTCATGAGAGCCAATCACGGATGTATGAAAACATCTTTGGTCGTAGTGAAGCATTTTGGTCTAAACACCTACCTAAATTAAAGAAGACCTTCCCCAAACAATTAAAGAATGTCTCGCTCGAACAAATGGTGAAAGCGGCGAATCAAGTGGAAGCGAGTTTGATTCGTGTCGAAGCGGATGAATTAACTTACCCCTTACACATCATGGTTCGCTATGATTTGGAACGGATGTTATTTTCCAATCAGTTAACTGTCGAAGAACTTCCTCAAAAATGGAATGATCTCATCGAAGCCTACCTTGGCATTCGTCCCCAAAACGATTCCGAAGGGGTCTTACAAGATGTGCATTGGAGTGCGGGATTATTTGGTTATTTCCCAACTTACGCTTTAGGATCCGCCTATGCGGCGCAAATCTATCACACGATGAAACAAGAACTCAACGTCGATGATTTGTTAAGAAAAGGGAAAATCAAGAAGATTAACGAGTGGGTCAAAAAGAAAATCCATCGTTATGGAAAAAGCAAAACCGCTGGAGAACTCTTACTCTTAGTCACGAAAGAACCCTTTAACCCGCAATATTACGTGGATTATTTAAAAGAAAAATACACTAAAATCTTTTTAGGATAGTTTGGAAAAACAGAAGGAAATTACCTTCTGTTTTCTTTTTTCAGGAGGTCAAGCTGGAATAATGATTGAACAAACAATCTTTCAGTGTTAGAATTAGGAAGTAGAGTTTACATATGAAAGGACAAAAATATGACAAAAAGAATCTTTATCCGCTTTTTTATTCTCGTTTTCATAATGATTTTGTTCCAGGGTTGCACTTTACCTACAACGAGTAATTCACTCACTACACAACCAACAATACCAATCGTTTTTATCGAAACCGAGAATCTTTCACAAACAGAAATCTCCTTTGGTGTAATCATTGATGATAACCAGAATATTGGCTTTATTAAACGAATTGTTTTATACCAAGGCGAAGCAATTGTTCAAATTGCTAGTGATATCAATCAACGTACCTTCAGCAACCTTCAACCGAATACTACTTATCAGATTCGTTTAACCTATCAATATCAACTACAAGATGAAACCTTGTTTGTTTATGTTAATCACGATTTTAGTACATCACCGATTCCAGCACCTTCCATTCGGTCTTCAACATTATTGGCACATAGTCGTAATATTTCCTATGAATATGAAATCAGCGACCCCAACGAATATGGATCTATGAAGTCGGTTCAACTGTTTCTCGGAGAGACCCTTATTCAAGAATCTACCTCTCCCATTGGAACGTTTGAAGGACTGTTATCCAATCATCAATACACATTAGTAGCTTCATATGCTTACGATTTGGCAGACGGGCAGGGCGAACAGATTCTTACAGATACAAGTTTGATATCAACACTTCCGATTACGATGCCAGAATTGTATATCGTCGATGCCCAAGGTTTCAAAAAAAGCATTTCCTTTGATTTATTCATCGTTGATCCTGACCAAGCATTAACGATTACATCGATGACGCTTTATCGACAAGGAGAAAAGCAAGAAGACGCCATCATCGGTGACTTGTATCATTTTGAAGATCTTTTATCGAACCAAACCTATGAGATTCGTGTGGAGTATCGGATTAACAA
>CAZABW010000010.1:31895-47397 GCA_964483655.1 uncultured Candidatus Izemoplasmatales bacterium
ATTTAATCTCAATTATGGCCTTGAAAGTCAGGTAGAGTATGTAGATTACACGATTAAAACCCAAACCAAAGTCATGCCATCAATCACCATTCAAGATCTTTTGTCCTCCCAACAGGATTGTAGGTTTGATGTTCAAATCATAGATCCATCGAACGCAGGAGCAATCAAGGAAATCGCCTTATACCAAGGCACAGAAAAAATTAAAGTTTTGTCAGACCTTACTGACTATCTCTTTGAAGCCCTATATGCAAATACCAATTACCAAATCAAAGTGATATATTCTTATGATTTGAATGAGGGTTTAGGAAATCAAGAATTGCTTGAAACAGCAACGTTTAAAACAAAAGCCAATCAAGAGCCCACCATCTATATCAAGGATATCCAATCTTCCGAACATCAAGTGGATGTTCAATGGTTTTGGGATGATATTGACAACGTAGCCACTTACGTTTCTGCGAAATTGTATCTTGGTGAGAATGAAGTACGTTCCTCAACCCAACGAAATCTGACGACTTTTATCGATTTAGATAGCGACACATGGTACAAATTGGAACTAACCTATACCGTTAATTTACGCGATAACACAGAGACAAAGGTTGTCATTCAAACCGCTGAAGTTCAAACCAAATCCTATTCCACTTTCGGGATTGAATCCTTTGATGTTATGGAATCTAATGTCATCTACCCCACTCCGACTGAGTTGGATATTCAGGTGAAGTTGATGAATCCAAGAAATTATTCCATTTTTGGGATGACTTTAGAATATACGAATGGCATCACGACTGAAGAACGTTTCATCAGTGCCTTAGAGATTACAAAGGTAACAGATCAAATGATTCAATTCAGTATGCCTATCGTGGTTTCACCAGGAATCTACCAATTGCGAATCAAAACGATAGAGTATGGCATTCAAGAAAGTCACTCCATCTTATCTGAAGTTCGATTTCAAGAAACAATCTTCAATGTCTTAAACCAAGATTCTTATATCCCGATTTATAACGCCACAAACCTAAAAAATATGATAAATGGTAACCAGTATCAACTCCAAAATGATATTAACTTATCAGGCGTAGCTTGGATTCCTTTTGCGTTTGAAGGTTTTATCGATGGCAATCATTTTGCGATTCGCAATTTAACGATTCAAGCAAATATTGAATTGATTCAACCACGTTATATTGGACTATTTACCACATTCTCAGGAACGATCCGAAATCTGGATATTGTCGACGCGTCGATTCAAATTCAAACCCAGTCGATAACCCATGCTGGAATCATTGCGGGTCATACGCAAGGAATGGTTTCTTTAGATAATGTCACCGTTAGCGGCCAAATAACGATAAATCAAACGTTAAAAAAACCAATGCCCTATGATTGGTCCTTATACATAGGTGGCTTATTTGGGACAGTCGCGCAAGGAGACGCCTTCTTGTTTGATCTACACACTGACATCGATGTGATTGTGGAAAACATCATCGATTACTCCACGTATGAACCACGCGAGTTTCATGTTGGTGGGTATATTGGGAAAGTCGTAGAAGCAGATGTGACAATTCTACGTTCGAATGTTAATGGCATGATCTCCACGGATTCTCAAGTACTTTCGTATGGTATGATGGAACAATTGAATCTAGGAGGATTCATCGGGTTTGGTTATCAAACTAACCATTCGATTAACATCCAAGATTGTGAAAGCGACACCTTCATAAATCAGAAATCCGTCGGTTTTGTTACGAGTATTAGAACAGGTGGATTTATCGGTTATGGAAAGAATATTCATATTTCCAATGGTGTTTCTCGGGGAATAACCTCAACGTATTACTACTATCCCAGTTCCACGGGATACACTTATGGTCATGGTGGCTTCATTGGCTCTGGCTATGATGTTTCACTTCAAGATGCTACGAACTATATGAAGATTGATACAAGACTAGCGGCAGGAGGGATTGCGGGGAGATTATCATATGCAACCCTTGAAAATATTGTCAATTATGGCTTATTCAGTTCGTCTTTCGCTGGTTCAGCAGGTTTGGTTGTAACTCTTTCTAACGCGACCGTCCGCCACGCCTATAATCACTCGGATATTGAAGTGATTCATGATTCGGGAGGTTCAATAGCTGGTTTGTTTTTAGCAGTCCATAATTCCTCACTTGAATTTATCGGTAATACTGGGCAGATGACTGTAGACGCAAAGAATAGTTCGGAATCTGCTTCTGCAGTTGGTCTCATTGGAGGTACTAGTGGAACGACGAGTATCCGATTTGCTTATAATACCGGCGATGTTACCGCTAGATCAGCATTTGTTTATCCTAATAATGACTGGGTTTCTGCAAATTATTCAAATGTTTTTGCGGCTGGTTTAATCGGTGGGTCTTCCTACAGTCTCGAGATTCGAGATTCCTATAATCTAGGGAATGTTACCGCAATATACAATGAATATAAACCTTTATCTATGGTTTATGCGGGAGGTATCATTGCGGAAAATTCAGGAAATGTGATGATGTCTCAAGTGTTTAATGCAGGTGAAGTGAGAGCAACAGCGATGTCATCCAAAACGTTCTCAGGATCGGTTTATGTTGGAGGGCTAGTGGGTTATAACGTCAATTTCTTTGACAGGGCGCCAAGAGCAGATCTCAACATTAGTGATTCTTACAATGCGGGAGATGTTTATGTAAGACTTTATACATTGCAGTCAACGAATATGCTTTATTCTGTTTCTAGCTTTGTTGGAAAAACGACCTCTCCCATGGTGACGAACATAGCGAATGTGAGATCGAGCGGGTTGGTGTATCAAAACAATAGTCTCACGCAACAGCAGCAAAAATCAAACGTGATGTCAGGGAATGATTTACGTCAAATCATGAAGTTCTCCCCTTATATTTGGAATTTGGATGATGTTGATTTCATCAATAAAACCTACCCAACATTGCGTCTTGACGAAACGGTTCAGTAGAAATCTTTGGTTCAGTTTTATATAATATGAACCCCAAAAACAGAAGGAAATTGCCTTCTGTTTTTTAATACAACCCTTGGAAAAGGGCTAAAATCCTGCCAAATTAGGCCAATCTTCTTTAAAAAAACACAAAATTATGATATAATTCATCAAAATGGTTAAACAGGAGGTTTCAAGATGTTGCTAGAAAAAGCACTGATTGAACAGATGATTGAAACCGCTCTTTCTTCAGGAGCCGACTTCGCAGAGGTATATATCGAAGACCGAGCAAGTGAAGTCATCGCTCAAATCGGCGGAAGAGTCGAGAAAGTCAACAGTTCAAAACAATTTGGAGTAGGCGTACGGGTTGCTCATAAACTGCAAAGCGTATATGGCTACACCAACAGTAAAAACCCAGACGATTTAGTGAAATTAGCGAGTGACTTATCCAAATCATTCCATGACGAAACCAAGACAAAAGCAATTCCTTTAGGTGAAATTGAAGTTGGAAAACGTCATCAAGTGAAAATCAATCCTCGCGATGTTCGTCAAAGCGACAAAGTCGCATTGATGAAAAAAGCGTATGAAGCAGCCAAGAATTACGATCCCGTGATTGTTCAAGTTGCGGTTAACTTATCCGATTGGGTTCAAGATGTGGTCATTGCCAATAGCGAAGGTCGCTATGTCAAAGACACTCGCGTTCGGATTCGGTTATATGTCAATGCGATTGCGTCGAAAGACGGCATGATGCAAACCGGTGGTGAAGGCCCAGGAACTGGAAAAGGATACGAATACTTCTTCGAAGAAATCGATGTCGAAGCGTTAGCGAAAGACGCCGCAAGAGCGGCGAAAACGATGCTTTTCGCAGAAGAATGTCCTTCTGGCGTGATGCCCGTTGTCATCGATAATAAATTTGGTGGAGTTATTTTCCATGAAGCATGCGGACATAGTTTAGAAGCGACTTCCGTTGCGAAGAACGCTTCCGTATTCTGTGGTAAGATGAATACCAAAATCGCTTCCGATATCGTTACAGCGATTGATGATGGCACGATTGAAAACGGTTGGGGAAGTGCGAACTTCGATGATGAAGGCTATCCGCAACAACGTCGTGTGTTAATTGAAAACGGCATTTTAAAATCTTACATGGTCGATAAATTAAATGCTCGCCGGATGGATCATCAACCGACAGGTTCCTCCAGAAGAGAATCGTATCGGTTCGCACCAACCTCACGGATGAGTAATACCTTTATTGATAATGGCACATCCACCTTTGAAGAAATCATCGCCGCAACCACATATGGGTTATACGCAGCGAAAATGGGTGGCGGTTCGGTGAATCCTGGTAGCGGCGATTTCAACTTCGCGGTAAGTGAAGGCTATATCATCCGTGATGGTAAAATCGCAGAACCGGTACGGGGAGCTTCTTTAGTAGGAAACGGCGCTGAAATCTTACACAAAATCGACATGGTTGGTAACAACTTAGACCGTGCTCGAGGCATGTGTGGATCCGCATCCGGATCGATTCCCGCTGACGTGGGTCAACCCACCTTGCGGGTATCCTCGATTACCGTAGGCGGAAAGAAAGGAGCGAAATAATCATGAACTTTGATGTATTGTTTGCTCGTGCAAAAGAAAAAGGCATTGAAGATGTTCAAATCTATTTAGTGAACCGCAATGAATTATCGATTGAAGTCTTTGATGGCGAACTCGATAAATACGAAATAGCGGATACAACTTCCCTATCCATCAAAGGTCTTTATAACAAACGGATGGGTTCGTTTAGTACCGAAGTCTTAGATGATTCTTTAATTGATACGATTGTGGATCAATTAATCGCCAATGCATCGATTATTGATTCTTTAGATGAAGCTGTGATTTATGCGGGAGACCCCGAATACAAGAAATTAGAAGGATTATACAATCCGGAATTAACCAATCTAGACGTGGCGAAGAAAATCGAGCACGTCAAAGCGTTAGATAAATTGTTTCACGATGCGGACCCCAAGGTTTCCATCGTGGAAACAATGTATTCCGAATCCACAAGAACGGTCATCTTACAAAATACCAAAGGTTTAAGACTCGAGAATAAAGTCAATTCCGCAATGATTGGCGGACAAGTGATTGTTAAAGATGAAACCGATCAACGGACGAGTTTTGATTTAGCAATCTCCAATGATTTCGCTGATTTTGATTTAAACAAAATCGCGAAGGAAGCAGTAACTGCTGGAGTTCGTAAATTAGGAGCAAAACCGATTCCTTCGAAAGAATGCGAAGTCATTCTTGATAAAGATGCCTTAGCAACGTTATTCTCAGCGTATCAAAATGTCTTCTCCGCAGAAGCCGTTCAAAAGAACTTATCCTTGTTAAAGGGTAAATTAGGTCAAACGATTGGTTCTTCCTTGGTTACCGTTGTGGATGACCCCTTCATGAAGAAATCATCTCGGAGTCGTTCGTTTGATGACGAAGGCGTTTCAACGAAATACAAAGCATTGATTGAAAACGGCGTATTAAAGACTTATCTTCATAACCTCACAACAGCGAAGAAAGATGGTGTTGTTTCGACGGGTAACGGCTTTGGGACGAGTGTAGCAGCAGTCAACTTAGTGATTCTTCCTGGAGAACATAGTTATGAAGATTTAGTTTCTTCGATTCAAGATGGCTTAGTGATTACCGATTTACAAGGAGCACATGCAGGTGCGAATCCTGTGAGTGGCGACTTTAGTTTACAAGCGAGTGGCTTTGTGATTGAGAATGGCAAAGAAACCAAACCAGTCGCATTAATTACCATAGCAGGTAACTTCTTGAAGTTATTAAGTGATGTGGTAGCAGTAGGAAATGATACGAAGACTGGGTATTATGGGATTACTTGTCCATCCATTAAGTTGAAAGGGATTCAAGTTTCAGGGATTTAATTTCATAAGATAAGAAAACCACCGAAGGGGAAGCCCAACGGTGGTTTTTGATTTTCTTAAGTAAATTTCAACTATAGGATGATAACAACTTCTCGAGATTCACTTTTTTTGAACTGTCTCTCATGATATAATGAATTAAAATGTTTCGAAAGTTATGCGTATGTGAGGGGCTAATATGAAATATATTGAAGTTGTTGCGGCAATTATCATAGATAAAGATAAAAACATATTCTGTGCTAGAAGAAAAGACCAAGGGGAATTAGCTTTAAAGTGGGAGTTTCCCGGAGGAAAAATCGAACCCAATGAATCTCGTCAAGAAGCTTTAAAGCGAGAGATTGAAGAAGAATTTTCTACAAGCATCGAAGTCGGTGAATATGTCATGACCGTCAGACACCAATATATTCATTTTCATTTAACCATGCATGCCTATTATGCCAAGATCAATTCAGGAGGTATGCAACTCAATGAACATACCGACTCCAAATGGCTAAGAACAAGTGATTTAAAAAACTTAGATTGGGCGGCAGCAGACATTCCGATTGTGGAAAGACTATATGAAATAATGAAGGAGTAGCATTTGAACCATTCCGTTGTTTCAGAAGTTAAGTTAGTTACCAACAAAACGGAATATACATTTTATGAAGAACTTAAAGAAAGTTTAAAGACTTGTTCAAAGTTCTATTTTTCTGTTGCTTTTATTAATTACTCAGGACTTCAACTGTTATTAGATCTTTTTCAAGAAGTTGAGAATTCCAAAGTAAAAGGAAAGATTATTACTTCTACATATCTGAACTTCACCGATGTGAAATCATTAAGAAAGTTAATGCATTATCACAATATTCATACCAAAATCTATGTTGCGGATCAGCACAAGGGATTCCATACAAAGGGCTATCTGTTTGAATATGATACCTACTACAAGATCATCATAGGTTCTTCCAATATTACGCAATCTGCGTTGAAGTCGAATATTGAATGGAATGTACGTGTTGTATCAAAAACCAAAGATGATTCGTTCGTTCTTGAAATGATCAAAGAGTTTAATGAACTTTGGGATCTAACAAGTCCTATCAATGATTCTTTCTTGGACCAATACCAAGCATTTTTGGATGATATGGATCGGTTTGTTAAACTAGAAAAGCAAGTCTTTGAAAACAAGATTGTCATCAAAGAAAACAGTATGCAACAAAAAGCTTTATTAAACCTACAAGCATTGCGAGAAAACCAACAAACCAAAGCATTAATTATCGCCGCAACTGGAACGGGGAAGACCTATCTATCTGCTTTTGATGTAAAACAAGTTCAAGCAAGAAAAATATTGTTCTTAGTTCATCGAGAAGTCATTTTATCTGAAGCAATGAAGTCGTTTCAACGAATCATCCCCTCTGCCAATTATTCAAAGATTACCGGAGATGAAAAGAACGTTGATGGGGATTTCGTATTTGCGATGATTCCAACCATGTATTCAAATAATAACTATAAGTATTTTGAAAAAGACTACTTTGATTATATTATTGCTGACGAAGCACATCGATCGTATAGTTTATCTTATAAAACATTGTTAGATTATTTTACCCCTAAGTTCTTATTGGGTATGACAGCTACTCCTGAGCGTACTGACGGAGGCAATATTTTTGCAATGTTTCACAATAATATTGCTTTAGAAATGCGGTTAAGAGATTCTCTTCGAGAAGATTTGGTTGTTCCCTTTCATTACTTTGGTATCACAGATCTAACAACCGATCTCGAAGATGTTGATTTATCTAAGATTGATGAAGTAGCGAAAAGACTTTCGATTCATAATCGAGTGGATTTTGTGATTGAAAAATTAGAACATTATGGATATTCTGGCTCAAAAAGAAAATGCCTTGGTTTTTGTATTAACAAGGCACATGCAGAATATATGGCGAATGAATTTAACCTCTTTGGATATCAAGCTACCTATTTGACAGGGGAAAGCACTGATGAAGAAAGAAAACAGGCGATCAACGACTTAGAAGATCCTTTCAATCCATTAGAGTTTATCTTTACAGTCGATATATTTAACGAAGGAGTTGATATCCCTACCGTGAACTTGGTCTTGATGTTAAGACCCACACAATCACCAATTATCTTTACCCAACAATTGGGAAGAGGTTTGAGAAAGCATGCGGAGAAGGAGTTTCTGACGGTACTTGATTTCATTGGAAACCATAATAAAACTTTCTTAATTCCAATTGCATTGTCTGGCTCTAGATATTACGATAAAGATTCTTTAAAAGTTCAACTGAACCAAGACTTTAGAGATATTCCAGGATGCACGAATATTTCTCTTGATTATATTGCCAAAGAGCGAATATTATCACAGTTAGAACGAGTTAATTTTACAGATATGAAATACTTACGAGAAGAATATCAAGAGTTTAAAAATACTCTTGGAGGAAAAGTTCCAAGCATAATTGATTTTCTTGGTCAGGAATCAGCTCCCGACCCAGTGAAGTTTATATCCAAGTCGAATAGTTATGTAGAATTTGTCTGTACTATGGAGAAGACAACTCCATTTTTATCGGATAAGGCGCTTAAGTTGCAGCAAACCATTGATAAGCAATTACCCATTAAACGCATTAACGAGTTTGTTGTCTTGAAGCTATTACTTCAAAACGGTAGAGCAACTTATAGGGAAGCGAAAGAAGAAATCCTTTCATATATTAACGGTATCGATGATGAGGCCTTGCAACATACTTTTTCTTACTTAGCAGGGAAAATCTTAGGTTCGAATGAAGAGAATCAATATCCCTTTATAAGTGAGTCTCGTGATAGTTTGGTTATTCAGGATCCTGAGTTATTGAATATTCCTTCAGTTATTGATTCTCTTGAGTATGGAATCTTACGATATCAAGAGGAATTTGGAAGAGAAAAGCTAAGTTATCCTTATCTCAAGAAATATAACTATTACAAGATGAAAGATATGGGCTTTTTGACAAACTATCATAAATCCTTTGCGTCGATTCGTGGAAGTGGCGTTTGGAAACATAAGAATCATTATTATTTGTTTGTGGACCTGCATAAAGATGTATCCATTGAAGAGCGGATCAATTATAAAGATAAGTTGTTAAGTCCGAAAACCATGCAATGGGAAACACAAAATAAGACGATCCAGACTTCTGAAGTAGGGAAAGATTTGTGCTTTAGCAAAGATAGAAATATTCATTTGCATATGTTCTTAAGAAAAGCGAAGCAAATTGGGAATCAAAAACTAGACTACATCTATGTTGGGGAAGTATTTACCACTAGTTTTGATGGGAATAAACCAATAACAATGCAATTGGAGTTTTATGATTCCATTCCACAAGCGATTTATGATGATTTGACGTTTATGAAGGCTATACAATAATTACTTAATAACCTTCTTCATGCAAAAAGAAGAGGGTTTTTTCTAACCATATAACTAACGGAGATGACGTTTTATTATTTTCTGTATTAACCATTATATATATTAGGATTAATATATAGAAATTTTTCAAGCCATTATGTGCATTAAAATGCACAATTCATGATATAATATAAACGGGTGATAACATGATCTTAACAACGTTTGGAAACAGAGTGAAAAGCATTCGAGAATCTCAAGGAATATCTCAAATTCGTTTATCTAGCATGACTGGTATTGTTCGGGAACAAATATCTAGAATTGAACATGGGCAGATTAATCCAACACTTGAAACTATTGCTAAGCTTAGTGTTGCTTTTAATACCCCCCTATCTGATTTAATGGATTTTCATGTTGAAAAAAGCATTATCAAGATAAAAAACGAAAAACTAAAACCCTTCGTCAAATGGGCTGGGGGAAAAACTCAAGTCCTGGATAAGATTAGACAACTTGCTCCTCATGAGTTCAATACATACTATGAACCTTTTCTTGGAGGTGGAGCAGTCTTTTTTGATCTTCAACCGGAAAAAGCAGTTATATCAGATTCCAATCAAGAACTAATTTCAGCTTTTAAATGTTTCCAAAATTCAGATGACTATGCAGCATTAGTACAAGAACTAATATCTCATCAAAATAATCACTCTGAAGAGTATTATTACCAAATAAGAGAAATGGATAAACTCCCGAACTTCCTAGAATTACCGCTATTTGTAAGAGCTGCCAGAATGATATATTTGAACAAATCGTGTTTTAATGGCTTATATCGCGTCAATTCAAAGGGCTTTTTCAATGTGCCATCCGGGAAATATGAGAGAGTCAACGCTTATGACAAAACTTTATACGACAGCATTCACACGTATTTAAGTAACGGTAAAGTTAAAATAGTAAGTGATGACTTTGAAAAGGTCGTTGAAACCGCAAAAGCTGGGGATTTTGTATACTTTGATCCCCCTTATGATACATTCGAGGAACAGAATAACTTCACCGCATACTCGAAGGATGTATTTGGTAAATCCGAACAATCACGGTTAGCATCAGTATATAAATCCTTAACTGAAAAAGGCGTTTTTGTCATGCTGAGTAATCATAATACAAAGTACATTAATGAGTTATATAAGGACTATAATATTCATACCATACAAGCAAAAAGAAGCATCAACTCAAAAGCTACTGGGCGAGGTAATGTTGAAGAAGTCATCATTACGAATTATTAGCAATATGGGTAAAAGAGATGAAAAATAACCTAGAGAAGTACTTGTACTTTCAAGAAGACGGGTTTCAATTATTACATGGAGATACCTTTCAACTCCTTAAAAAAATCGAACCAAAATCCATTGACCTTATTTTTGCAGATCCCCCTTATTTCCTATCAAACGGTGGAATTTCTGTTCATTCGGGACGGATGGTTTCGGTCGATAAAGCAGATTGGGATAAAGGAATGCCCCTTGAGAAAAAACTGGATTATAATCGCCGCTGGATTAGGCTATGTAAGAATGTACTAAAAGATGATGGAACTATCTGGATAAGTGGTACCCTACATAATATCTATTTTATTGGTGTTGCCCTAGAGCTAGAGGGATTTAGTATTATTAACAACATTACTTGGAAGAAATTAAATCCCCCACCCAATATCTCCACAAGAGCTTTTACACATTCTACCGAAACAATTCTTTGGGCTAGAAAACAATTATCCGCCACTAAGAAAGGAAAGCACTTGTTTAACTACCAAGATATGAAAGAAATCAATGGTGGTAAGCAAATGAAAGATGTATGGGATTATGCCCTCACAAAGCCATCTGAAAAAAGATATGGAAAACACCCTACTCAAAAGCCACTTGAACTTTTAGAGAGGATTATTTTATCCTCCAGTAAACCAAGCGATCTCATTTTAGACCCATTCTGTGGCAGTGGAACGACAGGAATCGCCGCTTTTAAACACAATAGACGATTTGTTGGGATAGATAATGAAAAAGAGTATTTAAAATTAACTGAAAAAAGATATAATGGTCTTAAAGGTGATCTTAATGAGCAGAGATTTCAACAAATGGCTATCGACATTTAAGGATAGCATCGCAGACTGGAAGTATTACACAGATTTTGAAAAGGTATATCGAAATGTAGACGCAATCAAAATCGAGTTGAATATTTTAAACTCGTTGATTAATTCTAAGACAATCGAAGCGGATTTTCGCAACCTGTTAAAACGATATCCTGAAGTTTTAAAGGTTATCCCCATCTTATTAGCAAAAAGAGAAAGCGAAATCAAAATTGACGATCCAAGTGGAACTCGCGTCTTCCGATTTTCTAGTGTTGATTCATCTGTAGATGACTACGTGATGTTTATGAGGCAAACTGGTCTTTTCGATTTACTTGAGCATCATGTAATCTCTGATCTAAACGATTATGTTAAGGGTGTAGAGGTTGGACTAGACTCCAACGCAAGAAAGAATCGAACCGGAAAAGCGATGGAAAATCTAGTAGAAACACACTTGGTTAGATTGGGTTTTCAAAAAGGGTATTCCTATTTTTCTCAAATGAAAGCAACTGATATCTACCGACACTTTGGAATTGATGTTACCCATGTTGATGAAAAAAAGAAGGCTGAAAAGCGTTTTGATTTTGTTGTAAAGACAGAAAGCACAGTTTATGGAATCGAAGTGAACTTTTATTCTAGTCAAGGGTCAAAATTAAGTGAAACCGCTCGAAGTTATAAAATGATAGCACAAGAATCAAAAAGTCTAAGTGGATTCAATTTTGTTTGGATTACAGATGGCACGGGATGGAACAAAGCAAAATCCAATCTAGAAGAGACGTTTAACACTCTTGATGAGATGTTGAATATTCACGATTTGGAATCAGGAAAACTTGAAAATATCCTAAAATAAAAAAAGAAAATCACCCCTAATGGACTAGTATTCATAAAGAGGTGATTTTTTTATGCTTTATCATGGTGATTGCATTGAAGTTATGAAGAGTATGAAAGATAAAACGATCGACTTGATTTTTGCAGATCCCCCATATTTTTTATCTAACGGAGGGTTAAGCATCAATAGTGGAAAGGTTGTATCAGTTGACAAAGGGGAGTGGGATAAGAAGACGAACTATGAAGATACGAGAGCATTTACCAATGCATGGCTAAAAGAATGTTATCGGATTTTATCAAATCAAGGTTCTATATGGATTTCTGGAACATATCATAATATCTTTGAGATTGAAATGGAGTTAAGAACACTCGGATTCAAACTTATCAATATTGTCATCTGGCATAAAAGCGATCCACCACCCCTCATTTACAAGAATAAGTTTCGCTTTTCATATGAGATGCTGATTTGGGCTAAGAAAGACATCAAGCACACCTTCAATTATGAGCAAATGCATAAAATTGAAAACAAGGAAATGGAGGATGTTTGGACACTTCCTGCAGTTCAAAAATCGGAGAAGAAGTTTGGCTATCATCCGACTCAAAAACCTGAATGTCTGCTAGAAAGGATAATCTTAGCATCAAGTCGTGTTGGAGATACAGTACTAGATCCATTTATGGGGAGTGGAACTACATGTTATGTTGCTAAGAAGAATGGAAGAAAGTATTTAGGGATAGAAAAAGAAGAATCATATTTTAATATTGCGGAAAAAAGAATAAACCGAAATTTTTGACTCAAGATAATATAAAAGTTCGTTGACTATCTAGACAACGGACTTTTTTTGCATATGTGTATGGCGCTTGTGAAATAGTCAAAATATTCATTTATATTTTAACCAACTAAGGATCTATTAAGAAATATATGATATTATATGTTTAAATATATGTCCAGTAGAATAAAGGGTATTTATATTGCAGAATAATAGTTTGCCCTTGGTACTGAGAGTTCAATATACAGGGCGTCGAAAAGACATTAAATTGACAACATACATTTTTAATGAAATCCAATCGAACATCATCTTGAGTTTATCTAAAAATTGTATAAAGGAGTAAATTATGAAAAATCCAGGATTTCAAGAATATTTTTACACAATACTTCAGTTTCTTGATAAGAAACCACCCCAAAATAGGCAAGATGTTGTTGAGGAAGTAGCAAAATTGAAGGGCTTAACTGAGGAGGTTAGAGCTGAAATGCTGCCTAACCAATCTCAACAAACCTATGTTAATCGTATAGGGTGGGCCATGACATACTTGAAAAAGGCGGGATTATTAGGTTCGCCATCAAGAAGCATGTGGCAAATTACTGAGTTGGGCTCAACAGTACTACATAATCCCCCTAGAGACTTAAACGTTACTTACTTAAAAGCATATGCTTCTTTTGCTGAGTTTCATAGTAGCGCAAGAAGTATTAATGACGAGACCAATATATCAGAAAAAGACATTCCACCATACGAGAGTTTGGTAGAAAGTTTTAATCTAATCAAACAAAACGAATGTGATGAACTGATTAGTAAGATTCTTGAACAAAGTCCAGAATTCTTCGAAAAATTAGTTGTTGATTTGCTTCTTAATATGGGATATGGTGGATCAAGAGTAGATGCCGGGAAAGCTATTGGAAAATCCGGAGATGAAGGCATTGACGGGACGATTAGCGAAGATAGATTAGGGCTTGATACGATTTATATCCAAGCTAAACGATGGAAAAAAGACAATATTGTAGGAAGACCAGAAATCCAAAAATTTGTCGGCGCTTTATCTGGTCAAAATGCTAGAAAAGGTATTTTTATTACAACATCAAGATTCACACAAGAGGCTTTGGAATACAAGCCAAAAAATGATTTGACACTGGTCTTGATTGATGGGAAGAAATTAGCTGAGTTGATGTATGAGTACAGCGTAGGTGTTAATGAAGTTGAAACAATAGTTATAAAAAAAATCGATAATGACTATTTTGAAGTGTGAAGTTTGATTATTAGTCATCAATATCAATTGTGAAACACGATGTGGATTTTTTTAGAGAATATCTAAGAAATTATTTATCCGAAAGCATCGATAACCAATATAATTCAATACTACCTAAAAATGTCTAGACAGAAATATAGATTTCAGTAAATGGTACCATTGTTTTTGACATTGATATCAAACAGAATCAAAAAAATTAAAAGCTGTATGATAGTAAAATGTTTGTATAGATATAGACGACCGGTTTTGAGAGGTAAATTATGGAGATGTATATTGATAACGACGACCGTAAATACTTGGGGCTACCGATTATAAAAGAAAATTGGGAAATGAGAATTCTAAATAATGGCGAATTTATATATCTAGAAGCAAATAAAATAGTTAAGTTGATTGAACAGAAGGATAATTCCTATTCAGAGATGACACTCGATGAGACTCTATCCGAAGATGGAATATGGCTACTACCCAAGACGGAAAAAGGAAAAAGGGTAAAACTATCATCTTCAACAATAAAGAGTAGAACACCTTTAGGCACCTATTTCAGTTGGTATCGTGAAATAATAGTTATAGGAAATTTTAGTACACAGAAGTCTTTCTATTCAACATTTGAGAACAACATTATTATTAGGAATCCTCTAGATTTAAGAGAATGGTTAAACAAATGGAAGTCTAACACTTCTGACAAGTTTCAAAGATCGATTGAGGATTTTTCCATTGAGACAAGAAAGCATTATAAGTTTAAAGAAGGCGATTTCTTTGCTATAAAATACGATAGGGACTTATATGGCTTTGGAAGGATTCTACTCGATGTTAATAGGTTAAGAAAACAGAAGAAAGAGAAATTTACGAAGTTTTATGGTAAGCCGGTATTAATAAAGCAATATGCATACCTTTCTGCTACTAACAAGATAGATATAAGTATCCTTGATAAATGTATTTCTTTCCCATCGCATTATATAATGGATAACGCTCTTTTTTACGGAGACTATGAGATAGTAGGGCACAAGGATTTGACTGATGCGGATTTAGATTATCCGATACTCTATTATAGGAGCATCAGCTTCAAAGACCTGAATAAAATCAATTTGATCATAGGGGAATTATATCTTCAAATAGAACTTAGTACCAATAAGTACTATGGAAAATTCGGTCAAAGCGGAATAGGATATTGTACAAATATTGATATAGGAATGATAAATAAATGTCTAGATGCTAACTCCCTGTCTCCTTATTGGAGTTCAACCGAGTTCAAATACGATGCCAGTAATGATTTGCGTAATCCTGCTTTGAGGCAAACAAGAGAAGATATACTTGCTCAATTTGGTATTAAAGAGTGATTGCTTCCTGTAAAAATTGTTTGCAGCATAAAG
>CAZABW010000011.1:0-37981 GCA_964483655.1 uncultured Candidatus Izemoplasmatales bacterium
CGGAGGCAAGATAAATGGCAATTGTGAAAGTAGGGACTTACAGAAATCCGCCCGAGGATATCACCGACTACGAGGCGATTGTTGCGCATCTGAACGCGTATACGCGGCAGATAGGCAATCAGGGTATGATACTCACCGAGTGGGCGAATAATACAACGCAGCCGAAGATCGCAATGGGGTCGTATATCAGCCACGGGGGCGTGCTGTATGTGGTGGAGGATGAGGATTATGCGATAAATTTTCCGACATACATCAATCAAGAGTGGTTCATCACACTGCAAACTAGCGGTGAGACACTTTTAGTTTCATACACATTCGACGGATCAGGATTTTCATGGAACGCAATATACAACGGATTATATGACAGCTCTGGAAAACAGTTATTGCCGTATAGGGTTTCTGCATTTCCTACGCGTACCATTCCTGCTTGGTATAAATATAAACTACTTAACCCCGCATATGCTGATTTTATCAACTCAGTGTGGGTTGATTATCAAGGAAGAATGAGTTGTATATACCTCGGAGTTGAAGGAAACATCATTTGCAATAAAATTTATGGATATAAGCTCTCTCCTTATGCGCTTTTAGGGGAGTATACTGGAGCACAAATATATACATACATAAAAAATACGATAGGCGGATTCACTGGTGAAAGATATTCAGCTACAGGACACATAAAGGGTATAAGTTCTTCTACTGTAATAATATTCCATTCTATTGTATTTACAACAACAGGTGGAGAACCTAGTATAAGATTCAATGGTTGTAATCCTTCTACTGGTTCATTTGAATATGCAGAGCTTACAGAGGATTCAACTACAACGTATACCATAGGAGTAACTTTATGAAAATGTTGAAGATGCTATTAATTCAATATATTTTGTGTTTTTTTATGCTCCCCGCCATCACCCCATCCATCACCTTCGGCGTCCAAGACAGTAACGTTGCTTCTTATCATCTCGGTAAATTCTACGTTGATATTACACTCACTCAACCTATCGGGAACCTTTCGCTGTATGGCAACTATCGCAACGAGATGAATCTTTCACGCATTCAGCCGTTTCGATTCGCACCAACCCAAGACTATTATACCGTTGGTGCTTCCTATGTGTTCCCATTCGCTACCATCAGACTTGAACACATGTGCATGCACCCCGTTGTATCACAATCCTCTTGGTCCGGCTTGCAAGGTGGTTACACCAAATTCGAGGTTCAATTATGACCATTCTCGAGATTGTCCGCTATTTCAACTTGAATGAGTTCACCCCATATGCACCGTTCATCTATATGTCATATCCGGCTCTCAGGTCAACGGCGGATTGGTGGACTGTTACATTCGGCGCACTTGGCGATGACTCTTCTCTACGTATGAACATATCGGCCCTCGTGCAGAAGCCTAGTGTACAATACGCCGTTGCATCAAGCCTTGCAGACTGCATCGCGCAGCCTCTTTCATTCTTCTGGGATTCACCGAATCAGATTTTGTATATTCATGTGTCGCAACATATCATCCCTTCAGTAGATTCGTTCATGTCCGGCATCACCTCCGGTTTCACCAATCGCGGCGTTGCATACATTGATGATCTCTTGTACAAGCCCCTGCTCAAGTCGATACCATCGATTTCCCAGCAGGCAGACCTCAAGGAATACGATCAGATGGCGTTCATTGCTGGCGCCATCGAACTCATCAACAGCGGAGGGCAGTTCGACGACATCATCAATGATGCGATCCACGGCAACGACGTGTTCCTCTATTACATGCAGTCAGATCCCTCGCGTTTCCGCTATACGAGGGATGAGCTCGTGCAATTGGCAAATCTGTATGTGGAAAATTACACTTTCAGTCTTTCAGAGTTTCTCATCGATGTGCAGGACAAGCGAAAAGGCATGAACGCGAAACTGCTGTCTCTTGACAGTGAGGGAAAACCTATTCCTATCCTCTATGGCCAGATTGCAGGTGCGAAGGCATCGGTAGCAGATGATTCCGGAGTATCGGTAACGTACAAGCTGGCACCCCATATGACAGATCTAGGAACCGTGCAGTGCTTGGGTGATTTCGGATGGGCGAATGTCTCACCAATAAGCTACGACCTTGATGCTGGCACATTTACCGTGAGCGCAGTCTATGCACGCTCTCCTGGCAATGGGTTGGGGGAAGATACAGGAAGCGTGCTTGAGTGCCGTTTGCTCAACCCTGTTGGTATCGCAAACGCGTCTGCAGCTGATGTTATCAAGGATATGAATCAGCGGATTTTGGGAATCGAGTACACATCTAGCAATTACGACCAGGTCAACTGGGCGATTGCTGAAACGCTGCTCTCTCCCATAGGTGTGCTCTTTACCTCACAGATGGAAGTGTATGCAGCAATCGCAAAGATACAGAACGCATGCAACCTTGGTTTCCGCTATGATATATGGGCTGACGGAAAGCGAAGGATAATATTCGATGATTGGACAGCAGAGCCGATTGGAAACATATTCTGGGCAGACATCAAGGACAATCTCACACTCACGGTAAAATCAGACAGCACGCTCCTTGCAGCCGTCGTGACATCCAAATACAATCATGATTATCATGCAGATACTTGGCAGACATATGTAGACGACAGCAAATCAGAGCAGGTAACTACGCTCTACAGGCAGACTCCATCCATGGAGATTGACACTTATCTCACATCGGAGGCGGCGGCACAGCAGAGGGCTGAATTTGCGGCAGGGCGTTTCAGCCGTGTTTTTTCCACTGCAGAAATAACATTGCATGGCTCGCAGTGGTACGGGTTGAGAATCTATGATATCATTACACTTGAGCTGAAGACAGACCGAAGGGTATATTTTGGAACGTGGAAGGCGCAGATCATCGCAGTTGATCCATCGCTTGATGAGCTTACAACAAAGATCAGCGCAGTGCTGATAGAAAGGACTGAGATATGAGCATAGTAGGACCGAAGAGATTTGCAGAGAACCCGACGCAGATTTACCTCATCAAGCGAAACGGCACAGAGTACCTGGGAATGGACCAGGATGGGCATCCTGTTTTCATCGCCATTGAGGACCTGATGAAGGTCGCGAATATCGAGGGGGCGGCAACCCAGGTGGAAGTCGACTCGATCGATGGGCGCATGTCCCAGGCAGAGGGAGACATACTTGGGCTCGATGCCCGCCTTGACCTGCTCGAGGGACAGTGGATCACCATTGATTCACGATTGGATGAACATGATACCCTGATAGCTGGGCTTGCATCGGGATCTCCCAAGGGCGTATATGATACGCTGGCATTGCTTGAGGCCGCATATCCAACGGGTACTACAGGGATATTCGTTGTCAAGGCAGACGGAAACTGGTACTACTGGAACGGTGCGGAATGGACTGCAGGAGGGGCATATCTGGGAAATCAGGTATCAGATGGCATCGACACATGGAGCGAGAGCCATTCGATAAGATACGTGGACGGTGAGCCGTTCTTCTGCGTGACATTGGAAGAGGTGTAAATATGGATAATCTTTTTTCGAATTACAGACAGGTACAGGCAATTGCCGACAAGCCGCATGACATGCAGGTGGACACGACTGTATACGAGAGCATTCTCGCATCGCCTGTGATCCAGACGGAGACACTCGTATCGTCGGGAGCCGTGGAGCTCGGAAACCCGCTTGCATCGAGGACGCGCATGGTCGTGCGCAATCTCGACCCAGTGAGAACCGCGCGGATCGGAGGAGCGGGAATCACCGAGAAGGTGGGAATCATGCTTGAGCCACTGGCAGAGATCGCATTCGCATTTGACTCCGGAACTGCGGTAAGCCTCTATGGACGAGCGGTATACGGAGAGATGAAAGTGGAGGTTATCGAGTCATGAAAACAACTGTGATACAGATAAGCGGAGGCTGGTTGCTGGGCGTTGACTACACCGATGATGGTATTAATCTCGTTGTGGAAAAAAAATTCGCAGGAAGCGAGGACGCAGCAAAGGCATACGTGCCTGTCCTTGATGCAGATGTGCGCGAGCGTTATGCGCATCTGTTCCCGTTGCCTATTGTTGAAAAAGAAGAGGAGATGATGATATGAGATATGTGAGCGGAAGATATACGAGCAAAGAGTTGATGGACCACATCTTCGAGGTCGAGGATTTCATCACCGCATACTTTCTGAGGAATAGCCTTGCCGTCACCGATCTGGTGATGCAGAAGGATATGAAGGACCGCGTAGAGGACGCATCGATGGGACTCAACACCGTGCTCTTCGATGCGGCGAACAGGCCGTCAGTGTACAGCGTGTACAAACCCGATGAGAAGGCGCAGATGGCGTGGCTGAGCAATGGCGGCACCTTGTTCGGTTACACGGACAAGATCCATCCTATGTTTGTCGTTGATGGTAATGTCGTGGAGATTCTCATTGGAAAATACCAGGCAGGCAGGGTATCGGGGACCAACTATGCAGTATCGCTCAGAGGTCTTGATCCTGCAAACACGCTGACACTCGATTCTGCCATGAGCTTGTGCGCCGCAAAGGGAACGGGCCATCACTGCATGACCAATGCTGAGTGGGCATACTTGACGCTCAGGGCCATGCGTGATGGATTCCAGCCGAGGGGAAATGACAACTATGGCGTGAGCTATCAGGACAGCACGGAGAAGGGTGTGGCGAGCTATGTGTATGCATCAGGCACTACGAGACAAATAGGCCGCTGCCGTACTGGCATGGGCCCGATTTCTTGGAGTCTCGATGGTACGCCGTTCAGCCCTGCGGATATGCGCGGGAACGTTGCCGAGTGGATGACGGGAAGGCGCATCAACGAGGGCGAGATACAGGTACTCGCAGACAACAACGCAGCAAACTCTGCAAACAGCCAAGCGCTTGCTTCTACCCTGTGGAAAGCATTCCTGCAGGATGGCTCGCTGGTAGCCCCGCTGACCGCTGATACACTGAAATGGGACTATGTGACTGTTCCTCCTGCTGGCGGTACCGCCGCGTTCAGGCTGAATATCGCGCTTGAGAATGTTGCACCGGACGCATCTGCATATGGAGTTAATAGCTTTGCAACACTTGCCGCTAAGGCTGGTGTTACGGTTCCTGATATCCTGAAGCATCTCTTGATCATGCCGTGCGCATCTGCACCGCTCGGTACGCAGTACATGCGCAACGTAGGCGAACGCTTCGGCTACGCCGGTGGCAACTGGGACCGCACGTCGAATGCCGGACTTGGGTTTCTGAACAGCACCAACGGACGTTCGAACTCGGTCAACGGCGTCGGTTTCCGTCCCGCTTTTTATAGGGCTCTGACAATCTGATGGTCTGTGATCTGATTCTCTATCAAAGATGGGAGGACATGGCCGAATACATGTTCAAGTGCGTAGTACCCCAGCTTCCGAAGAGCGAGCGCTACGCACTTGGATCGCATTTGAGGAATACGATATTGCAGATGGGAGTTGCAATTGCACGTGCGAACAACATAAAAGATGCAAAATATCGTAAAAATGAGATGGAAATCGCAGATCGTGCTTTATGCCAGCTCAAGATTATGGTAAGATTGATCTATCGGTTACAGTACATCGACCCGAAGAAGCATGAGGTGTCAATCAGATACCTCGCAGAACTCGGAAAGATTCTTGGTGGCTGGCTCAAGTCGAATGCCAGCAAAGGGTGAACGATTGCAAACGATTGACGGCTACGCCGGTGGCAACTGGAACAACACGTCGAATGCCGGACTTGGATATCTGAACAGCAACAACGAACGTTCGAACTCGAACAACAACATCGGTTTCCGTCCCGCTCTTCCTAACATGCAAGAAGCAATCGGCTCAAGGGCCTTTTGACACGCAATGGAAAAGGAATCGTCACCCAGCGCATCATGCGCTAAAATCATCGGAGCAAGCGATAGGCGGCTGGTAGGAAACGAACGCCGCCGAATTGCGAGTTGAAAAATGAAAACAGCTAAACATCTCGAAGAGAAAATCTTATCCTATGAGAATGTCATTGCTGCATTCGAGGATACCACACGAAAAATGAGATACAAGCCTTCCATGCTGTGGCTCAAGGCCCATATGGAAGAAGTGATTGTTGACACGATTGATAGCTTGAGAAACCGCACGTGGAAGCCTGTTGGTTTCTACGAGTTCATGATACGCGAACCAAAGCTGAGGAAGATCAGTGCACCAGCTGTAACCGACCGATTTGTGCATCATATCTTGTGCCGGGTAATCGAACCGATACTTGACAGGAAATTCATTGATACATCTTATGCGTGCCGAAAAGGAAAGGGAATGCTCTCTGCATGCAAGCGTGTACAGCACAACCTCAGGAGCCTTGGTGATATGAATGATATCTACGTATACCGCATAGATATACGAAAATTCTTTCATAGCATCGATCATGACGTGCTGAAGAGGATAATGCGCCGTCACTTTGCTGATGATTTCGTGTTGTGGTTGCTAGATATCATCATTGACAGCTACCCCGAAGGGCTACCAATAGGATCACTCACGAGCCAGCTCATGGCGAACGTGGTGCTAAATGAACTGGATCATCACATGGAATGTGCGAATTACGTCAGATACATGGATGATGTGATCATCGTTGGCAATGAGATGGATGATCTTATGCAGATTGATCGGAAGGCACGCGCTTACATATCTGATGTTCTGCACCTGCAGGTCAACAGGAAGAAGACGCACATAACCAGGTATCAGCATGGCATTGATTTTGCCGGGTATCGGATAACACCGTGGAGATTATATCCGAGGAAGCGGAACGTAAAGGCAGCTGGCAAAAGATTGAGGAAACTCAGACGTACAAATGTATTGAAATACGAGGCAAGCAAGCAATCTTTTTTTGGCTACATGAAACATTGCGCATGGACAAGCAATGCTACGCGTGCTATCATGGTTGCATGAGAATACAAAGCGACAAATTCTTACACATGTTTGTATCTCTGATAGCCACATTTTTGCTGGCAATTCCTTATCTTTTCACGCATGTAATCATTTTTCTCATTACCCCTGCATACACGATGATTGCTGTATGCGTCAGCAAGGAAATGGATGATTGGAACTTATATGGAAGAAAAATGGGCCTATGGAAATTTCTTCCAATGGCCTTTTTTGATATGCTATACAACGGCCTGGGAATTATTCTTGGCCTTATTGCGGTGGTGAGTATATGATGAAAGAGATTTTAGTGCTTGCTGGCATCATGCTGACAGGAAACGGGCTGATTGCCATGATATTGAAACGGCATTGGAATAAGACCGACAAGATCGAGAAGTTGTGCAAGCTTAACAATCGAATGGGAAAACAGCTCGGGGTGTTCTCCGATACGATGGAGAATGTCCTTGATGTGCAGGACTTGCTCATTGATGCGTTGCATGACAAAGGCGTGCTCAATGGCAACAGCACACCAATAAAAGAGAAGCTGAGAGCCACCAAGCAGTCAATTCATGATTATTCAAAGCAGATACGTGACGACGGCCTGCTCTACAAGGGGGAAGTGGTATGAAATTATTTTGGCTTTTATGGCTTGCAGGGATTGTTGTCGTAGCATTGGCTATGGAGATCATCAAGCTCGGGAAGGGAAACAAGCGTCAATGGAACATCACAGGCGCATGCTTGGTTATCATCATGACCACCAGCGTGTGGATGGGTTTGCCTGAGCATGTAGGAAATCCCTGGATACTGCCTGCATTGTATATTGCAGGGTATGTGCTGCAATTGATCGTAGATATGTACGGTGCGAAGAAAGTGCTCATGATGATAATCAACGCATGGTTGAAGAAACATGGGTATGAAAAGGTGGAGGCATGATGTGTGGAAATGGATCAAGAAAAATATTCCTTGGCTTGCTGCTGTGCTTGCTGCTCTTGCCGGTTTCATTGTCGGCAGACGCACTGTCGGAACTTCAAGCGATTTTGCAAAGCTACGAGAGGACAACGACAAGCTTGTCGACCAAATACGACAGCTTGAATCTGAGCTTGGAAGGCTTGCAGAACTCAATCAATCCAATGAAGCAGAGCTTGGAGACATTAGAGAACAACTACGAGAAGCAGAGTTCCTTGTTGAGCAGTCAAAGCGAACGCTTGCAGGAAGTGGAGAGGATCTCGACGGACTCAGGCAAACAAATCAAAGTCTTGCAGACTGGATATCTAAGTATGGAGCGCAAGTTCAGAATCTATAGGACGGTTGGTATCGTGAGCGTTGCTACGCTCGCGGGTATGATCATAATTCTTTTGATAACATAGGTCCCAACTAACGACGGACCTGCCCCATGCAAGGCTGCCTCCTCCTTGCATGGGGCTTTATTGTGTGGTCAGAAAAGTGAAAGTTGCCCGTCATCACTCGGTGTCACATAGAGAATCCTGTCGATTGCAGCCTCGTCGCAGACCACCTGCTTGGCTTCCAGCATCCGCTTGCCGATCCACCGCATGACGGGGACGGCCATAGAATTCCCCAAGGCCTTGTACCGTCTGCCGTCAGGGGATGAAGGTTTCCCCTTCCAAGGGATGTCCGTGTATCCATCCGGGAAGCCCTGGAGCCTCTCGCACTCGACAGGAGTGAGCCTACGGACGACTGTGTTGTGCTGTATAATCGGCTCATGGCCATGCGTTTCACGCCTAAGCGTTCCTGTTTTGTTGTACTCGACATTCATCACACCACCGCCTTGATCCATAAGCACCAACGGAGTATCGCCTCTTATCGTGGAGCAGTTACCAGTTGTGAGTTGAAATGTATCCGATGGTTGCGGATTATGGTGTTGTTTCATATCAAATGTGCTAATTTCTTCCATCATCACACACGGCTGATTGTCTCCCATCTCTGCTCTGAGGGTAGGGCAGTTATCATCCCATATACGGTTGCCTTGCCCACGAGCCAAGGCTCCCATCTCAATGACTGATACTTTCTTTTCCAAGATGATATGTCCTCCTTGGTTTTTACTTGGATCTGGCACTGAAGTGTCCAAGGTCTTAATGACTTTCGATACATGGAATCCAGAGTGTGGGTTATTAGACTTCATAGAGTTGCTTGATTTTGAGTCAACAGAATAAACTTCCTGCATACACACCCTCATATTGTCCACCGTGGACAGCGTAAATGTCTTTTCTTCTGAGCAAAGGATTCCCTTGCCCCCTCCAGCACACCCAGCACGTTCAAGAAAACAAAGCGTCATAGATCCTCCAGAATGTGGTAGTTTCCCGTCAGTGCCTCTTGGTTGCCAAGCCACTGCTTGTCTCCCATACTGGCTGACAGGGTCGGGAAGATAGTCACTCCGCTTGCGATTCTCGGGTTACAATCATGCGGTTCCATGTGTCCGCTCTCCCTATGCCCTTGTAATCCCTTGCCAGCAACGCCCCCACCACCTTTGGGTAGAGAATCTCCATCCTGTCCGGGGGAGGGGCTAGGACGAAAGGGAGATTCCCCCCTCCCGTCCCCATCCTGCTGGTGATCGTAGGGGCGACACCGTCCTCGCATCTGGTCACCCTGCTCCCTTGGGCATGGTTTTCGTAGATTACGGTGGGAGGATGTGCTTGCGATGCAAGAGGATGACAAGGTGCCCCAGGTTTAGGGTGGCTGCCATTATCCGGGCTGGTTATCTGAGTTGTATCAAAAGCCATCACGGCCTGATCTTTCGCACAATTGAGCGTATACGCAATTTCTTTCGAGATGCCCAGACCATTGCTTCCCGTCTGTCCTGTCATTGCTGCGTATGCACTACCGCTTCCAGAGCTTCCTTCAGCTCCCTCGGAAGCTCCTTCCCCCTCGAGTCCGCCCTGCGCAATATGCCCGAGCATGCAGTCTTGCTCAAATAGAAACGGCGATCGACTCCACCACGCTCCAGTATCGAGGAGAGCGAAGATTCTACGACGTCGTTGGGGAACTCCGAAGTATTGAGCGTCAAGCACACGCCATTCGACAATTCGACCCCCATCTTCCGAAAGGCAGACTCCCGAATTTTTCCATCCGTCGGTCGGGGTATAAACGCTCCTGCCGACCATAGATCCAAGAATATAGGCAAAGTCATTACCTCCGTTTGAGCTGAACGCTCCTGGGACATTTTCCCACAACATGTATCTTGCACCGCACTCCTCCCTTGCGATCTCAAAGATTCGCATCTGATGGACAAACAACCCAGAGCGAGTCAAGTCATCCTCCGAGTCGTCAATGATCTCAAATTCCCCAATGATGTCGTTTGGAGATTTTCTCAGCCCTGCACGTTTTCCGGCTAAGCTCAAATCCTGACAAGGCGACCCACCGACAACAATATCGATGTGTCCTAATGCACGTATCTGCTCTCTGGTAATCTTGGTGACATCCCCAAGGTCTGGCACGTTTGGGTAGTGGTGGGCAAGCACAGCTTTTGGGAAGTCCTCGAACTCGGCAAAGGCAACTGGCTCGAACCCGAGGGCTTTGCATGCGACCGTGGCGGCCTCAATGCCGCTGAATAAGGATAGATATTTCATCGGCTATCTCCTTTTTCCTCTTTCTATCTCCTTCTCCTTGATTCCAGCATACTTAAGAATCAATGCATCAATCTTGTCATTGTCCTTCTCACCACCGATGAACTCCACGATTTCATTATGAATCTCTTTTTCCTGCTTTCTGGTCATTTGGCTCTCCTTGTAAAATATACAACGTTCTCCATTTCTGGAAGAATTGCCGTTTCGTTGGTAAAGGTGACTTCATTGTATCCCATCCATGTGCCCTTATCAGAGCGAAGGACAGTCTTGTCAGCGAAGAACTCAATACTCGTGATATCGGAGAGAAGAATCCTCTCTGACGTATCACCAGTGTTCCAATACAACACGTTCTGATGAATGCTGAAGTATCCGTACTTTTCCATGAGCTTCTCAATCTGCTTTTCCATTTCTTCGTTCTCCTTGATGTCTATACATTACACCTATATTTATTATCTGTCAACACCAATATGACAAAAAAGGGGAGATTTTTTTCTCCCCTATATTTTGATCAGAACGGTATCTGATCATCTTCGAAACTTTCTGGCCCGCTTTTCGTTGCCGGTTCCACACCTTGTGCCTTCTCAGCCTTCGTTGCAGCCACGATGGGGAATCCCTGGACTACGATGCGTACCGCATATCGCGTCTGCCCATCCTTCTCCCACTTCTCCTGCTTCAGCCTGCCTTCGAGCACTACGGGCGTTCCCTTGCGCAACTGGTTGAGCCAGTATGCAGGATTCTTGGTCCAGTATTCGCAGTCGAAGAATGAAGTAACGCCCTCATATTCGCCCTTGTCGTTCTTCTTGCGCTCGTCATTGTTTGCGATTGCAAATTTGATGATGCTCCATTCCTTCACCGCCTGGCTCTCTGGTTCGCGCGTAAGATTGCCTGAAATCGTGATTCTGTTCATACCTTGACCTCCAATTCTTTCTCCATAAGCTGAAGTTGCTCTATAAACAATGGGAGCTCTGTGGCAGTAATCTCAATTTGATTGCTGGCACCATATGATTTGCTCTCCTGGGTGATGGTTATCCCATCACCCTCCTTCTCAATCTCGAATCCATTTGTTCTCATACCTTGACCTCCTCAATGTCAATTGCATATTCGATGTGCTCGTGCGATGCAGGGCTGTGGCTCACAACCAATACCGGAAGATTCCAGTAGCGTCTCTGCATCTCGTAATACTGTCCGACCAACTCTGGCTGGATCGGCCCATCCGATTCGTCCATGATAACCGGCGCATAGCTTCTCTGTGACCGCTGGTTTCGCTGTCTCACCAACGCCTTGACGTAGGCATCACTAAAGAATGCCTTCTGTCCAGGGCTGTGCTTCATGAAGCTTCGCTCTTCGCCTGTCTCCGCATCATAGATCATGATATCGAACCGGTCGACGCTTCCCTGCTTGCCTTCGCTCTGCGTCTCGGTTCTGATTGCGAACTGGCCTTCGTGGTAGGGCTCGATGATCCTTGTCGCCTCGGCATCGATGCTGTCCAAAAGCAATTCGAGTTCCAATGCAGGTATCTTCGAAGGCATCAACATTCCACTGATGTACTTCCAGGTTGATGCTTTCTCGGCCTGCCTCTCAGCCTTCTTCATTGCTTGCGCTATGGCCTCACGCTGAGCACGCGCCCGCTCAATGCGCTGTTCTGCGTCCGAGATACGTGCGTCGATTGTGGACAGCTCAGCATGCAAATCCGACCAGTTTTTGCGCTCCGTCTCGTATGCAGTGCGTGTGTCCTCGAGCTTGATTACAATCTCAGGGTCAATCATGTATGCTTCGGCTTCAAGCAATGCGATTGCCTCTGCATTCGCCTTGAATCTGCCCTCGAGCTCGGATATCTTGGAGTCGGCATTCAATGCGTCGCTCAAGGTGTCGCGTAATGTGTTGACCTCAAACGTACTGAGACATGCGGGTTTTTTCGGAATATCGAATGAAGGACGCTCACCAAGATTTTTCTCAGCTTCAATCAGCGAAGCTGGCTTCTCGGGCTCTGCTGTTGGCAACGGTTGCTTCATAGCCTTGAGCTCTGCCTGTTTTTCGGTGATGTGCTTCTCAATCGACTCGATATTGTTTCTATTCGCATCGATGATCTTCTGCGAATCAGGGTCGATATAACCGCACTTCGGGCAGGGGTTGTCGTAGGCTTCGATCTTACGTTTCGCCGCTTGGATGGATGACTCGCTCACATCCAGGTCGCGCACTATCATCTGCTGCTTGCCCTGGTACTCAATGATCGCCTTCTCGTTGGCCTGCGTCACGCGCTGGATATCGTCCTGCCATGAACGGCGAAGCTTGGCGATCTCTGCAACCTTGGCGTCGTACTCCCATCCTGCCTGTTTTGACTTGTGCTCCAACTCTTCGATGCGCTTCACCTCGGCAACATTTGCATCGTTGTCAGCGAGCTGCCTCTTGATCGCCTCGATCTCACCCTGGCTCTCCCTGATTGCGACAATCTGCTTTGCAATCTGGTCGTTGGCAAGTGCTAGTTTCTGTTTGCTCTGATCGTCATTGTATTTGCGCCTTTCCTCGGCATCGCTGTCGCTCTTCCTCTCCTGCAGCTTGTCCAGCTTATCCTTCAGATGCTTGCCGACCTTCTCGCTCTCTTCGATTCTCTGCATTAGCGCGGGCTTCGCCTCGATGTGGCCCTGCTTCAGAGCAATGAGGGCTTGCTCATCCTCACACATGCTCTGCGCTCCTACCACCCAATTGCTGAGCTTCTGCGCTTCGCTCTCGCATTCAGAAAGTCGGTCTAGTGCATACCTCTTCTCCTCATCTCGGTCGATGCCTGCGATATTCTGCACTAGATTTCGGATATCCGTCATGCTTGCGCTCATCAGGCTCGACGTTGACTTGGGTGATTGCAACGGCTGTTCGTAGAACGTGGTCAAGCGGTAATCGCTGAAAGGACCATACAAGCGTTCGCACGATTCCATCATCTCGTCGAAGGTCCCGCAATCAAGCTGTGGCATGCCGTCAATTGACAGATAGCATTCGACCTTTGGCGATTGCGTATGCGCACCCTTGATGGTGATCAGATGCTCATGCTTAGATCCATTCACCAAGAACGTCTTGCGTATAAGGCTCTCCTTGCCCGTGAAGAAGTCCTTGATTGCAGAGATGCGTCCGCTTGAGGTATCCTTGCCAACAACCAGGGGATACGGGGTGCAGAACGAAAGCAAGCTCGATTTACCGCTTCCGTTGTCGCCTCGGATAGCAGTCACACCGTCTGCAAGCTTTGCCAAGTCGAACTCGACGGTCTTGCCCCTGAAGAAGATACAACCTTGCACGGTGAGGCTCGTCATGCGGATATCGACAGGATTTCCGACATGTGACTTGCTCTCGGGGATGGTATCAATGAGTTCGATTGCATCATCACTTACCTGCGGATCAATGAGGCGGAACAGGTCGGAAAGTTTCTTGACTGAATCAGCCTGCTCTGCTGTAACACGTCGGGTCTCCTTCCTCTCTTCATCAAAGGTGATGCGCGACCATTCGTGCATACCTTCTGGGAATTGATACGACGGATCCTTGCTTACCAACCAGTATGCGATGGAAGGATCGTATGTGTCCATGGGTTTGTAGATCTTCTTGCGCATGGGAGTTCCGTATGGGATGCGAGAAGTCTCAATGATGAAATTTAAGTTCTCAACATAATCTGCCGATATATCGCCCATGTTCATAGCCGGCACAAAATCACGCTTGCCCCACGGATTGTGGTCGATTCCTGGATACCCTGCATAACCGGCGTTGATTACCTGGCTTTCCCATGGTGTGTGGATATGTCCAAGCTCCCATCGATCAAGCCCTGCAAGTGCGAGCATCTCAGTGTGGATCACAATATCACTCGATCTGAGGATGATATCCGACGTGTTCTCTTTGTGTGCATCCGATACGTTGCCGTGCAGCAACCCCAACGCGGGGATATTCGGGAACATAGCCCGATTGGGAGCTACAAACTCGACAAGGTATTGTTGCAGCAATTCCAAAGCCTTTCCGTTTGCCTTGTCTGCAGGCAAAGACAAGCGTGCTTGCAGGGTGTGCTTGTCGAGCTCGGGGATGCCGAAAAGGAGGAGCTCGGAATCATCTGAAGCATCAACAGCTCTCACCTTCCCTTTGTTAAGCCCATACACTTTGTTGGGCTTGAGCACAACCAATCCCATGTCCTCAAGCGGGCCATAGCAACCGGGGCCATCGTGCGACGGGGTGCCTTCGATTGCCACAACAGGGCAGATTGAAAGCCACATCTTTATGATGCGCCTGAGCTGGTTGATGCCACCCTTGTCTGTGACCATGATCGGTGCATCGTAGAGATCGCCAGGGAGTACAATCAGATCAACGTGGTTCTCCTTCGCAGCCTTCGCGACTGCCTTTGCGATCTTGACCGATACCTCTCCCCACTTGGGGGAGAAGTGAAAATCGGGAACGGATAAGTATCTCATCAGTTTGCCTCCTGGTAGAGATTGTGCTGGATTCTGAATGCCTCGGGGATTGCATCCTCGATTCGCTTCAGATTGTCCAAAGCCTTTGCGTAGAACTTAGGCTTCGCCTTCGGGTCCTCTTGCGTCTTAAGCCAGTCTAGGGTCTTCTGCGCCTCTTCCGCAAGCCCGAGATCGCTGATATTCGGCAGATATTCCTCGAAAAGTGCAACGATGTGGGTCTCTTTCTTCGCAGGTTCTTGCTCTGGTTCCGTCACAGGCAGATCATCATAGATCGGCTCTTCAGGTGCGAAAAGCGCGGGTGCAGGCTGTGGTGCTTGTCCTCTGCTGATCGCTGAGATGCGTGCGGCAGTCTCCATCTTGAGCACCATCTTGGAGCGCCTGATGCGTGCGAACACGAACTTACCCGATGCCAGGTCTGCCGTTGCGTAGCCGGTGGGCATTCCTGCAAGCTCTCTGATGGACTTCACGTAAGCCTTGGTCTCAGCCTTGGCATGAGCGAACTTCATCTCGCTGTCGAAATGGGCGCGGCGCTTGTACGGGTTGTCGTACTTGTTGTCGTACTTGGAAGCCTTCTTATAGCCTTCAGTGTAGGATTCTTCCTTTGACCACAGCTCGTTGCAACGCTCCCACACATTGTACTCGGAGGTACACAGACTTGACCAGAGAAGCGATCCATCTTCCATAAGCCTGCTTGACCGCTTGGACACGCTACGACCTACCGTCATTCTGCGATATGTCGGAGGTGCATCCATCGGCTTCATCAACATCGGGTTGATGTCCACCTCTTCCACCATCGGCTGGGTCTCCGACTCGTCACCGCCAGAGATCCCACACGCCTCAGCGATCTTGTACATCAGCTCGACCTTCGGCTGCCATGCTGGGTTGTTGTTCGATCCTACGTTGCTGAAACTCTCAGCAAGATTCTTCGGGTCGAATAATACCTCCGTCACTACCACATCGAACTCTTCCGGCAAATCCTTGATTGCATCAAAATTGATGTAAACGGACTTGTCGCCTGGTTGATACGCGTACGCATCACTGTTGTTTTTCGCCATGTTTTGCCTCCTTGGCTAAATACAGATTAAACTATATTGATTGAACTGTCAATGCTTCTTTCTCGCTATCTTGCGAGCTGCCTTCTTAAGCTTGTCAACAATCGCCTTGCTGTTGCGCCATGATCCCTGCAATTTGTACGACTCGAAGTTGAGCATGATCGCAGCATCATCTGAATACTTCGCCGGGATACCATGCCCCATCTTCTCGACCTGTAGCAACGCCTCGAAAAAATTGTCGCGCTTGTCCATCTTCTCAGCAAGCGTGTTGTAAATTTCTTGTTCCTTGGGTGTCATATGATCCTGTCTCCTTTCAGTATCTCTATAATGCGGCCATTGTAATGCCAGACTTCCGCGATTGCACCATCACGAATCAAGGCTCTGTTCCACTTGCGTTGCTCCTCTGACAGGCGGTCGTGCTCGGTCTTGACCTCGATTCCCTGGAAGATGGCAACCGTTTGCCCTAGCATATCAGGCGTGATGATCGTCGGCTTATAACCGATCATATCAGAAGAGCCTGGAAGCAGCCCGAAGCGCAATGGAGTGCCACGGTCGACAAGAAATTTGCCGTTGTCGAGTCGATGTATCGCCCTCGGATTAGTTGCAATGCCATAGCCAACAGCGTTGCGGAACATCATGGGGTGAGCGCGGAGTACGGCATCACAGATTTGCTGCTCGGTCATCACGCCCTCCTGTTCCATGCGTCGATGGTTTTTCTCACCTCACATCCTCCCTCACCATCTGAGCCTGCTCAGGCGTCAAGTACAGCCGCGTCTTTTCCTTGGTCTTAATACCCAAGCGTCTGACGCGCTTGCTCAGCACCTGCTTGCTGACACCCAGCTCAGCACTGAGCTGTGCGAGCGTCACGCGATCTTGGCGCATGGCCCTGATCTTATCCGCTTCCTCGTCGCTGATCACCAGAAGGTTTCCCACCTTCTGCCCGAGTCCCAATTTTGTCACCAGCACCCAAAGCTGGTGATTCTGCATCTTCAGCTCTTTTGCCAGAGCGTTGATTGTAGTCATTTCTTGTCCTCCATTCTATTTTGCATCATCGGCTGGATGAATACGGAAAATCCAAAATTTGTTTCCTTGAAAGCCACAGGAGTGTTTTCCTTGTCGTCTGTGAAGTAAACGTTCCAGTTCCACCCCTTCAAGCACTCAAGATAGCTCTGGTTCAAGGCAATCCCTGTTTTGATATAGAACCAAGGATATTCTTGTGATGGGCATATCCCACCAAGATACAATTCTATCATCTTGTGCTTTGAAAGATCGGGATTGATATACTTGTCGTACTTCACGAACAATGAGTCCTCGAATACAACCAGAGCTTTTTTACTAGAAAGATAGCTGATCTTCATGTCTTTATCCTTGAAAATTCCAAAAATAGGCTCAAGGATTGCAAGATTGACAGGGACGACAATCATCTTCTTGCCATCGCTAGCAATTAGACATTTTGCCGATGCAGAATAGAAAATATCTCCGAGGTAAATAGCCCTATAAGCCTGAGCCCGTTCATTTACAACGAACAAGCTCAGAAGCTTGAACAACCTATGAAGATTTTTTTCTGAATGTGGCAGTTCGATATAACGTTTTTCTGTCATTTCTTTACCTCCACAAACTGCAACTCATGGACACCTGCTTCCATGAGGTAATACTTGAGTGCGAGCTTGCCAGCTGATAGCTCGTCATAGATATGTGACATGATGGTGAGAACGTAGTTGGACTGATCGGCTGGCTTCTTGATGTTCATTGGTTTGCCATCAATCTCGACTATTTTTCTTGGTCTGCCGCCATAGTTCTTCTTGAGGGGGGCTGTCTTTTCTTTGCCATCAATCGGCTCACTAGCTTTCGCCACAGCCTTATCCAACGCCTGCACATTCTCGCTGAGCTCTTGCTGTGTAATGCCTTGCTCGGCAATGGGGATCTTATCCTCAGCCTTCGTTTGCATCCTCACCTTCTTCGGCCCTTCGATCTTCAGCGCATTCACACTCGCCACGATATCGGCCACTGTGATCTCGCCTTTCTTAATCTGCTTCTCCAGGCTTTCCACGTACTGCCAGATCATGTTCTGCGAGATGCCCATCTCTTTCGCAATCTGATGATTTTCCAGCCCATCGCGATACTTGAGGGCCTGAATCCGCATTTTTGTTTCTGTCTTGAATCTCATATGTGCCTCCATAATCAGATTATCATATAGCACGTATGCTGTCAACATTTAGATGCAACTCATTCACCCAGATGTGATATGCAGAAGTGTGTTTGTACCCCAGGTCTTTTGCAATCTTGATTGCTTCCTTCAGATTGTGAGCACGCCTGCTTATCGTGCGCATCAAGTCCTGCACCTCCTCCGGTTTCACCTCCCTGATGCTTACCAACTGACCATCCACCTCGATAGGCATCCTCTCTTTTGCCTCGTACTCCCAGACGTAGCCGCAGAACTCACACTTCTTTGCCGACACCAAGACAGGGCGCAAGCATTCAGGACACCTCTTGTATTTTGATGGCTCCTTCGCCCCCTTCGGTTTGCCTTCGAGCTTCCACTCACGCTCATCATCGGGCAGGCCGAAGCGTGACCAGTTGCCGACGTGATCGAGTATGATCGCCTTGTCCTTGCCTTTGGCTTTGCGCAGCACACGCCCACAATGCTGCAGATAGATAACCAGGCTCGCGGTCGGGCGCAACCCTATGAGACATGTGGCAGCTGGGATATCGACACCTTCTCCCAGCATCTCGCATTGGGTGAGGATCTCCGTCGTACCATCCTTGAGTCCTGCAATTGCACGCTTGACTTCCAACTGATCCATGCGTGAATTGACTGCAATCGCCCTGTACCCTGCATCGCGGAACTCCTGTGCGACGTGCTCGCTGTGTGCTATTGATACGCAACTGGCAATCGCCGGCTGATGATCGGCATACCTGCGATAGTGCTCAACCGCTGATCCGGTTATTACCTTGCGATCCACACGATCGACACTTTCTTTTGCATTGTAGTCTCCTCCAACCTGATGCACGCCATCCATGTCAACCGAGGCAGGGGCATAGTACTCGTAATCCGAGAGGTACCCAGCGGTTATGAGGTCGCGCATATTAGGACCTAAAATCAGCTCATCGAAAATATCATCGAAGCCTTTTCCGTCGATTCGCTGGGGGGTTGCGGTCATGCCAAGGAGTTTTGCATTGGGCCAGTAGTTCAATATATTCATATATGATGAACTCTTCAAATGATGGCATTCGTCCGCTATCAATATCTCAGGTTCAGCCAGCTTGTCGAGCCTGCGTACAAGCGTCTGCATGCTGCACACCTGCACCCGGTAGCGGATATATGGCATACCTGCCTGGATGATGCCATGCTTGATGTCCGCTTCCTTGATCTCATTCGACAGTTGCTCGACCAATGTCTGGCGGTGTGCGATCAGGTAGATTACCTTCTTCGACTGTGCATAGTCGTCAACTATCTGCCTGATGATGCGCGACTTGCCGCCTCCAGTTGGCAACTGGCAAAGAACCGCCTGCTTACCTTCCGACCAGTATTTCTCAATCTTTGCCACTGCATCAAGCTGATAGGGCCTCAGCCCAAAGATTCCGTTGCCCATCCCATAACCTCCGCCTTGTCAATAAGTGCCTGCCTGATCGCCTGCACGTTCTCATCATCTTGATTCATCTTATCAAGTTCAGCCATCACCAGAGGCAGATGCTTGCACGCATACTCCGGCCATTCGTCCAGGATGCCGTCCAGCATATCCCTAGCGCAACAGAGCTCCTTTCGGAGCTCCATGTTGTTGCGTTTCATGGCGATTGCCATCCATTTTAGGAGGGTGTCGCTCAGCATAGGAATCTCGCAAACCGATCCATATCCTCATGATACAGCTTCTCGCAATGCGCCTTCGCCTCTTCCAGCGTCAAGAAGTATTCGCAGTCAGGATCATCCGCATCGTTTCGCTGTGCCATGTACATGAAGTTGTCGTCGGATTCGCTCCAGCCATCCTCGCAAAAATCAATCTGGAATGCGAAGTACGGTCCGTCAGCAAGCCAGATGTAACCTGGTTGCTGTTGCCAATTCAGGGGTTTGTATTCCATACCACTCACCTGCTCGGCCTTGGATGTGGACGCTCACCATTGGGGGGTTCCTGATTGATTATTATACGATTCCCTCTTCTCCCATCACCTTCCAGCTTTCCACTGTACAGCGCATACAAGAACATACTGAATAGTATGAACGCAGCAAAACCGACAACAAAGATGATGCTCCGCTCATCGATCAGATATGCGATCACCAGCAATGCGATGATGATCCACGTAGCCAGAACCTTCATAAGGGCTTTAGCTTTCACTTGCGCACCTCCTCATAATGCACCAATTTCTCATCTTTTCTCTGCAACCTTGAACACATCATCCTGTCGCAGATTTCCTTTTTCTCAACGAACATGCAAGGGTCGCAACAGCAATGACTTGCATCCTCAACAACAACCCCATGCACCAGCCTTCCTTCCATCGTGACGCTGAATTTCTGCCCGATGGCAAGTTCAATCATTGTATCCAATTTGCAGCCCCCTTTCCGTGTAAACAATTTGAAGTATCCCATGCTTGACGAGATCGTTGATCGAATCAGCGACGAGGTGCATGTCGAAATTTTCTTGTGAGCAGGTGTCGATTACCCTATATAAGTCGCCATCTTCAACGAGAATGCAAGTAGCAAACCAATCATGTATATCAGCCAAAGAAAACACTGACGGCAAGATATCAATAACCTCCAAATAACCATCAACGATATAATTCCCAACCGCAAGCAGTTGTGCCTTGTGCCGTTTCTTCTCCTGCCAGGCATCGATATCTATGAGAAATATCGAGCCCGCAAGAAGGATGATCCAATAGGCGATCATCGCAAGCCAGTGATACGATGCGCAGATGATGAAACCCGCAACAAATAGGATTGATAGAATTGCTTTTTTCATTTGCCGTCTCCTTTTTATTGCCCCTCTTCCGAGGGGCGTGTACGTACTTTTCTGAGATATTAGAAATGTTTGAAGTTTTCTACGATTGCCTCCTTCTGTTCATCATTCAACGGAGAAGCCAATATAACCTTCTTCTCTGAGCAGTGCATGCGTCCCACTCTTGTGATGAACCATCCGCTTGCAAAACGCTCGATTCTGAACTGTGTCGAATCTGGCGACCATTTGTAAGCATTCGGGAACTTCTGTGCATTTATGTCTCCCCAGAAACTCAAGCCGTTCCAATACTTTTTTGGAAGGCCTTTTTCTTCCAGCTTTTTCTCAATCTGAAAAACGATTGCAATCACCGATTGGTAAGATGCATTGCGAACCTTTGCGTTGACCTTGTTCAGTTCATCGGTGATTTGCTTTTCATTCTTGACGTTGATTTTCATTTGGTATCTCCTTTCCTTGATGATTACACTTTATCATCACTTTTTTTATCTGTCAACACATATCAGAACGGAATCTCATCATTTTGCAAAACAATTTCCAAGTATCTTTTCTTCACCCCAGAGAACGTTGCCGGTCCCTTGATACCAGTGCAGTTGGGCAATCGGCTCAACAGCGACGCATAGCTGTTCGCCCATCCGCTGTCTCTCAACTGTTTCTTCAACTGCGGATGGCTCAACGACACATACAGGTACTGCACACCCTGCTTATACTCGGGCTTCAAACCAAGCTGCTCGAGTTCACGCCTTATGATGTCCTGGCTCAAACCCGGATACTCGTCCTGATTGCTGTAATACTCGTGCAATCCAGATGCTTGCCCGAACCATAGCTCCATGGCACCGCCGATGCTCGTCTTGATGCGCCCGCTCTTAGTCAGGATCTCCATGCGCTGGCTCATGATCTCGTCAAGGCACAATTCCTCGTCGCTCTTCGTTTCCGAGTCGTCCTTGAGCCTACCTACCTCGATATCAGTGAGGAACTCCAAAGCCTCTGCCGCAGTCGGAGCCGTGTCGTGCGTTATCATCCAGCATCCGGCCATCAGGGCACCTACCTGATCACCGTCACGCATGGTGCCAAGCAGTTTTGAAGCCTGCTCGCTCATGACAGGGACGGCCTTTGCAAGCTCTCCCATAAGCGAATACATGCGCGAGTGGAACGCACGGCTGTACTCATCGGTGAATATGCGGGCCTTCTGCTCGAGCTCTGCAAATTTTGCCTTGCGCTCGTCTATATGCCCAGCTCTCGGCGGTTGCAATTCGCACACCGTGAATCGGTCCATATCGGCCCCGTGGCGCATAGCCGCACCAATACTTGCAAAACACGCCATGCTCTGCATGACCCACAACTTTCCCTCGCCGTCCTGCGATCCGTGCAGTGTCGACCCGCCACTCTCCTGCCCACTCGAAGATCCGCGGAAAAGTGTCAATATCTGCTCGATGCTGTCCGCCTGCTTCACATTGTCTGATTCCATCTCATCACCCATGAAGCAGCGTGAGCTGTTCGCCAATGCCTGTCTCACGCCTGCTGGCGTTGATGTTCCACCACCCTTCACCCCGAAATCCCTTATAGATACAGGGTAGACAATCCTTTCCAAAATCCACGACTTACCGGTTCCTCTTGGCCCGACGATCCACACGTGTGGCCTCCATCTCAGTACCCCGCCCCATGGGGCGAGCGCCAGCCAGCCGGCCAATGCATAAGGCGCAGCCTTGAGCTTCCAGTCGATCATGCACAGCACATCAAGCAGATTCCTGCTTTGCTCGAGTTCTAGTCTACCGTCTGCCCGGTATGGCACATACGCCTGCTTCTCGTAGACGAACTGCCCGACCTTTTCGTGCAGGTCCTTTTTCTCGCCTCCGACTATCAGATATTCTCCGGTGTTAACCACCACATCATCACCGTCCTTCCATGCACCTGCGCCTCTCACCCTTGTGAAATCAAACACAGGGCATTTCTCGCTTCTTCGCAGTATGTCATTGATCGCAGCATCCCAGGAGATGCCGCCGTCGTCCTTGCCGTAATACGTTGCCCACACCGAGCGGTCAGCCAAAGTCATGAGCGCATTTTTAGTCAAGCTTGATGCACGGTATCTGCAGATTCTATTCGAGCCATGCGGGTAGAATACGATGTCGTCGCCCGATGTGCCGATGATCTCGAAAGGCAGCACCAGATCATCGAGGAAGTGCTGTGGCTCGGCCTTAGCCTCTACGGGGTGCAATATCTTGTCGATTTCCATGCCTTCTGATATCGCATCAGCAAGGTCCCAGCCTTTTGGCACGCCTACAGGAGCATGGATGACCTCTAGATTGATGTCATATTCAGATGCAAGCTCACGCATCGCCTTGATCGCCTTTCTTCCCGGGTTGTCTGCATCAGGCCAGAAGTAGACGGTACGACCGCGCAACGGGGACCAGTCGCTGAGTTTTGTATTTCCAGCACCACCGTACCATCCGACAAACACATAATCGGACAAGCCACCGCATGCCTTGCCCCTGCTCGCCGCCTTCTGACCCTCGCACAGAATCACAGGATCATTGACGCGCTCTTCCAGCTCGTTGAGATTCCACAAGGGATACTTTTCATCCTGCGGCGCTTTCGCACGCCACTTGTATTCTCCACCCTTCTGCCAAAGCGTGAACGGCCTGTCTGATTTTGACTTGCCGTCGAGGAAACGTATCACACAGAAAACAAGACGCTTTCCCTGCCAGAAATCCCAGCGCTCGGATTCCTTACCCCATTTGTCGATAAAAAAAGACGTGTCAACTTCTGGATATGTTTCGACCTTTGATTTGACAGGATACCATCCTTCCCAGTAGTCGCCTTTTGTCTTCTCTTTCCTTGCCGGTGCGAAGTCGTCGTTATCCCCAGGGAAATACGATGAATCGTGTTTCTCAAGAATTGCACGCGCAGCCTCGCACTGGATGCCGCCTTGCATGTTCTTGTATCCCTTGAGGTTCGCAGCATGTTGACATTCGCCGTTGAACAGATAGGCATACAGGCTGACCGCATCCCCTCCGCGATCATCGGTTGCATTGTCCATCCATTGGCCTGTATCCAAGTTGACCTTGAAGCTTCCGGCCGTCTTGTCGTCACGTGTGGGATTCAAGGCAACCCATTCGTTTCCATCCTGCCTTCCGGATGGAAGCCAGTCGCGGATATGTGCAAGCCCTATCTGCTTCGCCCGTTCAAAAAGGTTCATAGGCACTCCCTGTCAAGCTGGCGCTCGGCCAAGTTGCGGACATGCTTTGCCCTTAAAATTTTCCATTCGGCTAATGCGTCGTCATGCTTAATCCCGAGCATTGATGCAAGATTCAACAGCACATCGGGATCTTTTGCACGCCCAGGATCATGCACGAGATGCACCATATGCACCGACGAGCAGCCGAAGCGATGGCCGAGTTCTCTATAGCTGAGCTTTGATCTCTCCTTAGCCCTGAGAAATAGGTTGGTCATGATTGCCTCCGTCACCTATGATAACACATTTTTCGTTATTGTACATCGGAAATATCAAAAAACACATCAAGCCCGCAAGCCAGTGCATTCGCGATCTCAAGCTTGCTTCCCTTGCTGTTTCTCCAACCAGGCAACACCAACACCTTTTCGCACCTTGCAAGCATCTGGATGATGTCCTCTTTCAAGTAATCCTCGTATGTTGGAACCTTGCCCATTTCGAAGAACCTGATATTCAACTCCTCGCCGATCTTGTGCGGGTTCAATGTCTCATATCCCATTTCCTTGAGCTGCTTCTCAGCCTTGTCAAATGCCTGCATGTTGCCGTCCGTCATATTCTTTATCGGGCCGCTGATGTAAATTGTTTTCATTTCTATTATTCCTTGTTCGGTATGTTACCAAGTTTTATTTTCAGTTCTTGCATCTGTTGGTACATGGTTTCGATTGCCTCGAACAGATCATATTGAGGGCCTTGCAAAATCTTTGACAAATCACGAAACACCGGATTGATGCTCCATTCGTTGTCGTACATTCGGCTGATATCGACGCCAAGTTCAGACTTAACCCTAACGCAAAGCTTTTTCCAAGCGGCCAGCCTTGACTCAAGCTCATCTGTTTTGTTCTGCAGCCTGCTTTTCTCCCTCTCAAAATTGTACAAATCCTCAGACAGCTTTTTGCCCATCTGGTAGCCGATGTCTGCAAGGGTTTTTCTCCCTGCAACATAATCCTCGTATATCGCAACTCCCTGGACACGCCGCTCGATCTCACGTGATATCAAGCTGCCATCCCAGCGCCTGACCTTGCTTGCGATCAACGCTTGGTAGAAAGCCTCCGATATATCGGTCTCCCTGTATTGCGCCTTCTTCTTGGTCATGAGTCGGCTTCCTTGCACATGAAGCAAGCCCCAGCCATCGGGCAGCTCATCGGGCTTTGCAACATCAGATGGACACACCAAATATGCCTCATTTGCGTACATGGTGTATTCATGCATCTTTATATCCTGCACGAAATCACGACGCGTGACCTTGATCTCGTATGCGATGGTCAGACTTTTGCTGTAACTAGGTATCATCGCCCATGCGTCCATGCGCCGCTTGTTTGAATCGATTGCCACCTCGGAGAAAAACGCGTCCTTCGCATGCCTTGACTCCAGCATTTTCAATACATCATTTGCTATCATAGTGTTCCGACCTCGGTACTTTATTTTTTCTTGTTTCAGCATGATGGCTTGCATCATATCTGAGATGACATGGCGCACACATCGCCCTCAAATTCTCCGGACTGCAATCCATCGGATCGTGGTTCATATGCGCCACCGTCAAGGTATTGCGATGCGTGTCGAACACCTCACCAGGACGACGGCACTGCTTGCCGCATTGCTGGCATTGCCAATCCGCAGCATCCTTGACGGAGGTTGCGATCTGCTTCCAGTTGGTGGGATATTTTTTCCAGTCAACGGGCATCGGCGACCTCCCATCCGTCGGGCACAGGCCCCAAATCTTCCGCCTCGAAATGCTCAATCCCATCAACGAACCATACCTTCGTAACCTCATGCAAATGCATCTCAGAAAGCTCGTCTGTATCGGTATCATAGTCGCAATCCTCAAACCTATCTCCTACTTTCATCTTTTTCCTCCACCAGGTATTCATGCGCCAACTCTGCGACGCTCAGATCCTTTCGCTCCGCACATTTCTTTTGCAACGGGCATTCATTGCACACAAATCCAGCGCTGCACACGTCCATCGAATGCAGGATGTGCTTAACCTTCTCGCGGTCGGTCATAATCCAAGCACCTTTTTCCGGTATGCTGCTACGCTCTTGCCCTCAATGATCGGAACATCGGGCAACTGCATTTTTGTTGCGGTCCATCCTGTCATTGCATACTTGCCGTCGACCACGACACACCGATCGGGCATAACCTCGATATCAACCTCGTCAGAATGTGCGAACGGCCAGCTTTCATCTTGTTTCTTGAATTTCAATTTTCTGCCTCCTTGGCTATTACACTTTATAACCATGTTTCTTATCTGTCAACATCAATAACCTCATCAATAAAAGATTTTTTCAGAAGGCAGAACACGACATTCTCGCACTTATCCTTGGCGTTCTCAACACTGCAGATTTTTCCATATGCAATCGTCCTGCAATGTTTTCCCATGAACATCTCCTTCACATTCCAGCAGATCTCTTCGGAACTTTGATGCACATACAGCATAAACATGACATTGGATTTCATTCCCATCACTGCTGAATGATGGCAGCCATCCTGCTTCCATACCGCACGCCTCAGCACATATCTCTTTCTCATGATTTCCCCAACAAAAAAGCCCTGAAAACATCACCCTCACCATTTCTGGTGTCACTACAGGATGATGCCATCAAGGCTATACATTTGCCATTCGACAGATGGGAAGAGCAGCGATTTCTTCTCATCCGTCGAACCTGAGATAAACATAGCATATCCTCACACAAGCATCAACGGTTTTCTTATTTCATATAATTGTTCCGTACTATCTCTTTATTTTACATGTTCTTATTTTCACACGCAAAAAATGTTGCTTCCAGCTTTTTGCCAATATCTGTACTATTAGTACAGTTTGCTACATGTTTGTAGCATAGTTGTACTGTACTATATATATATATTATAAAGATATAATAATAATAATATAATGCACATAAATAAACGGTACGTATGTGCGCACGCATACGCGCATACGCGTACACGTACACGTGCGTAATTACACGCGCGCACATACGCACACATAGTATATGTATTTCTCCGAGACTTTTCACTATTGTTATTATTTCTTTTATATGTAAACAATAGATATTGGATTATATCGCTACATAGTTGTAGACGCGTAAAAATAAGTGTTGCCATAACAATGAAATGATGGTAGATTACTGGTATGAAGATAACAACGACACCGAAAACCCTGATGATCACTACCGACAAGGAAACGTATACCCACTGGCTCGTGGACATGAACCTTAGGTTCTATGATTCGGGCAACGTGATATGGAGCCACATCGAGATGGCATCGATTGCAAGAAGAAGCCGCGACTACATCAAGGGGCTTGTGTTCGGGTGCCGCGCATTCATCGGAATCAGGAACCCGAAGCCGCGTATCAGGCTTGATGGAGATACGCTCAACATTGCCGGGTACTTGCTCGGCTTCAAGAATCGCGTGCCGTTTTTCACAAGCGGCAGCGAAGTTATTGGTCTCGACCAGGCGGCGGCCCTGTTCGGGGTGACAACCCAACTGTTGCAAGGTGTTGCAGAAGGCGCGCGCAGCATGGCTGGTCACAAGAAGAAGGGCTTGCTTGATGAAAGGAAGGATGGTAGGGTTAAGACATGAGCACAAGAAGCAAATTACCGTCAAGACAGAAACTCTTTGTTGAGAAATATATCGCCAACGGCATGAATGGTTCGCGTGCCGCTGTTGAGGCTGGGTACTCGCCGAAAACAGCAAGAGTAACCGCATCTCAGCTATTAACAAAACCTAATATCAAAGCAGAAGTGTCAAGGCGTATTCGCGAGGTATTGACAGATACTGAAATGATGACGCTCCAATGGCTGAAGCAAGTAAAAAGCATTGCTGAGTATGACATGCGCAAAGCTGCAGAGTGGGATGCTGATACGCTCACACTCAAGCCTTCAAACGAGCTTGATGACGCAACAGCAATGGCCATCCAGGAAGTGCAGTACAACAGCACGGAAAGCGGAACCACCATGAAGATCAAGGCATACGACAAAGTAAGAGCCCTCGAGCAGCTTGCCAAATTCCTTGGTGTTATAGGCGATGGCTTCACTGTTGAGGAGCGAAGCGAGGAGCATGTGCCGAACGTTGATGCAATGTCGCCAGCGCAGAGGCGCGAGCGCATAGCTGAATTGTACAGGAAGCTCAATGGCAAGGTTAACTGAAGAAGAGGAGATTGAGCTCCTTCTACTGCTTGAGCAACAGGAACGCGAGCGCGTGAGCCCGAAACTTGAGGCGTTCCGCGACCCGATCATAGGCGGAGACTGCCCGAAGGAGATACGCATACGCGGTTGCCGGGGTGGTCGTGGTGCCGGTGCAAAGTCGCATAGCCTTGTGAGTCTAATCGTACAACGTGCCAACATCCAGCGAATCCGGGTAGGGTGTTTCCGTGAAATACAGGAATCGCTTGAAGAATCTGTATATGCCCTGATCAAGCTCAAGGTTGAGCAACTCGGATATTCTGGTTGGATATTCCAGGTTAGCACAATCATCAGCCCCTGTGGTTCCAAGTTCATCTTCAAGGGCTTGAAGGATCTCAGGGCATCGAGAAACGTAAAGGGGTTGGAAGCATTCGACATATTCTTCATTGAAGAAGCCGCTACGATCAGCATGGACAGCTGGGACCTGTTGATGCCTACGCTCATGCGCAATCCAGGAAGCCAGCTTTGGTTTGCCTACAACCCAGAGAGTGAGTTCGACCCTGTTACAGTGAAGATATGGAACCGAAACAGAAGCGATGCTTTGCTCATTGAGTTGCAACCTGGTCCCGTCGATAATCCTTGGTGGAATGACGGACTGCAGAAGGAAATGGAAGAGGATTACAAGGCTGACCCCGACGAAGCCGAGCACATCTGGGGAGGCCAGCCACGCAAGCAGGGCCAGCGATCCGTTATGAGCCGTGTATCAATCCGTGCCGCGATGGAACGTGTGATCGAGCCTGTGGGAATCGTGCAGATCGGCTGCGACGTTGCGAGGTACGGCGACGATAGAACCGTCATATACAAGCGCAAGGGATTGGCTATCACAGATCACAAGTCATTCTCAAAGCAGGACACCATGACAACCGCATACGAATGCTGGGCGATGGCTAACCATGATCCATCAATCCCCATCTACGTTGACGATTCCGGGGTGGGCTGTGTGACGAAAGGGACAAAGGTTTTAACGCTTGATGGATGGAGGCTTGTAGAGGATATTAAAGTTGGTGATAGGATATACTCTCTTGATGAAAACAGGAAAATAATCGTTGAGAAAGTAAGGGAAAATATAAAAAGAGAGCCTACAAGAATAATTAAATCCGGAGAGTTCGAGTTCAGCTTCTCTCATATAATCCCATATAAAACAAGGGCAGAACATCCTTTTCATCTTGAATCATGGGAAAATATTCTAGATAGAAAATACATAATTCTAGATGATAATTTTCCATATGAAGCAAAAAAAAATGATTTTGAGATGCCTAAGCATTCAATCGAAATGCCATATGGAGGCAAGAAAGTTATCCATGATAAAATGGTAATACCTGCAAATGTATTTGCAAGATTTCTTGGATGGTTCATAAGCGATGGTCACCTCGATAGAACATCAATGTCGATAGGAGTAACCCAGAAAAAGAAAAAAAATATCCAAGATATTTATAACCTGTTATCATACTTTGGCAAACCAATAATAAAACGCGATGGCGTATATGTATGCAATAAATCATTTTTTGATTGGATAGATAAAAATTGCTATCGCGGTGGGAAGGGTTTTAGATATCTTACTGTACCGAGATGGGTTTCTAACAACTCAAAGGATGTAATAAACGCATTTCTTGATGGGTTTGTAGCTGGTGATGGATTTGTTAAAAATGGTACAAGATATTATATCACTTCCGGTAAATGGCTTGTTGATGATTTGATAGAGCTTCTGCATAAAGCTGGCTATTCTTGCAATGCATATATAAAAAGCAAAGCAGGCAGCCATGGGATGATAGAAGGAAGAGTTCTCACAAGAACAGTTGATAACTATTGTGTATTTGAATACAGAAGTAAAACAAATGTATGTATAAACACCTCTAAAAAAGAAGAGCGTTTCGATAACGTATATGAGTTATGCATAACAGGAAAGACAAAGCTGTATTATACAATGTGTCCAGATAGCCACAAGCCAGTATGGACACATAATGGCGGCGTTACAGATCGCCTGCGCGAACTTGGGGCCAAGGTATATCCAATTAACTTCGGCGGATCGCCCGCCGACAAGGACCGATACACATCAATAGCAGACGAGCTCTGGTTCAACTTTCCCATTGATGAGGCTTCGATTCCAGACGATCCCGTATTGATGGCCGAACTAGCTGGCAGGCAGTATGCATACGACCACCAGGGAAGGCGGAAAATCGAATCAAAAGACGACTACAAGAAAAGGTGCGGCAGGAGCCCCGACGAGGCAGACGCTCTGCTTCTGTGCTACTACGATGGAACTGGCATTATATTCCCAGATGAGATACGCGAGCAGATGGCGAGGAGGCGCAGGTGGTGACGACTTCCGATGTGTACGAGCGTGTGATGATCGCACTTGAAGGAATTCCGCTTTCAATCTACCATGCGAAGAAAACAACGAGCGTGTATCTGCATTCATCAGACATTGGAACGCTGAGTATACGCGACCACATGCCGAAGAAGTCGGCACTTCCGAGGCTCAAGTACAACATAATCATTGGGTACAGAGGAAAGCGCGAATATCACTATAAGGGACGCACCTGTTATTTTTACGGCGAGCACGAGATATCGGCCGTTCTTGACGACTTGCGCAAATCGTGTGATACTTACCGAAGGAGATCATAACCCATGGGACTTTTCTTCAACCGAACGGCTACAAATGAGAACAAGACGAGGCAGCGGCGCATGAACCGGGGTGTAGTCGACTGGACCGAGGGCATGGTTGTCGACCGCGATCTTACCTACGGCCTGTATCACAACGAATACAACGGCATGAAACTCGCCGGCTCATTGGCTTTCTCCCCCATCGCAATCCCTGTCTGGTTCATGGGACTGCCTGTAGCTGAAAGCGAGAATGATACTATCCAGGCAATGCTCAACGAGCTGACCGATGAATATTCAACGCTCATGCAGCAGATGCACACCGAATGCCACCGTGACGGCACCCTATGGGTATGGCCTTATTTCGATGCGGAGAAACGCAAGGTAAGATGGGAAATAATCCCCGACGACGGGGTGCAGGTGCTTCGGGACCCAAAGACCGGTGATGTGACAAAGATCATCATCGAGCAACAGCTTACTGTAACAATCGATTCGGGCATGACAACGGGCACCGTCGTGAAGAAGCGAATCTTCACGCGCGACAGCGTAACCACAACATGGACACAGAGCACGCTTCGCGAGACCCCGGCAAACGAGACAATGCCAAATGTTGGGCGCGTGCTTCCTGTCCCATTCGCAAACAACGCTGATGCTACCGAGGTCAGGGGTCATTCAGACTATGAGAGAATCGTCTACGACCTGAAGAATTATCATGACATCGAATTGGCGCAGGCCGAGGTGCTGTCGAAGTTCAGACCAAAGCTCATCATTGAGTCGAAGGGAGCGGAAACCTGGCTGGGTAACAACGGCTATTCGGGAATAAGCGACGTCGATGTGAGCAAAGCTGATCTATTCCTCAACGTTGAGGGCGAGAAAGTGTCCGTGCTTTTCGCAGACAACGCATGGCAGGCATACGAGTCGGCATTGAAGCGCACATTCCGAAAGATCGTCGAGGGCTCTGTCGTTCCCGAGATTTGCTGGGGCTTGAAGTCTGAGGGCAACCACGCATCAGTGGAAGAGCAGATGGGAATGCTTCTGCTCTTCGTCGAGGGCAAGCGCGAACAAAAGACCGCGGCATACCGCGACTTGTTCACCGCATCCATCAGGCTCATGGGCGTAGCCAGGATGCAGGCCGTTGACCCCGACATTGAGATAAAATGGGGAGCACTCGACAAGTTGTCGGCTAAGACCAAAGCCGAGGTGTTCAAGGCGTTTGCCGAGGGAGCCGCGCGCCTTGTCGACGGTGGTGCTGCCACCAAGCAGCAGCTCTACGAGATGTGGAATGCCTTGTATCCGGCGGCAACCATTGAGACATATGCAGAGTTTGAGCAAGGCTTGTCGGCAATGGCTAAGCACAAGCAGTTCCGTGATGCAGACTACGACCTGGCGAGGGATGAGTTCTAATGACACGCACCGAATATGAGAGGGCGTACCGGTCGGTACGAAAGGCAAGTCCAAAGCTTCTGAAGACGGCAATGACCCAAGTCAGGCAAGCATACATAACAGCCGGCGACAAGGTAGCCTCAGAGCTGAGGATTGCGCAACTGACCGGTGCGTCCGATCTGACGGTCAAGAGCTGGCAGCAGATAGAGCTCCAGCTTAAAGCCGGGGTGTTGGATATCACCAAGTCGCTTAATGATGAAACGCCGATCGCTGTCGAGAACGTGGCAGGTCAGATATCGGCAGTCGATGAGAAGTGGCTGACCGATGCGAATATGCGAGCTGGTGCCGGATTGTCCGCTGTGAAGATCCGCAACATGTTCGTGTCAGTGAATCATGAGGTGCTGTCAAATATGGCAACTCGCATGTTCGCAGACGGCTACACATTCAGTGAGCGCGTCTGGCGTGTCGGCGAGGCATTCCCCACAGATATCAAGCAGGTGATACTTTCAGGTCTTGCGCAGGGACGCGATCCGGTGAAGATTGCAGACGATCTGACGACATATATAGCAGACGGCAAGGTCAAGCTGATGAAGCGCTATGGCAAGCTCGAAGCAGGAACCAAGGAATTTGCAAAGCGGATACCAAAGAACGTCGACTATCGGGCGATGCGTCTTGTAAGAACGGAGCTCTATGCATCGCTGAAGGAAGCAGGGGTACTCGCTGGAAAGCGCAACCCAGGGGCCTATGATCTGTTCGATTGGATCATGCAGGCCGGCCGTGCCGACTGGGACTGTGCGTGCCCTGATCTTGCACATGGAAGCCCGTATACAGCAGAGCAGGTGCCTGTGCAGCCGCATGCAAATTGCCATCCATCAGGAACAATGATCCTTACCACTGATGGTAAAAAGCCGATTGAATCTTTGTCGATTGGAGATTGTGTAATAAGCTATGACGGAAGTGTGAATAAGATATCTAAAAAATTTGAGAGAATGCATACAGGAGATATGTACACATTCTCAACAAAAGACGGGGAAATAACCGCAACCAATGAACATCCACTTTTATCAAACGGGTCTTGGGTTATTGCGAAGAATCTTAAGTGTGGAGACAACCTCACTTACGTAAGCAGAAAGATTGTACCCCTCTCTTTTGCAGAACTTGAATCTCTTGACTATCCATCCTTCGGATTCAAGGAATTCCGTCTTTTTGTCATCTTGGATACTTTTCTTGGAAGAGTTGTGCCAATTCCCACCATCTACCTCAATGGCGAGCTTTACGTCTGGAAAAGCGAGATCAACGGAAAATATTCCAACTACGCAATTTGGGATAGGCTTTTCTCCCTTTTCAAGAATGGCCATATAAAAGATGAACTCATACTTGGATCTGGTGGTGCCTTCATAAGCCTTGGCTCTTTTGATGGTCTCTTCATCAGACACTGTTCGGCCTCTAACGGCTTGATGGGCTTCTTTGACATGGGCCTCAAAGCCATTCTGATAAAGCCGTGTGACAGCTTGGCTGACATTAAGCGGCTGGAATCCATGCTTAATGAGGTTCCTGTCAACACAGCCTCTGGACAGCCCAAGTCTTTTAGCGATTTGGTTTGTAGTGAGATTCTGCTCACAGAACAGCTCGACAAGCACTTTCTTTTCTATATCAATTCTTGCACTCATAGTAGTACTATTGTAGATGTTAGGTGTGATAAAGTCAATCAGAAAGTTTATAACATGGAAGTCGAGAATACTCACTCTTTCATAGCTAACGGGTTTGCATCTCATAACTGCGGCTGTTACACAATGCCACGCCTGCGTGATGCAGACGAATTTGTAGACGATCTGAAGCGCTGGTCGGATGGTGAGAGCGTTGATTACCTGGACGAGTGGAATGATTCCTATTACGGAACGATATCATAGCACTTGACAAATGCTGATGCATAAAGGAAAATGAGACTATGAAACGAATTTATCTTTCAGGCTATGTTGGATACGACCTTACATCAAGCATGGTCAAGCAATGGCTTGACGAGGCTAACGGCGAGGAGATTGAGATTCATCTCAATACCCAGGGCGGAGTCGTAACCGAGGGCATAGCAATCTATGACCTGATTGACAAGTACACAGGAAAGAAGTCCTGCCTCATGGGCGGGCTTGTTGCGTCAATCGGCTCATACATTGCAACCGCATGCCAGAAGGTAACTGCCCAAGACATCACGGTGTACATGGTGCATAATGCGGCAAACTGGTGCTTCGGTGATTACAAGGACATGCAGAACGAAGCCGAGTCATTGGAAAAGCTGAACAAGCACATCGCCGACCGCTTGTCGCGTTTCAGCAAGAAGGGAATCGACGAGGTTCTCAATCTTATGGATGAGGAAACCTGGTACTACGGCAAGGAGATTGTCGACGCTGGGTTTGCTACCGATTTTCTTGAGACCGGGAAGGCGAGTGATCAGGCGAGCAACGTGCTTGATATCGAGAAGTACAAATATCATGAAAGGCTGAAGAGTGTGGCCGCCTATTTCGGCACCCCGCCTGATAAGCCGAAGGAAGAGGAAGAAATGAAATTCGAAGATTTTCTGAACGCTGCGAAAGATTTCGTAAAGAGCGGAGAGTACAAGCTTGATGCCGCACTCGACCTGTTTGGGGCAAAGGACAAGCTGATCACTGATGAGCAGAAGGCCAAGCTTGATGCTCTTGGTGATGCCGACCCCTCCGAGCTCAAGAAGAAGGCAGAGGATGCAGAGAAGGCTGCGCTGAACGTTCAGCTTGATGCCGCATTCGGAAAGGATGGACTGCTCCGCGACTATGCGAACCGATGCATTGCGCAGAACATGAAGATCGAGGATATCCAGAAGGACCCGATTGCACAGAAGCTCGCAGCCGAGAAGGCCGCAGGTTCTCTTGATGTGGTCGTTGACCCGAAGGACACTGAGCAGAAGACCGTCGGCGGAAAGATCGTCGCGAAGTATTAAGAGAGGGTTGACAAATGACCGTATTCATCGAAAAAGAAATGTGCGACCATGTTCGCATCAAGAATGGCACGGGCGGCGATCTCGACCAGTACCAGTTCGCAATCGTCGGTCCTTACGCGGCTGTTGCCGATGAGGATGTTGCAGAGAATGCCGTAGGCAGTTTCCACGTTGAGGAAGGGATCCAGATCCAGACAACCGACCTGCACGCAGCGCAGAACACGTTCGCGACAGTCGGCAACCCTGTGTATTGGGACCCTGCAACCAGCAAGTTCAGCGACACGCTGACCGAAGGTTACTACCTTGTAGGATATCTGCTCGTTGCAAAGAACAGCGACGGCGTGATCGTGTTCGAGAAAGAGCGCTACGCCAAACTGGTACCCGCATCGCTGGTCGATATCCAGGCAGAGATTGATGCCGCCGAGGTGTTGATCGCCGCAATCACCGCAGAAGCAGGGATTCCCTTCAAGGCAACCGCAACCTTGACCAGTGCCGCAGGTGCCACCGAAGTCGTGTTGCTTGCTGATGCCAAGGTGCCGGCAGGGAAGAAGGTGTACTTGCACAGCATCTTCGCTTCTGTTGACGGAGCCACCGAGTGGGCAACGGCAACCAAGGTCAGCATCAAGGACAGCGCCGACGTTGAAGGTGCATCGTTTGCGGTATCCGACCTCATCGCCAATGCGAACCTGACAATTGCTGACGCAACCCTGCTTGATCCTGTTGCACAGGGAGCTGGATTTACCGCGGCCAAGGGCCTTGAAATTGTAGCCGATGCAAATGGCACCGGATCGAACCTCATCGTGACCGTTTTCGGTTACATTGCATAAGGGAGTGTAAAGAATGAGACACTTGAATGTATTTGACCAGGACGGTCTGAAAGAGTATCGGCTGAAGCAGAAGACGGCGACCAATGTCGCTATCTTCAGCGGGAATGCAGCCGAGAACGTGAAAGAAAAGACCGAGATCATCGGCAAGGAACTGATTGTCCCCATGACCAACACTGCATGGGAAGGCTCCGAGGGGCATGTCCAGTTGTGGGGCGAGATCAAGGATCTGCAAGACAAGGCACGCAAGGAAATGGCAGTCAACGCCAACCAGGCTCCGAGTGCTACCACCCTTGAAGCCCTCCTTCAGAAGGTGATCATCGACATCACCCGCAGACGGCAGGAAAGCGGGGACCTCACAAGCCTTATCGCTACTGAGATCACCGACTTCGATTTCCCCGAAGTAATCTCCTTGCGCGAACTTTACGATTATGTTGGCGAGATGCAAGAGGTGAGCGGGAGCAACGACAGTGTTCCTCTCATCGAGCAGGCATTGGGAACCACCGACACCGTGTCGATGAAGATCCTTGCCATCGGATGGAAGGACAGCTTGAAGAACCTGTTGTTCAACAAGCTCCGCGACATCGAGAAGGCCAACAAGGCTGCGGTCAACGCTTACACGGATAAGCGCAATGCGGCTACCATCGGCGTGATCGTTGGAACGAACTTCGATGCAAGCCAGAAGCAGGCTGCTGATGCAACTGCGAACGCAACATTTGATGCGCTCATGTACAACACCCTGCGCAAGGGCATCAAGAAGATCCGCGGCTTGAAGGACCCGCAGACCAAGACCAAGATTGCAATTCCGTCTCTCACCTTGCTGTGCAATAGCGCAAACAGATGGGACATCGAGCGCGTGATCAATGGTCAGCTTGGAATCGGGAATGGGACGATCAGCGGACAGAACATGGCAAGCCTCCCGATCGACACGATCATCGAGTACGATCACGGCATCACCGACGGGAAGAAGTGGGGAAAGAAAACTCTCAGCTATCCTGGAGTAGCCGAGAACAAGGCTTACCTGTTCGTCCCGCGTGAGGCGTTCTGGGTAGCGGTGAAGCGACCCCTGACGATGGAAACCGGACGCGGAAGCGTGCTCCAGCTCTCCACCGAGGAGAAGGCATGGTACGGAGTCCAGGGCGAGCATTACAAGCAGTTCCTTGGAAGCTCGTATCCTGGTGCTGGAACCACTGGCGAGGGGTTCATCATCGAGATCACGCTCCCGACCGAATCCTAAGCGTGAAAGCAAAAGTATGGGGTAGCAGAAATGCTACCCCTGTTTTTTCATATCAAGCAAATTTCTGATAATCGTTATCCAATGCTCCAACAAAGTCTTTCCACGCTTGTTCTTTTTGTTCGCTTGTCGGCGGCAATGGAGAAAGATTAAAAAGATATGTATCAAGATATTTTCCATCATCGGTTTTTATCATGATTCTGTTATTCTCTGGCATAAAAGCACTGCGCTGTCTAGCATACTCGTTTTTCTTAACAGAGAATATCGTTCCGATTGTGCCTATTGGCACTTTGCGCCCTTTGACAACCTTTACACGCTTTCCTTTGTCTGCGCTTGTTCCGATTAAAGAATAAGTATTCTCCATATAAGCTACGAATGAACAAATCCTTAGGTATTTGTCATGTTCTTCTCCATACTTTTCCTTGTCAAAATCTACGACAGCACGATTACCCCAGCTTGGGTATCGTGTCGATGCATAGGTTATTTCTTCTTCAACCCGCTTCTCAGGGTTCCAAACTATCGCATAGAAATCGCTATCATCATAATGGTTATGCTCTCCTTCATAGATAACAAGACCTTCATGCGTAGTCTCAACAATACCATTGTCAGAACCGTTTGCAAAATTAATAGTTTGAATAGCCATATCGTTTTCTCCTTGATAATTACATCATATATCTTATATTACTTTCTGTC
>CAZABW010000011.1:38081-46602 GCA_964483655.1 uncultured Candidatus Izemoplasmatales bacterium
GCCATATCGTTTTCTCCTTGATAATTACATCATATATCTTATATTACTTTCTGTCAATACAATAAAAACCACCCGGGGAAACGTCTAACCCGGGTGGAAAAGGAGAATGTCAAGGAGTAGGCTCAAGATGTACCTTAAGTATCATTGACAATTCACTATTTGTCAACCATAATTAATGCATGGATACACAAAAAATAATCAGCCTGCGTCTGAAGATACAGGACCCGCATGGGTTTCCTAAGATCGTAGAGTCTGAAGTGCCTGCAACTCCGGATGAGCTCACCTGCTATCGAACAGGAGAGGATCAATATTACAACTCAGATAATGAACGCTTGCGCTTATATCTGAGCGATGCCACCCTTGACGCCATGATCACCGCATACGGCGACGGTGCCGAATGTAGGTGCTACATGCAGATTGCATCAAGCCTGGGATCGGAGATGCGGATCAAGCGGCTGACGACGGGAACGGAGACAACCGAATGGCATACGCTTGTTGAACTGTACAACTACTACAAAGCACTATCTGATGCATGCAAGGCACAGGTCAAATCCGATACAGGGCAAGACACTGGGCGTATAGGCCAGAGCAAGGCTCCTGTTATCTGCGGTGGGTGGCAGCTATGATAAGCCAGGCACGAGCAGGTATCATCGCGCAGATCAATGCGAACCCGAGCAGGCTCGGATTCATACGCCAGAGCATGGTCGACGACGGATTCGGTGGGCAGATTCCCATGGGCGATCCATTGAAATATACGGCCAAGGTCCGCATATCGCATGAAATCAAATCAGTGCCCCAACTTGAGCCAAAACCAGTAGGGCTAGGCACCAATCTCGCACGCTATATCCTTGCCGACTATAAGACACTTATACAAGAGGGCGACAGATTCAACTACCAGGGCACCGGCTGGGAAGTGGGCGTTGTAGACCCATTGAGCTACGGCTCTGAGATTGTTGGTTATCAAGCTCCCATCAAAGAAGCCGCGAGCATGGAGGACTGCTGATGAGACTACCTGGAAGCGCATCCGACCCAATATCGACTGATTTGCCGAATCTTGATGAATCGTACATCATGAATCCCTACGCTGGAAAGGAACAACTTACATTCCTTGAAGCGATCGATTTGCTGAGTATTCTCAGTGCGGAGCTGTATGCCGATGGAATCAACAGGTACGGAACAGGTAAAGCAAGCAATCAACGCTGAGTTTGAACGCAGAAAACGCAGCGTCTACGGTCTGTGCGGATACTATGCGGGCTTGGTTCTCAGGCACTTTAGGGCAAGGCAGGCGGGCAATACGTATTGGGAGAACCGCACCAATTTGGCGAAGGATACGGTTTTCAGCAAGGCATTCAAGGAAGGAGAGGATGTATTGGGGTTCTTTCTAGCACATACGGTTGAATACGGGGTGTACCTGGAACTCGCAAACAACAGGCAGAATGAGGCGCTAAGGCCGATAATCAACGAATACCTGCCTCAGTTCAAGAAGCATTTGGAAAGGTTGTATACAAGATGATAACAAAGATAGTGGCAAAGCTTAAGACGGGAACCATCAAGAACGTGGTGCCATATGGGAAGGAAAAGCCGATGCCAGCAGCACCGTATATCGTGGTGAAGGAGGAAAGCGATCCGTTGGATAGGGGGACCATCTATCGGGTGATAATCCACGTGGCTCCTGGAGCACATATCTTTCTCAAGACGTATATGGCACAAGTGCAGGCTTTGCTAGACAATTTCGAAGCTGAGACATACTTGGGTAATTGGCAACGCATCTATGCAGATGGACCTTTGTCGGGTATAATTGTAGATAATGACGACGGTACGATAGCCATGGAACGTAACTATTTGTCGCCAACGATTTTCTTCTAGAAGGAGTTTTTATTATGGCACTGAAAAAGAACGCACGCTATGCATTTGGATTGCACTATCTTCGGATCAGGGCGATCAACGACGATCTGAGCCAGCCAACCGCTGATAACATCATCGGCGGCGCCGGCCCATTTGACTTCAGCGGGGTGACATCTATTGCCGCCGTGCCGATTACCGTCAAGATTGACAATGATGCTGCAGTCAATCTTAATGTCGACCTGACTGCCGCAGTCGACGATGCCGCGGTAACCGTTGATGAGCTGGTGACCGCACTCACTGCCGCATTCACCGCTGGTACCGTTGCACTCACCGCATCAAAGGTCGCAGAAACTGGGCGGCTGAAGATCGCGCACGCAACTGCATCCGTCTTGCAGGTATACGGTGAAGCTGCCCAGATCGCCATGATCGGCCAGGGTTTCGGTGTGAAGCTCATCGTATCGGATACGATGCAGAGTTTCAGCCAGTCGCCCGTTCGCAAGGATGGTGAGAGAATCACCACCACTGATGCGTGGGGATTCGACACCGAGGTGATCACCGACGGCTACTACAAGGGCTTCACGGCGAACCTTGTGGATACCGCCGAGGATTGGGAGATGCTTGGTCTGCTCGAGGGCACTCCGATTGACGAAGATGGCAACATCAGCTCTCCAGTGTACAGCACCAGACGCCCGATCGTCATGGTCGAAGCTTTCTATGCCAAGTATAGAAAAGGCCAGAACTACGAGGGCGACCTCGTTGGGTATCGCAAGATCACCTGTGACCAGTGCAAGGGCATGGGCGGCGAGCAGACGCGTGAGCGCGGCTGGTCGAATGCTCCGTACACCATCGAGGGCAAGACCTGGGTTGACGATGCAGGCACCGAGCACCCAGCATGGAAGCGAGAGGAGCTGACCGTCTCTGATTTCAACGCTCTTGACATCGAGAACGTGTAACCAATTTCTAGGGGAGGGGCAACCCTCCCCATTGGAGTATTTATGCTCGCACAATTCCATGACGCGCAATTTCCCATATTGACGCTGCCTTTCTATGGCAACCCTGTGCAGGTGCAGGTGAGAGAACTTACCCAGGCACAGATTTATGCATGCGGTGGCACCGACCTGTCTCTGATCGAGACCATGCAGGACAAGATACGACTGAAGAAGAAACCAAGTCTTGATGATATCGTGGGCTACAGCGAGATCATGCATCAGATTGCAAAGAAATCGCTTCATTGCCCGACGTATCAAGAGATCATAGATACCATCAAAGAGGGCCTCGACATTGAGGCTATGCAGAAAGAGATCAAGTCGTTGCACGAAGAGCTTGCCTTGCTTGACGGCGGAAAGGAAGCCGAAGCGTTGGACAAGGAGATCACACGCCTGCAGATCAGGGCTAACCTGCTGTTGCCCGATGATTTTCTCAACGGCATCGTATGCTATGCGCTTGGCGTAGACAAATCAGACATAAAGGATGTGTCTGAGGAAATGCTCTACAATGCCGCGGTTGAGGCGAAGCTTGGTAATGACAACCCATCCGATCACCTGCATGGTCGTTTCAACGATTTTATGCGGAGCGATATAAACCGCAGGGCTTGGACGATTTTCAACAATAAGAAGAAGGAAATAGCAGATGGCGATTGATGCTGGTTCCATATATAGCAGCGTTAGGGTGAAGCTTGATCAACTCAAGGGTGACGTGAAGAGCGTAGAGACGCTTCTTGATCAGATTGGGCATTCAAGCCAGACAAATGCGGACAAGAGCGAGCAGGCTTTCACGTCGAGCTTCAACGCGACCAAGCTCGCGGGCGTTGCCGCGTTCGCAGCTATTACCGTGGCAATGAAGCAGTCAATCAAGGTCGCAGGTGATTACGAGCAGAGCATTGCAAACGTTCAATCCGTCGTCATGGGGACAGATGAGGTATTCCAGCAACTCAGTGAGGCGGCTAAGGAAGCAGGAGAGACAACCAGGTTCACCGCAAGCCAAGCGGCAGATGCATTGTATGACCTCGCATCAGGAGGTATGAGCGCAGAAGAGAGCATAGCTTCGCTGAATGGCGTGCTCATGCTCGCTGGTGCTACCCAGTCAACGCTTAGCGAAGCGGCACAGATAACGGTAGCCACGCTCAACCAGTACAACCTTGCCGCCGAGGAATCGACGCGCATATCCAACGTATTCGCTGCATCGATAGCAAACAGCATGGCGAACATGGACAAGCTGACAGCGGGCATGCGGCAAGTCGGCCCTGTTGCATCGGCAATGGGCCTCAGCCTTGAAGAGACCGTAGGCGCATTGTCGGCATTGTATGATGCCGGCTTCCAAGGTGAACAGGCTGGTACCGCATTGCGTGCAATTCTGGCAAGCGTTGCAAGCGAGGCCGACCCGACAACCAAGAAGCTCATGGAAATGGGCTTGACCTTCGACCAGATTAATCCTGCGGCCAACAGCTTTGCTGATGTCGTACAGAATATCGCTGATGCTGGCTTGACCGCTGGTGATGTAATGAACGCATTCGGCACCCGTGCAGGCGCTCAGATGCTCGCATTGCTCAATCAGGGTAAGGCCGGATTGCAGGAATACGAGCGGGCAGTAACCGGCACATCGACTGCAAGCCAGATGTACGCAATACAGAACGACACATTGGCTGGAAGCTTGGACAGGCTCAAGAGTGCGGCTGAGTCAGCACAGATTGAATTTGTTGAAGAGTTCACGCCTGTGATGCGGGCATTCCTTGGATTGCTAACTGATATCACCATCAAGGTAGCAGACTTGCCCGGGCCTTTAAAGGTGTTCTTTGGCGTATTGCTTGCGGGTGTTCCTGTGACCATGGCATTGACCAAGGGCTTAGTTGCACTCAAGGCTGCTATGCTTGGCGTGAGCGGTCCAATCGGCTGGGCTGTCGCTGCAGTTGCCGCAGCATCGGCAGGCTTCAGCTATCTCAAAGATAAGATGGACGAGATCGAGGCTGAGAAAACAAACCGTGATTTCGGTGAGCTTGCCGAGACGTTGGGTATCACAGCGGAGAAGCTCAAGGAGCTGACCGAGGAAGCTGAAAACTTTGGCTTGGAGCTGACTGAGTTTGATAATCTTGTTGCAATTCTTGGATTAAGCAACGACCAATTGGAGTTGCTTCAGTTCATGCTCAACCAAGCGGCAATGAGCGGAGGCCATGTAACCGAGTATATCGGACGCTGGGCTGAAGTCCTAGGAATCAGCGCAGAAGCTTTGATGCGCGTGCTTGTTGCATCTGATATGGTCAATGAGGCGGACAAGGCATATATCAACACGTTGCTTGGCACTATCGATATGGAAAAAAAGCGCAATGGAGAGCGCGTACAGGCGGCAAAGAGCGAGCAAGAACTGTTGCTTGAGGAGAAGCGCGCTCTTGCATCACGCAATGCCGAGCGCCTTGCAGGGCTGAAGGCCGAAGGCGAGCAACAAAAGGCTTTGTTCGACGTGTACGATGCTACATTGGGTGAAATCGATCGCAAGCTGAAACTTGGTGTGCTGACTGAAAAAGAGGCGCTCGACGAGAAAAAGAAGGCATCTGACAAGCTGATCAAGAGCTTGCTTGAGCAGGAGACACAATATCTCAACAACGACAAGGCGATCATGGAGGCTGTTTCCGCTGGCAATGCTTATGAGCAATCGGCAGAAGATATTGAGGCTGCAGACAAGGCCGCTGAGAAGGCGGCTGAGGATAGGGCTAAGGCCACATCTGATGCCGAGCAGCAGATAATCGAGCAGAATCAGGCGCTTGAGGAGCTGGGCAAGACCGAGGCGGAGCTTGCAGAGATACAGAAGCAACGCCAGATTGCTGCCATCAAAGCCATGGATATCGAAGATGATGTGAAGGAACGTGCAATCGCAGCCGTGACAGCACGTTATGACGGATACATCAAACTGCTCGAAGCCGAGAAGATGGAAGCCGCAGACAAAGCTCTCGAGAAGAAAATGGAAGCACAGAAGCGGCAGATGGAGGAGCTGGGCAAGACCGAGATAGAGCTAATCAATGTGAGGCGAGAGCGTGCCAAGGAAGAGGCGCGTGCATCTGGTGCAAGCTCTGAGCTTATAAAGAAGAGCATCGCAGAAATTGATGCCTACTATGATTCTCTTGTCAACGAAGAGAAAGCCAAACAACTCAAGAAACAGGAAGAAGAGCAGGCAAAGGTACTGAAGGACAAGCAGGCAGAGCAGGAGCGCTTGGACAAGCAGCAGAAGCAACAGGCCGATGAGTATATTAAGAAACTTGAGGAGCTCGGAAAGGAAGAACTGGAGCTCATTGAGATCCGTAGAAAGCGTGCTGTTGCCGAGGCCGAGGCATCTGGTGCATCTGATGATCTGATCAAGAAAAACATCGAGGGCATCAACGCCTATTATGACGGGCTTGCCAATGAAGAAAAGGCGAAGCAGGCTAAAAAGATTGAGGAAGAGCGCCAGAAACAACTCAAGGAATCAGAAGAGCAGGCTGAGAAGGCCGCCAAGAAGCAGGCTGATCTTGCTGAGAGCTACACGCAGAAGGCCGAGGAAGTCGGAAAGTCTGAACTGGATCTCATAGAAATCAGACGTGAGCGCGAGATCGCCGCGGCCAAGGCGGCTGGTGGTGAGGAGCAGGCTGTCAATGACAGCATTGCCGCGATCAATAAATATTATGACGCACTCACTGATGAGGAAAAGGCAGCGCAGGCTAAGAAAATACAAGATGATGAAGCAAAGCGCTTGGAGAAGATTTCAGAGGAAAAAGAAAAAGCTACAGAAAAGCAACTCACTCTTGACCAGAAGCAGATTGACAGTGCTACGAGTTACAAGCAGAAGCTCGAGGACATGGGCAAGACCGAACTCGAACTGATTGAGACCCAGCGTAAGCGTGCAATCGCCGCCGCTCTTGCATCGGGTGCATCGGCACGTGACATAAACAAGAACATTGATGCAATCAACGAATACTATGATGCGCTTGAGGAAACGACCGCAGAAGATGCGGCAATCGCCAAGACCAAGAAAATGGCCCAGGATATCAAGGGTATATGGGATAATCTGTCAGGTAGCCTTGCGTCATTGTTTAGTGCAATCTACGACGACAAGCTGGATGCACTTGAGGCTCAATTAAAAGCTGAGCTCGAGGCAGCAGGGTTGCAGGAGAAAAGTGCATCCGAGCTAGCTGAGGCGGAACTTGCTGAGGCACGCAAACAGAATACAGAGGAAATCGCGCTCATACAAAAGCGTCTTGATGCGGCAACCGAAGCGGGCGATACCCAGGCTGCATTGCTGTTGCAACAGCAAATTGATGAGGCCAATGCAAGGGCAACAGAGATAGAGGGAGAGAAACAGGCGGCAGTCGACAAGGCCAAGATCGAGGAAGATTATGAGAAGCGCAGGGCCAAGATACAATTTGACGCTGCCATGGTATCGTGGAAAATCCAGATGGCCCAGGCTGTGGCAGATGCGGCGATGCTCGCACTCAATGGATTTCTCACCAAGCCGTTCATTCCTGCAGGCTTGATCGCTGGTGGCGTGGCTACCGCACAGGGAGCCTTGCAGATTGCCGCAGTCACGATGGCGAAGCCAAAGCTTGCAACAGGCGGCATCGTGTTGCCAAGGGCAGGTGGACGCGACGTGACGCTGGCGGAGAACGGCTATGCAGAGATGGCGCTCAACTCAGGTCCGAGCGGGCAAGAGATGATGGGACTTTTTGCACAGCAGATCGTTGACAAGATGAATGGAGGAACAGGTAAAAAGCAACCAGTGGTGATTCAGCTCGTAGTAAACCGAAAAGTCTTGTCCGAGACGGTCGTTGATGATATAAATAATGGTAGGGTGAGGCTTGAAAGATGAGAATACTTTTCGATAACATATTGGAAAACGGAACGATCACCAGCCTAAATGCTGAGGAAGCATATCCCGTATCAAATCTGATAAGCCCGTTTCTCAGGCAGATCTACCAAGCGACGGGAAGCAGTGATGTTATAACCATTGCATTTGCTTCAGACCAGATTGTCGACAGCATATTCTGGGGATTCACGAATGCACGAAGGCTGAGGATCAATCTGTACGACAGTGCAGACAATCTTCTTGAGGTCGCATACCTTGAGGGGGAGAAGGTCGGCCATTACTATGGATTTGGTGACGATCAAGTATACGGCTATGCTGCCGATGAGTATTACGGCTATTATGACAGGGATAGCGACAGCTTCTACGATCCTGCCGCATATCACTGGAAAGCGCCGTATGTGAATGTGCGCAAGATTGTGATAGAGGTCGAATCAGACGATGCCAAGCTCTACATAGGCGGAATAGCAATGGGGTTGGGCATAGCAATGCCGAATCCGGACGAGAACTTCAGCGAGGGTTGGGTGGACAACAGCGTAGTATCGAGAAGCCAAGCCGGGCAGGTGGTACGTGATTACGTGATACCACTCAGGCAATACACATTCAGCTTCAGCTACGCTGAGCGATCTCAGATGAATGCGCTGAGGCAGGTGTATCTTGAGAACGGCATAGGGGCAAAGGTATGGCTTGACAGCACAGAGCGCAACCATGACTTTGTGGCCCCGATGTTCGGAATCATCGAGGAATGGACAGCTGATGAGAAGAATGGCAAGAATTACCGATTTGGCTTGACGATAACGGAGGCAAGATAAATGGCAATTGTGAAAGTAGGGACTTACAGAAATCCGCCCGA
>CAZABW010000012.1:0-22400 GCA_964483655.1 uncultured Candidatus Izemoplasmatales bacterium
GATGGAATCGTTCAGTTATCCTCAGAAGGAGAATTCCAAAACTTCTTTGCGAGCAACCGAGTCCAATTAACACTCGTAGAACAGTTCCAACAATTTATTTATACCGATGAACAGTTAACCAACTTAGGATTGAATCTCACCCCACCCATCTTTACCTCTGTATTTATTGATCACTCTGGAATCGTGTATTCTAGTTCCTCGGGTCGCCGTGTGGAAAACATTAAAAAGCACAATACCCAGGGGAATAACATGCTTGTCGACTTATTCGTCGCGAATACCCGTTTATCCGATATTACGGTTGACCAATATGGCATCATTTATACAGCAGACCAAACGGGATTCATTGATGTTTATACGAATGATGGCGAGTTCATCTACACGTTTGGGTCCGTTTCCGATGTCGATGTAGCTGGATTCTTTAAGACCTTATCCGGAATTGCGGTGGACGCAACAGGTCGGATTTGGACAGTTGACTCGGGGAAAAGCTATTTACAATCGTTTGTGCCAACCCAATATGCGGAAACAATTTATCAAGCGATTATCAATTATAATGAAACCCGTTATGAAGAATCGATTACCCTGTGGCAAAACGTTTTACGCCTGAATCAGTTATCCGTTCTCGCTCATAATGGTCTAGCGAAAAACTATCTCCAAACAGAAGAATATGAATTAGCCGCATACCATTTTGAAATTGCGGGAAACCGGGGGCTGTATTCAGAAGCATTCTGGGAACTGCGTAATTTATGGCTTCAAGACAATTTAATTCTCATGATTGGAATCCTACTACTCACAGTGGTCGTACTCGCGATACTCAAAGCCGTAGAGAAAAAGACACACTTCCTCAATCCGCTTCGAGCCGCAGCAAGTAAAGTAGGAGAAGTCAAGGTGATTCAAGATGTTCTCTATATCAGGGAAATTCATAAACATCCGTCCGACGCCTTCTACGCCTTGCGAAAAGGACGGAAAGGATCGTACCTTGGAGCGGTTATCTTATTACTGATCACCTTCTTCAGTTACCTCTTATTCACCGCTGGTAAAGGATTTATCTTCCAAACCGTTGCGTTGAAGAACTTAGATTTAGGATCGATTATTTTAGGATTTTTCACAATCGTCATTCTTTTCGTGCTTTGTAGTTATTTAGTAACTTCCATTCAAGATGGAGAAGGAACGATTGGTGAAATTTTCAAGGGGTTAAGTTATTCGACATTACCCTTTATTCTTGGTAGTTTAATTACCACAGCCGTTTCCTACGTCGCGACGACCAATGAATTATTCTTACTCAATACGATTTTCTTACTAGGAGCTTTGGGGTCGGTGATGCTCATCTTTGTGTCGATTTCTGAGATTCAAAACTATTCCTTTGGACAAACTATCAAATCGATTCTCTTCACCATTCTCTTTATTTTAGTCATCTTACTCGTACTCAGTTTTGTCCAAATGACCATTGGTCAATTATTCTCATTCTTTGAAGAAATCATAAAGGAGGCGATTCGCAATGTTATCGGCTAAAAAGATTTTGATTCTATTTGCCATGTTATTTGCGATTAGCCCACTAATCGCACAGGCGTTATATGTTCCCACCCCACGGGATACGCAACCCAATCCGATTGCTTTAGAAGACTTACCGATTGAAGAATATTCTACCACGGGCTATAACAAAATCGGGGAAAATGAAAACTTCATCTATTATTGGCGGGAGTCTTTCGACATTCTAGCTGTCTATGATAAGCGAATTGGCTATCTATGGAAAAGCGGGTTGGATGTCAATGGCAATGTGACCAGAACATCACAAACGACACGTTGTAATAACGAACTTACTACTTATAACGCCGGGACAACCACTTTTGAACGATTTGAAGACCGTTGTGCTGTAGCGGTTGATACCATTACCGGAACCACGACTGGACCCTTACAAGCAAACTCCTTCTTATATTTCGAATATTTCTCCAAAGGAGCAAGTGACTCCGTATTTGCGTCGAATACCATTTATTCGAGTTATACCCAAACTTTACTTTATGTTGTCAGTTCACAACTGCAAAAAGTCGTCGATACAGAAGATCAATTCCGGTTTACCGTATCCGCATCCAGACTCGGACCCCAACAAGATTTAACACTGGATATTCTTGTCGATTTATATCTTACCGATATGGGCTTCCGTGTCGAAATTCCGATTGAAAACATCTCGGGAACTGCACTTCCCTACTTATCAGCGATTGGAGTTGCCCAATATATGGGTGCGGTTGGCGGAATTCAAAATATCTTTACCGTTACTCCGAAAGATGGCGATACTCCCGGATCTTTCCAAGTAACTCAAGTACAAAAACCGATGATTGGGGGCTATGCATTCGTTCCTGATGGTCCCGGTGCCTTGATTCGTTTCCGTAATAACTCGGTTTCTTTATCTGCTTATGATGCCTATGTGTATGGCGACGATCCCTCTCAAAGTGAACAAAACTACCGCAGAAACGTTGGTACATTTGTCCCCTTTAAGACCGCATCTGTTCCGCTCTATGGCATTGCCCATGGAAATAACCAAGCTGCCTTTGTGGCGTATGCGACATCGGGAGCAGAACACATGTATGTGGTCTCTATTCCCGAAGAAAACACGTATAAATACAACTCTACTCATGCAAAATTTAACTATAATTTCCGTTATAACAAGTTATATACCCTCGATGGAGATAATCCAGTGCCCTCCATTTACGATACCATCAACCAGTTTGATATCGTGATGAATTACGATTTTCTAGCCGGGGATGGTAGTCAATACGACTACCCCGCTAGTTATGTTGGTATGGCCTTGAGATACCAAGATGTCTTAGAAGAAAAAGGAATTCTTACCAAGAAAGAAACATTGCAAAGCGATATTGGCATCCGCTTAGATTTTCTCATGGCGGATAGCGAAAACTCCATTGTTGGATACCGAACTCGCGTGGCGACGAACGTCAACAACGTAGAATCGATTTTAAGAACGCTCAATCAAAAAGGCGTTAAAAATATCTCTTCCGGTTTACTCGGGTTTAGTAAAGGAGGATTGACATTAGGAAATCCTTCGAAAGTCCAATTTGACTCCTCCATTGGCTCGAAAGCTGCCTATACGAGTTTAATCAAAGAGTTGAGTGAATTAGGCATTGATGTCTCCTTCCAACAAGATTACTGGCGAATTAATGAAGAACAAATCAACCTCATTCGCAACGCTGCGAAGCATCCAGCTGGCTGGTATGCTCGCGTCATCACCCGGGAAGAACCGGTTTCTGTTTTTTACTTTTCTCGACCGATTCAAGCCGTCGAGTGGATGAAGAATCAAACCAAAGTGTTCCGTCAAATGGGGGCACAGTCCTTTACGATTGCTGGAATAACCAATCGGTTAATTACAGATTATACAGGCAATATCACCTCGCGGACTCAAGCCATCGAAGCTTACCAAACAACCTTTGAAGCGATGAAAGAACAGGCAAAAATCAATGCCGTGAAACCCAATCAATATTTGTTTGAGTATGTCGATCGATTCTTACAAATGGATGTGTATAACAGCCAATATTTGATTATGACGGATACGGTTCCTTTCTTGCAAATTCTCCTTCAAGGATCGATGGAACTCTATGCAATCTACGCAAACTTCTCGTTTTATACCCAAACCGATATTTTACGGATGATTGACTATAATGTTTACCCATCCTTTGTTTTAACCGAACAACCTTCTTATGTTTTGACCCATACGAACTCGAGTATTTATTACTCCACAGAGTTTAGTCTCTATGAAGATTTGATCTTAGCGATGTATGAACAAATGAATCCGATTTTACGGGAAGTTATCAACGATTCTTGGGTGAATCGTGAAGTTCTAACCATTGGTGTTATCCTGAATACCTATGCTTCCGGAAAACAGATTATTGTCAATTATCAAGACGTGGATTATTCCCATCAAGGACAAACCATTCCCGCTCTCAGCGCTCGCGTGCTAGGAGGTGAGTAGGATGGCTAAAAATAAAGTCTTGCGTCAAGTAACCGATGCGAAATCGATGGAGAATCAAAATGCGATTGCTTATCTGTTTTTACTACCCTGGTTGTTAGGCTTTCTCGTGTTTGTCGTGTATCCTTTCTTTATGACCATTTACAACACGGCGTTTCAAATCACCAGTGCCGCTAACACCTTAGTCTATGATTTCAACCTCCTACGGAATGGTGGAAACTACGGTACAGCTTTCCGCAATGTCTTTTTCTTCCCACAATTACTCGATTTCGTTGTCATGGAAATTACCTATGTGCCGACGATTATCATTGTGGCTTTTATCTTAGCGTTACTGTTAAATACAGGAATCAAAGGTCAAAGTGTCTTCCGCCTCATCTTTTTCTTCCCTGTTATCATTATGAGCGGCCCTGTTACGGGTATTTTACAATACAACGGCGCAGGAAGTTTCTTTGCCTTTCGCGATAACATCGTATTTAAAATGATCTTTACCTATAGTCCTGAACTCGCAAGAGCTTTGACTGGTTTATTTGAAAACTTTACGATGGTCTTGTGGTTCACAGGGATCCCGATTATTTTATTCATCAATGCGTTACAAAAAATCAATGTCAATCTCTATGAAGCTGCGAAGATTGATGGCGCAAATGGATGGCAAATCCTTTGGAAAATCAAAGTTCCCATTGTCCGTTCCACCGCGTTTCTTTCCGCCGTCTTCACGATTGTTCAATTAGGAACCTTTGCGTTAAATCCGGTCTATGGAACCATTCAAGGCACGATTTATGCAAGAGGAGCGGGAATTGGACTTGCCTCTACATTTGCTTTTATTTACTCAATGGTCGTGTTCTTACTCGTTGGAATTGCTTATCTTTTATTAGGTCGACCCGAGAAAACCAAAGTTATGAAGCTCTCTTCAATTCAACAAGCATCCCTCATCTCGGTAGCGAAAAAGCGGTCTGAGATGAAGAAAGGGGTGAACGCATGAAAACCTTGATGATGAAACTATCCCAATTTAGTAATTGGATTAGTAAAAAAAGAGCCGATCTCAAAGAGTACTATCGGACGCATAAAACGAAAATCGTTCAAACCATCAGTAAAATTGCGATTTATGTCTTCTTAATTACGATTTCTTATGTCTTCATGTATCCGATTTTAAAAATGATTTCGATTTCCTTTATGACTTCCAATGACTTAGTCAATCCAGAAGTGGTGTGGATCCCTAAGACGATTCGCTTTGGTAATTATGATGTGGCTTGGCGGGTCTTAAACGGAACGACTTCGCTTTGGAATTCGATTCGCTTTTCAACGATTCTCGCCGTCTTTCAAACCATCATTTCGGCTTTAACAGGGTTTGCCTTTGCTAGATACGAATTTAAAGGAAAAAAACTTCTGTATTCGATTTTGTTATTCTCGTTTATTATCCCAGTTCCGATTTTATTGATCACTCAATACAATATGTTTAATTCCTTCTATCAAGCGATTGGACGGACTGGTGTTGGAAAAGGGCTTTCCACATATGATTCCCAAATGGTGATGGCTTTCTTTGGCCAAGGCGTGAACTCCGCCATTCTGATTTTGATTTTCACGAACTTCTTCAAGATGATTCCTTCTGATCTCTATGAAGCAGGTAAAATTGATGGTGCGAATCCGGTGCAATTATTCTGGCATATCACGATTAAATTATCCCTATCCACGATTGTCGTCGTCTTCTTATTTTCCTTTGTGTGGAACTGGAATGAATCGTACGTAACTTCGTTCTTAGTGGGGGATGGCATTGATTTATTCACGAATCAACTTGGGAAATTCGATTCCTTATTCTCCACGCGTGCTCCTGAATCTCCTTATGGAGGGTCCGGTGCGCAGTTAGTGGAATCCTATAAAATGGCTGCGACGACTGTCTCGATGATTCCCTTATTAATCATTTATTTCATCGGTCAAAAATCCTTTGTTCAAGGCATTGAAAAGACCGGTATTACAGGAGAATAATCCGTGAAACGATTCTTAATTTTGTTGCTTACTTTGATGACTTTATTTCTCCATGCTTGCATGACGGATTCAACGACTCAAACAACCGAAACCGAGCCGACGACGACCTCGTCGGCTTTATCCGTTTCCTCGACGACACAAACGACTACTTCAACAACTTCCACCACAGTCTCCACGACTACCAATTTATGTAAAGCCACAAACTATGAATATGATCTTAATCAACTGGCATACGAACTCGTGTGGTTTGATGAGTTTAATTCCGCTACAGCAACTCAGCCATCGATTATCAAGTGGCGCTATCAAACCGGGGGTGGCGGTTGGGGGAATAACGAATTGCAGTATTACACCGATCCTTCGTTAAATTCCAATCATACCAACGCCCGGGTCGGCGATGGTCACTTATACATCACGGCCAAACGGGAAACGATCGAATCCAATGAGTTTACCTCAGCGCGGATGAACTCCAACGTCAATTGGCTCTATGGCAAGATTGAAGTCCGCGCACTCCTGCCCAGTGGCGCTGGAACCTGGCCAGCGATTTGGATGATGCCGAAAGACTCTGCTTATGGAAATTGGCCTAATAGCGGGGAGATCGACATTATGGAACACGTTGGAACATCGTTAAACCGCGTCCATTTTTCGATTCATTCTGAGCGCTATAATCACAAAATCGGTACCCAAAAAACGTTTGTAACGACGATTCAAAATGTTTCCAGTGAGTTCCATTTATATCAAGTGGAATGGTTACCTGATCAAATCCGGTTCTCCGTTGATAATGTCCTATATTATACCTACCGTCCGACTGATTATGTCGCTTGTCCCACTTCGAAAGAATGGCCATTCGATCGACCATTCCATTTAATCTTAAATGTTGCGATGGGCGGATGGGGTGGAACACCGAGCGCAAATTTCACCGAGGCATCGATGATTATCGATTACGTTCGTGTGTATCAGTCAAGCATCATCACCAACCTCACGAAAACCAATTGAATCAAATCTTGATTTTGTGTATAATGAATGAAAGGGGGAGTATCGATGGAGTTAAGTCGCATTGAATACAAATTTTTAATCACCACGGATGAGTACATCAAGTTGCGCTTCCAATTGGAGCAAACCCTTGCTTTAGATGAGTATTCCAATCAAGAAAGTCGAGCTTATTCGATTACAAGTGTCTATTTTGATGATCTTTTAGACTCCCATATGTTTCAAAAATCGGATGGTTTGGAATTTCATCAAAAGTATCGGATTCGTCAATATGCAAACGGAGTCAAACGACTCGAATTTAAAACCAAGGTAGGAAATCTGACGAGCAAACAGTCCTTTTGGTTGACTGATGAGTTAGAGCAAGCCATTCTCACACAGGATTTTGATCAACTCTACTTACATAAAGAAGAAGAACTGATTGAAAACTTGATTGTCCGTATGAAATGCGATTACTTACAACCTACCCTTGTCATTGATTATGAACGCGAAGCTTACGTCTTTCCAAGTGGAAATATACGGATCACCTTCGATAAATCTCTTAGAGCACGACGGTTTGATCAAGATCCTCAGATGATGCGGATGTTGTTTGAACCCAAGTATATGATGTTAGAAGTGAAATACACGGGCTTACTACCAGCGTTCTTAAAAACCTTACTCTTCACTAAAAATTTTCAGCAAATCGCCTATTCGAAGTATTATGCGGCGTGGCTACAGCTGATTGCCTAAGGAGCATTCGATGATTTTTCTAACCTTAATCGATTTTTTAAATCAATTAGAAACATTGGTATTGAGTCCTATTGAAATCATTTTAAATTTACTGATAACCTTATTACTCAGTTTATGGACGCTTTTCATTTATAAAAAGAGTTATCAAACGACGGTGTATAACAAATCATTCGCCATGACAATCCCGATTTCTGCGCTTGTGACAACGATGGTGATTATGGCAGTAGCCTCCAATGTCATTCTTAGTTTAGGGATGGTTGGGGCTCTTTCCATCGTTCGGTTCCGGACCGCGATTAAAAACCCACTCGATACGATTTTTATGTTTTGGGCGATTGGGATTGGCATTACCGTCGGCGCGAACTCGGCAATTTTAGCAGCGATTGGGTCGTTGGTGATTGGGATTGCGATTTTATTCATCCAGGGTTTAGAATTATTTACCACCCCTTATATCCTCATCGTGAAAATCGCATTGGATACCGATGAAGGACTTTTGTTTCAAGAAGTCAAATCCCTTTATAAAACCTATGAAGTACGGAATAAATCCGTTAGTTTAGAAAGTGCGGAATACACCTTTGAACTTCGAGGAACGAAAGAACTAGCTCAAAAGATCAATGCCATTCGTTTGTTAGCTGGCGTAAAACAAGTCATGTTACTTAGTTATCGATCGGATTACGTCGTGTAAGATGGTAAGACAGTTGGCGATTGTCCATTTTAAGAGTGAAGTAGAGCGCGAAACGATTGCGCTCTTTTGTCATGAAATCGCCAACGTGGAACTGGAATGGAACCATCCCAATACTTTACGGATTACTGAAGTAGATCAAGTCGCCAGTTTGGATTTTCATCAATTGAGTGAATGGTTGGTCAGTGAAATGTTTATTGATCATACCTTATTCTTATTTCATGCGATTGATTTAAAGATGATTGATCTCTTAGAAGAGCATATCTCGTGGTTTGACCCAGGAGTCTATGATTTAGCGGATGTGATAATTTTTAGTGTTAGTCGACGCATGGATGCCTTTACGATTAAATTGCACAAGCAAATCACCCAACTGGTCGGCGAAGAAACCATGCGAACGGTGTATGAGTTTATGCAAGCAGAACTCAATCAAACCCAAGCTGCTAAGCAACTGTATATGCATCGCAATACCTTGCTCTATCGATTGGATCATTTCAAACGAATCACATTAATAGATGTTTCCAAGTTTCGTGGGGCGTTTGCGATTCGGTTACTCCATTTATAACCTCTAAAATTGTGCACATTGCCCATTGGCAGAAGCACTTTTTTTCTTTAAAATAGAGGTAATCATTACATAGGAGGAACATATGGCAACATTAACCTTTAAAAACCTAGATAAAATTTACGACAATGGCGTACAAGCAGTTTTTGACTTCTCTCTCGATGTCAAAGATAAAGAATTTATCGTTTTCGTCGGACCCTCTGGTTGCGGAAAATCGACTACACTACGGATGGTTGCTGGACTCGAAGAAATCAGCGCAGGGGAATTATACATTGATGACGTGTTAGTCAATGACGTCGCCCCCAAAGACCGGAATATCGCGATGGTGTTCCAATCGTATGCACTTTACCCCCACATGTCTGTTTATGACAACATGGCGTTTGGATTGAAACTCAGAAAAATGCCCAAAGATGAAATCGAACGTCGCGTCAAAAACGCCGCAGACATCTTAGGTCTTGCGGGGTATTTAGACCGGAAACCAAAAGCATTATCTGGAGGACAACGTCAACGGGTTGCTTTAGGAAGAGCCATCGTTCGTGATGCAAAAGTATTCTTAATGGACGAACCCTTATCCAACCTTGATGCCAAATTACGGGTTGCGATGAGAGCAGAATTAATCAAGTTGCACGAACGGTTAGGAACGACTACGATTTACGTTACCCATGACCAAATCGAAGCCATGACGATGGCGACGAGAATCGTTGTTATGAAAGACGGACGCATCCAACAAATCGGCGCGCCTAAAGAAATTTATGACAATCCCAATAATATGTTCGTTGCCGGCTTTATTGGCACTCCAGCGATGAACTTCTTAACAGGTGAAGTTCATGAAGATGGGTATTTCTATGTGGAAAACCTCAAATTAAAATTGCCAGAACCAAAGTTCAAACTGTTAAAAGATAAAGATTATCTCAACACCCAAATCGTTCTTGGAATCCGTCCAGAAGATATCCATGATGAATTGGTAGCGATTGAAACCTATAAAGATGCTGTTGCGAACTTGACCGTTGACGTATCCGAATTACTCGGTGCAGAAACCAATATTCATATTAGTATTGGAAAATCCAACATTATCGCGAAAGTCAATGCTCGTAGTGACATTCATATCGGGGATAAGATTACGCTTGCGTTCAATATGAACAAATGCCATTTCTTTGATGTAAACAATGAAATGCGGATTGTGAAATCCTCTCCCGTTCGCGTGATTGGACAAAACGAATAATCCTTAACGACCACTCTTCGGAGTGGTTTTTTTTTCAATAAGTTGTTCTACCCAAGAAACCCTGTTTATGGTATATTGAACCTGGGTGGTAGGATGATTTTGTGGATAGAACGATGCGTGGATAATCAAATACTTGTGGTGAAAACCGATCGGGAAGACCTTTACAATGTTCCATTAGCACGATTGCTGGAAGCACTTGCCAATGATTCGTTCACGACGTTTCAAGGGAAACAAGATGCTTCTAGAAAACAATTCAAGCAAACGTATAAACGACCTTTGGTATTTCACGAATCTTTGATTCTTTGTCCAATCTATGGGTTTCGCTCCCCTCATGCGCTTTTCATTAATGCGGCAGCTATTCATCATCTGGAACACATTGACCGCATCGAGACATGGGTGTATTTTCATCACTTTCAAAAGAAAAAGCGAGTGCCCAGACGAATTTTAGTGAATCAAATCGCGAAAGTCGAAGAAATCATCGGGGCTTTGAAAAATAAGAAAATGCTTACATGATAGAAAAACCTAGTCGTAACAATGGTATTTTAGAGGTAAATCAAGTATAATATTGACGGAAGTTTTATGAATCAATAAGGAGGAACTTATGAAGAAAAAGACCGTTGAAGACATTGCGTTAAAAGGAAAAAAGGTACTTTGTCGTGTGGACTTCAATGTACCCATGAAAGGCGGCGTCATTACCGACGATAATCGGATCGTCCAAGCGCTACCGACGATTCAATACATCATTGAAGAAGGGGGCAAAGTAATTCTTTTCAGCCACCTTGGCCGAGTAGAAACCCAAGAAGATTTAGCAAAATCTTCCCTTCGTCCAGTCGCTGCTAGACTCCAAGAATTACTACAAAAAAACGTTGTATTTATTCCTGTCACTCGGGGTCCTGAGTTAGAAGCAGCCATCAATCAAATGCAAGATGGGGATGTCTTAATGTTTGAAAACACCCGTTTTGAAGATGTAAATGGCAAGAAGGAATCCAAAAACAATCCGGAACTAGGCGCATATTGGGCAAGCCTTGGCGATGTTTTTGTCAATGATGCATTTGGAACGGCTCACCGCGCTCACGCATCAAACAGCGGTATCGCCGCTCATAAAGAAAGTGTTGCTGGATTCTTAATGGAAAAAGAACTCCGTTATATTGGGGGAGCAGTTGATCAACCTGTTCGTCCTTTCGTTGCAATTTTAGGTGGAGCCAAAGTCAGTGACAAAATTGGGGTCATCGAAAACCTTCTTTTAAAGGCAGATAAAGTGTTAATCGGTGGCGGAATGGCTTACACCTTCATGAAAGCCCTTGGCTATAACATCGGTACTTCCATCTGTGAATATGATAAATTAGATTTAGCAAAATCCTTACTAGAAAAAGGAAAAGACAAACTAGTCTTACCCGTTGACGTCATCGTGAGCAAAGAATTCAAGAACGACACCCCCTTCCGCACAGCAACCTATGCGGATATTCATGAAGATGAAATGGGACTCGATATTGGACCAAAAACCATTGCATTATTTGCGTCTGAAATTGCGAAAGCCAAAACCGTTGTGTGGAACGGACCAGTTGGTGTTTTTGAAATGGAAAATTTCGCAAAAGGCACGAAAGCTGTTTGCGAAATGCTAGCAAATCTAAAAGATGCAAAGACCATTATCGGTGGTGGCGATTCAGCGGCAGCGGCGATTCAAATGGGCTACCAAGATCGGTTTACCCATATTTCAACTGGTGGGGGAGCGAGTTTAGAATATTTAGAAGGAAAAGCTTTACCAGGGGTAGAATCGTTAACAGATCAAGAAGATTGTTGCGGCCCTGATTGTCATTGCAACTAAAGGTTAGAAAGAGGATATTATGGAAAAAACCATTTTGATTAAAAGCACCGCTGGGTTACATGCCCAACTCGCTGCGAAAATTGTTCAAGTCGCTAGTAAATACGATGTCGATGTTCGTTTGGTTTATAGCGATAAAATCATCGATGCCAAATCCATTCTTGGATTAATGAGTTTAGCAGTTCCCCAAGGCGAAAACGTCAAACTCATCGCCTCTGGTGACAAAGCGAACGAAGCCATCGCTGACATTGAAAAAGTTTTGGTTTAGGCTATGCGTAAACCGATTATTGCCGGGAATTGGAAGATGTTCAAAACCCGGGATGAAGCATTGTACTTCATCTTAAAAGTATCGAACCTTGTCCCCAAACAAAGTGAGGTAGACACGGTTGTTTGTGCCCAAGCGCCCTTGATGCGGTGTTTGGTAAAACGTCAAGGCGATCATCTTCGCATTGGTGCACAAAACATGCATTACGCCGACGAAGGTGCTTTTACCGGAGAAATCTCGGGTGCACTACTTCAAAGTTATAACGTAGATTATGTCATTATTGGACACAGCGAAAGACGCAAATACTTCTTTGAATCTGATGAAATGGTCAATTTGAAGATTAAGGCAGCGCTCAAATACAACATCACACCGATTGTTTGCGTGGGCGAAAATTTAGATGAACGCCAAGAGAACAAAACCTTTGCAGTCTTAGACCATCAAGTTCACAAAGCATTATCTGGCTTGAATGAAAAAGAAGTTTCGAAGATTGTCATTGCGTATGAACCAATTTGGGCAATTGGAACCGGAAAAACCGCAACTTCTGCCATGGCGGATGAAGCGTGTGGGTATATTCGTTCGTTGATTCGTCAATCGGTTTCACCCTTTGCGGCTGACCAAGTACGGATTCAATATGGTGGATCAGTGAATCCCAAAAATATCGATGAGTTGCTTTCAATGCCCAACATTGATGGGGCATTAATTGGGGGAGCATCGCTTGACCCTGATCAATATATCTATATGGCAAACGCCGCAAAAAAACGGCTTTCAATGTAAAGAACTGATTTTTCAGTTCTTTTTTTCCCTCGAGAATTGGGAAAAAGTCTTGAAAAACAAGAGAAAAGTGATACAATGGTAAACAAGCATTTGATGATGGAGGAAACAATGAAGAAAATTTTAGCCCTTGTCTTGTTCTTGGTTTTTTCATTGGTTTTGGTAGGTTGCCAAACAACAACCGCAACGACGACCACAACCCAAGCCCCAACAACAACGACTACCACAACGACAACGACCACGACCACAACTGAAACACCGACAACAACCACTACGACAACCACACTTCCCACAACGACCACTACGACGACTACCGCACCATTACTCCCTCTTGAAGATTCTCAAGTGGTTCAATTTTTTAATTATTCCACCGAGTTTGTCAAAGAAGTGGAAGGCGATCAATTCATTACGATGTATTATTATCCTCGTGAAAAAGGGTATGTTCCATTCGTGGATATCCCTGAATTTATCGCATTATTATTAGGAATCATCGACGATGAAATTCAAGTGGAAGTCTTAGAAGATTCCGTAAAAGTCTTCTTACTGTGGTATCCAACAGAAGAAGAAAAAGCAGAATATGGCATTACCGAAGATGTCGTGGAAGAATACGTTCTCTTCGACTTCACGAATCATACGGTGACAGCTCCTTCTATTGATACATTTAGTTATTTTTCAGGAGAAACAAGCACCGATTTTTCGAAAGGATTAACCCTCATTTCTTCGACTTCTGAAGAATTACCCGAATTTAGTGCTGATGTGAGCGAATTTAATTTCTTCTTCCGTAAAATCACCACAGAAAACGGTGAGAAATATACCATTCCCTTATCGTTAGCGAATCTCTTCTTAACCGGATCGATGTTTGATGTCATCAAAAATGACGACGGATTATATGGTTTAGATACCTATCAAATTGGGGATGTAGAAGATGAATCTTCGGATTTGTATAATGCGGTTCGTCCGACAACCTTAGGTAGCGAATTCCGTCAAGAAACATTTGATTTCTTAATGTTCTCCTTCGAATATTTCTATGGATTAAAAAACTACAAAGAAATCGAATCGATGAAAACGTACGCCGCCAATTATCTTCGGTTTAATAGTCTCGAATTAAGTATTACCCGGTTTATCGATAGTTTTGAAGATATGCATACCGGTGTGATTTCTTATGGACAAGGCAATCTCGCCTATGAACGCCCATCTTATCCCGGATACATTTACGACTGGTATTATGATTATAACGGGTGTAACTGCTATAACTTCCAAGGCTATTCCTTAACCTTCCATGGGGATACCGCATATTTCAGAATAAAATCCTTCACCAAAGAGTTTGGCGATGAAATCGCCCCCTACATGGAACAAATCCGCGATGCGAATGTCGCCAATGTGGTGATTGACTTAGCTTGTAATGGCGGCGGTGTCTTGGCAGGAGTCTATCACTTATTGAACTACCTCACCAACGATCCGATTTCGGTTTATACAACCAAATTAGGCGCAAATAGTTCTTGGACCTATGATGTCGAAGGGGATAAAGCAATCGACGCAAACTTCTTTATCTTAACTTCTAAAGGAACCTATAGTGCAGCGAACCTATTCACTGCTTACGCAACCGAATTAGGTTTAGCGAGAACGATTGGAAAACAAACCGGTGGCGGTGCTTGTTCGGTCAAAGTATTGGTACTTCCGAATGGGGCCATCTTACAAATTTCTTCCAATATGAATTTAACGTTCTCTACTTTTGAAACGGTAGAAGAAGGTATCCCAGCTGAATATGTCATCGATTGGAGTCAATCGTCAAGACAAGGTGTCGACCCATCCATTACCGATATATTAGCTGCGGTTGCTCATTTAAACGCTAATCCACAAACTTAATCACCTAAAACAAGGCTTCGGCCTTGTTTTTTTTCAAAAAAAAGAACCTCCGAAGAGGTTCTATGGGATTAACGGTTGTAAAATTCAACGATGAGATTTTCTTTAATTTCTGGTAAGAACTCATGACGTTCTGGTAAACGAACATAGGTCGCTTCCAATTTGTTTTCATCGTAACTCACATATTCTAAACGACTCACAACAGCGCTTAATGAATCCTTGATGATTTGTAATCCTCTCGAGGTTTCTTTCACACCAATCACTTGACCAGGTTTTACCCGAATCGAAGGAATACTTGCTTTTTTACCATCTAGAATGATGTGCCCATGGTTGACTAGTTGTCTTGCTTGTTGGCGGGTTTTGGCAAATCCAGCGCGGTAGACAAGATTGTCTAAACGGCTTTCTAGTAAGAACAAGAAGTTCGCTCCTTGTTTTCCTGGCATGTTCTTTGCTTCGTTAAACGTTTTTCTGAATTGACGTTCATTGACTCCATACGTATAACGTACCCGTTGTTTTTCTTGAAGTTGGGTGCCATACTCTGAAAGTTTGGAACGCTTTTGTCCATGTTGCCCGGGAGCGTAAGGACGTTTGTTTAATTCTTTCCCAGTTTCCGTAATGGAATATCCAAGACGGCGGGAGACTTTCCATTGTGATCCTAAAAATCTTGACATTGTATTGTCCTCCTAAATTGGTCATGAGTGTGAGGAACGCTTGATTCACTTGATGGGATTGTTATAATGAGTTCGTGTGAAGCAGTTCACAGTACTATCAAACCTAGCCGCGGAACAATTCATCTCAAATGAGGTCAGCGCAACTGCCTTTTACTACATGCGCACGTAATATTTTATTATAAATGCTTGATTTTGTCAATCAAAATCGATACAGCTTTCGATAATACCTGAACTTCTAATTCCCCAAAACGATTTTCAATTGGAGCATCGACATCGAGAACCCCAATCAATTGATCCCAAACGAGAATCGGAATGACCAGTTCGGATTGACTCGCTTCATCACAGACGATGTGACCAACAAAATCTGCGGTTCGAGGAACGTTTAAAGGTTTTCTTTGAATCGCTGCCGTTCCACATACCCCACGTCCTAAGGCAATCTCTGTACAGGCTGGTAACCCTTGAAAAGGTCCTAAGGTTAGTTTTTTGCCATCAAATAGGTAAAAACCAACCCAATTAATATCATCAAAAAAAACCTTGATGAGTGCGGACAAATTGGCAAGGTTTGAGATAGATGGAAGACTGGCATCTAAATAGCCTTCGACATTTTCTAAGAATAACGCATAACTCTCTTCTTTGGACATCGATTCACTTGTTTTATGGAACATATTCATCACCCACTCAATTATAATAAATTGTCCGAAAAAGCACAACAAATATGATAGAATAGTAGAGAATGGAAGTGATATCTTGGCTCTACTTTTACTCCGTTTTGGAGATTTGACATTAAAAGGAAAAAACCAAAAACAATTTATTCAAAAAGTAAAAGAGTTACTCCTTGAGAAGACAGCGATGTTTCCCCTTGAATACACCTTTCAACACGACCGAATCTATCTCACGGTTCCTGATTCAATCTCCGTTGAATCGGTATTCAAACAGCTTTCTTATGTGACCGGACTTCATTCCTATAGTGTCGTCCATAAATGTGAAAAAGACTTAAACCTCATTGCGACTCAAGCCATTCCTTTTTTACAAGAAGTCATTCAAACAAAGCAAACCCCCTTTAAAGTGGAATCGAAACGAGCTGACAAAAGTTTTCCCCTCACCTCTCAAGAAATCAGTAAGGCGTTATCAAAACTCATCTTACGTGAAATTCCTCTCTTAAAGGTGGATATGCATGATCCAGTTGTAACCCTAGAAGTCGAAATTCGGCAAGAAGCAGCGTATTTCTATGTTTCGAAGGAAACTGGAACAGGAGGATTTCCTGTTGGAATCGGCGGGAAGGGGCTTGTTTTATTATCGGGTGGGATTGATTCCCCTGTGGCGGCCTATCTCGCCATGAAAAAGGGATTAGCAATCGATTGTATTCATTTTGAATCGACCCCCTTAACAGCAATCGAATCCGTTCAAAAAGTAGTCGATTTAACACAAGTTTTAGCGCGATATGCGCCAAACAGCACCATTCGTTTACATGTTGTTCCCTTTGAAGAAGTTCATAGTATGATTCTAAATCATATTCCTGAAGCCTATATTGTGACCATCATGCGACGTATGATGGTTCGAATCGCATCTGCAATGGCTCAAAAGCATCATTTACAAGCGTTAATCAATGGAGAGTCTCTCGGTCAAGTAGCTTCGCAAACGATCGAATCATTAGAAACCATTTATCAAGTCTCACAATCTTTGGTTCTACGTCCTTTAATCACTTATGATAAAAATGAAATTCTTGCGTTGGCAAGAAAACTGGAAACCTATCCCATTTCAGTTCGTCCCTTTGAGGATTGTTGTACCATTTACATCCCGAAAAGCCCTTCGATTCGCCCTGTGGGGTGGTTAGCACAACGATATGAAGAAAAAATTCCTTACCAGGAAGCCATCGAACGAGCCATTCAAGCCACTCAGGTATTAGTCATCCACGCCAATCAACCCCTTGATTTGGCTTCACGTGGATTAACTGTTAAGGAGGCTCTCCAATGAAGCCACTCACCACAAAACGACTGCTTTTACGTGGATTTCAATTAACCGATAGTAAAGATTTATTCGCTTATGCGTCCTTACCTACCGTAGGTCCAAATGCGGGTTGGCCAGTGCATCAAACATTGCAGGAATCGGAAACGATTATCCGTCGCTTCATCGAAGAACAAACCGTCTGGGCAATCGTATTCAAACAGGAACAAAAGGTGATTGGTTCGATTGGACTTCATCCAAAAACAGATCTACAGGGCCATATTTCCTACGAGTTAGGATATGTCTTATCCACTCCTTATGAAGGACAGGGACTGATGTCCGAAGCAGTGCAAGTGGTTTTAGAATACGCTTTTGCGCATTGCAATTATCCTCTTGTGAAAGTATTCCATTTTATTGAAAACCAAAAATCACGAAACGTCATCGAACGTGCTGGATTTGTTTATGTTGGCGAAACCAACTACACGACACATCAAGGTGAAGTCAAGAAATCCCTTGGTTATACACTAACCAAGCAACAATATTTCAATCAAAGGAAGGAACCCATTATGGTCAGTTGGAATTTAGATGCTTTGTATAGTAGTTTTCAAGATCCGAAATTTATCGAAGATTTAGCACAATTAAAACAACAAATCGCTCAAATGAATGAACACAAGTCCGTTTTTCGAAATCTTGATTTTCAGGTAGAGCACATTGTCTCTTTCTTAAAACAAGACATTCGTTTATCTGACTTAACCGATCGCTTATCGCATTTTGCTTCCCTTCGTCAAAGCACCAACTCAATGGATTCAGAAGCCGTAAAAACGATGAATGGATTACAGATGCTATATACTGAACTAACTGAAGTGAATACGTTATTTCAAAAATACCTCGCCGCTTATCCCCATTTAGATGAAGCAATTCAGGGAAATCCATTCTTAAAAGAACACGAGTTTTTATTATTCGAAACCGTCAAGAAGGCAAGCCATTTATTGGATGAAAAAACGGAGTTATTACTTTCTAAACTACGTCAAAGTGGCTCCACAGCTTGGTCAAGACTCCAAGCGCTCTTGACTTCTACATTGGCTGTTCGTTATCAAGACAAAGATATCACCCTCTCGGAAGTCCGAAACTTAGCCTATGATGCCTCATCTGAAGTCAGGAAGAATGCTTATCACGCTGAACTTGCGGCTTACGAGAAAATCGAAAAGTCAATTGCTTTTTCTCTTAACGCCATTAAAGGAGAAGTCAATACGTTATCCCAATTACGAGGTTATCGTAATGCCTTACATCAAGCCTTAGAACAATCCCGTTTATCAGAAGAAACGTTGAATACCTTACTTTCAGTTATGAAAGAATACCTTCCCGTATTCCAACAATATTTAAAACGCAAAGCAGAACTCCTTGGATATTCCAACGGATTACCTTTCTATGAATTATTCGCACCGATGGGTGGAATCGATAAAGTCTACTCGATTCAAGAAGCGAATGATTATATTTTAAAAAATTTCAAAACGTTCAGTCCTCGTCTTCATGATATGGCAAAGCGCGCATTTGACGAACAATGGATTGACTACACACCCCGAAAAGGAAAAGTCGGCGGCGCTTTTTGTGCGAATATGCCTGCTTTAAAACAAAGTCGAATTTTAACCAATTTTGATGGTGCTTTTGGGGATATCATCACAATCGCTCATGAGTTGGGTCATGCATATCATGGCGAAGCGATTTTTTCTGAATCCATTCTAAACACCCATTACACGATGCCAGTCGCTGAGACGGCTTCTACTTTCTGCGAAACCATCGTCAAACAAGCAGCGTTTAAAGATGCGACTTCGAAAGCGGAAAAATTAGCCATACTAGAAAGTTCTCTTCAAGATTCTACGCAGGTTATCGTCGATATCTATTCTCGTTTCCTGTTTGAAAAATCGGTATTTGATGGTCGATTAACAACCGTCTTTGATGAAAATGAACTAAAGAATTTGATGATTCAAGCCCAGAAAGAAGCCTATGGAGAAGGACTAGATCCGGAATACCTCCATCCTTATATGTGGGTATGTAAGGGCCACTATTACCGTGGAGGACTCAGCTATTATAACTTCCCCTATGCTTATGGGTTATTATTTGCAAAAGGACTCTATGCACAATATTTAAAGGACAAAGAGGGGTTCGTACCACTCTACGATCAACTCTTAGCCTCCACTGGAAAAATGAGTTGTGAAGATGTTGCTTTGGTGGCGGATATTGATGTTACCAAGAAAGACTTCTGGGTTGGTTCCCTCGAACTCATTAAGGAAGAAATCGATCAATTTATGATTTTAACAAAATAAAGTCTACTTTTTACCAATAAAGTCTCCAGTGAAATTGTTTTCTTGGTGTATAAGGAGGATTCAATATGAAAAATATGATGAAACGCTTTTTAATGCTCGCGATGCTTGTACTAGCAGGAATTGCTTTACTTGCTTGTCAAGCTAGAACGACCGCTACAACGATTACTCCTTCTCCCAACGAAGTGGGAAACTTTGCAAGTTATGCCGATATTAAAAATTACTTATCGCAATATTACCAAAAATCAGGGGGTTACTTTTTATCCCGGATGGCTCCTGGAGGAATGTTCCTAGAGTCCGCAACAGATGCGAATACTAACACATCTGCACCGCGGCAATATTCCCAAACGAACAATCAAGTCGAAGGGGTATCAGAAAGTGATGTGTTCCTTACGGATGGGTACACCTTATTCATGATTCAAGGACAAACCTTCCGAATTGTTGATGTTGATTCACTTACCCTTTCGTATGAGTTTAAACTTGAAAATGGGTATCTTCATGGAATGTACTACGATGAAGAATCCAAACAAGTCATCTTAATTGCTTACGAATATACCTATCCAACCGAAGAAGAACGGAAAGCTGCAGATTTTTGGTGGTATTATTCCTACACCACCACGAAAGTATACATTTTTGATGTGAGTGATCATGAAGATATCACGATTGCAAGAGAACTTTCTTTCGCAAATACGTATATGATTCAAAGTCGGATGATTGGCGGTATGTTATATCTCATGCTCGATAACTACCAAATCAATTATCAATTAAACGAAGACGACTTTGTTCCTCGTTATAAGGATAGTGAAGTGGGTAGTGAAGATATCGCCCTACCAGCCCAAAGCATCTTCTTTATGCCAACAGGAAATGATTACCTTGGCTACTTAATGTTGGTTTCTCTTGACACCCGTTCAGACCTTGAAGCCGATGTCAAAGCCTACATTGGTTCTGGCTATCAAGTGTATATGAGTCTAAACAACTTATATAACGTCGTCTATCGTTATGATTACGATGAAGAAACTCAAATTTATACGTATTCAAGCTTTGTCATGCGCTTTGAAGTGCAAGAAGATAAAACTTTAGTGTTTAAAGCGATGGCTCAAGTAGAAGGATCCCCGTTAAACCAATTCTCGATTGATGAGTATGAAGGTGTCTTGCGGATAGCGACCACCCATCGGGTATGGACAAATACAGGATCAACCGTCTCGAATCAAATCTTCTTACTAGACGCAACCGTTGATGGCGAAATGACCCAACTATCCAAACTTGGAAATTTAGGGAAACCAGGAGAATCCATTTTCGCGGTCCGCTTCAATGGGGAAATTGGCTTTGTGGTGACATTCGTCAATACCGATCCACTGTATAAGATTTCCTTAGCGGATCCTTATTATCCTGTCGTAATTAGTGAGTATGAAGAACCTGGTGTCAGTGATTACCTCCATATTATCAATGACAACTTAACCCTTGGAGTCGGTCGTCATGCGGAAACCATCCAAGACATTACCCGTTTTGTTGGAGTCAAGGTAAGTTTATACAATACCGCTGGAAATGAAACATTGTTAAAGGGTAATTATCTTGTGGAAGGCACATGGTCTTATACCAATGTGATGTATGACCACAAAGCATTCATCTACTATCCACGGTTAGACTTAGGCGTTGTCTACTTCGCGATTCCCATCTTTGAATACACTAACAATCCATCCAACCCCAATTACTGGAATTACTCTCAAAACCTATATGTGTTTAAAATTCAACTAGCCAGTGAAACTCTCGAGTATGTCGGACGTGTTTCACATATGGACCAAATTCAAGATCCGTATTATTGGTACTGGTTTGATTCAGTGGATCGCGCTGTGATGATTGAAAACAAGATATATACCATCTCACAAACTCAAATTCGAGTTCATGAAATTGGAGAAAGTTTAATCCCTGGAGGACATTTGATTCTCGAAACCCCTGAGGATGGAAGACCCGTAGCAGAAGATTCTACAAAATAAACCATCTAGACCAGCTTAGCTGGTCTTTTTGGTTACAAGAAATAATTATTTGGTAAAATGTAGGTAGAAATATTCATCAATCTTTAGTTTTCCCATCATTTCGGTAGATTTTTTTTCTTTTTAGTGCTATAGTGAAACTATACTTAAGATTTTTTTAAGGAAATAGGAGGGATGTTTTGTGAAAAAACAAATGCTTTCGCTCTTGATGATTGTCATTTTGTTTGTATTGGCTGCCTGTTCAACAGACATAACCATACCAACAACGTCATCAGGAGATGTTACATCGTCTACAGAAACTTCTCAAACAACAACGACTACAGCAACCACGGAAACAACGATTTCTACGGAAACAACCACAACCGTGGAACCGACAACAACGACTACCGTTGAGCCCACGACAACAACGACAACGACCAGTGGCGGTACGACCACAACGACCGTTCCAACTACAACAACCACGACTGGAGTCACGACCACAACGACAACGGCTGTGACTACCACTACTGTACCAACGACAACGGTACCTACCACTACTACAACGCAAGCTCCAACGACAACGGTACCAACTACTACTACAACGCAAGCTCCAACGACAACGGTACCTACCACTACTACAACTCAAG
>CAZABW010000012.1:22500-43311 GCA_964483655.1 uncultured Candidatus Izemoplasmatales bacterium
ACTACTACAACGCAAGCTCCAACGACAACGGTACCTACCACTACTACAACTCAAGTTCCAACGACCACGGTACCACCAACGACAACAACAGTTGCACCGAATACTGTGAATGTGTCCTTTGTATCAAATGGAGGGCCTGCCCTTAATCCAATCGTAGGTGAACCAGGAGATGCCTTAAACCTCCCTGTTCCTCTTTTAGTGGGATTCCAATTCGCTGGATGGTATACGGACATTGCTTTAAGCATTCCATTTACAGGTCTAGTTTTCCCAGAAAATAACGTTACTCTTTACGCTAAATGGGAAGCCGATAGTGCTGATTACACCCAAATGCTAATTACCTATATTGCGACGAGAGATAACTTAGATCCAGTCGAAGATATCGACATCATTATGAATACCAAGATGATGTATGAGTTAATCCTCGATACGAATCAAGACCAAATGACATATCACTACATGGTCATGATAGATGAAGCTATGATGGCGATGATGAATATTACCGCTTTAGGCGACATTCAAACCGTTTGGGTTTCAATGCAAGCCGGAGGAATGGACCCAGAAATGATTTCTGGTGTTCTCATGAACGCTATGGGCTTCATGATGCTAGAACAAGTGGATCAATACGATCCTCAATTCTATCTTGATCAAGTTGACATGTTTGAAGGCATGATTGAACAAGCAGAGTTAGACATTCTTGATATCAAAGCAGCCGCCTCTGCCTATTGTGCTACGTTAGAAGTCGATTATCAAGGAACCTGTGATGCTTATCTCCAAGCCTTAATAACTCGTTCAGAATTAGAACAAGCTTATTGGGGATTACTTAACGATCTCGGTATGAGCGATCAGTTTAGCTGGTGGTTATGGGATGAGTTATCGTTCTATATTTATTCGTACTATGAACTTGGAAAGCCTTCAGGACTCATGGATTTCGAAAACAATGTCATTCAACTCGACATCTCGATTCGCTGGATGTATCAACAACTTGGAGTCGCTTACACCAATATGTACTACCACATTCATGAAGTTTTAGACCCCATTGAAAGTAGTTTACATGGCGTCTGGGATGAAGACGACAATTATGTTGTTTCGTATGTTCAAAACATGTTCTTCTATCCGATTCAAGAACTCATCTTTGATATCGGCAACTATGAATGGATGATTGTCGAAACCCATATGCAATGGGAAAGAGATCAAGAAAACCATGAAATGTTGCTTATGATGCAAGCCTTCATGGAATCTCCAGAAGGCAGTGTTGCGATTGAAAATCTAATTCAAATGTTGGTTGGATTCGCAGATCACATCATTATGAACTTAGACCCCGCATTATTTGATTTAATCATCGGCATTGCGATGGGAGAAGTAGAACCCGATTTAAGTGCTGATGGCATTTATGGTTATATTCAACATCTCGTTGGCTTGTTAGAAATGTTACAAGCTTATATGGGGGAAACCGAAGTGGATACCCTCACAGCATTTATGAAACAAGTCGCATCTGTTTATGTCCTTTCACTCAATCTCGATGCACCAGAAGAAGCCTATATGCTTGCATTAGTGGAAGGCAAAATCGATGAATACATGATGAAGCTACAAGATGTCTACCAAATATTAATTACCATTCTCGATTCTGTTTCCGCAGAAGAAATTAATCAAATCATGAATCTTGTGATGATGTTAATGGATCAAGGTGGCGGTGGAGAAGTCATCGTGCCGATGATGGAAGAACCTAAACCAATGAATCCATTATTACCACTGGATATGATTCTTATGGTTGCTAATTTATTCGACGAAGTCTTCGCGGAACATGAAGAAGATTTAGTGCGGTTATTGGGTTATCTCATTGAAGCGAAGTACGATGTAATCTATATGATGACTCCTGATGAAGAAGTCAAAGATGCTATGGTCGCTTCGATGCAATCGAATTTAGCTGCCATCTTCGATTTAGTTGCGGTGATCAAAGATACCGACTTATCGAACCCCACCCCAGAACAAGTCGCCGCGTTCGATGAACTCGTATCCCGGATTGAATATCTCGTTCATATTTTCCAAGCTAGTCCGGAAGATATGATTGTCGAAACTGAATTTGGCTATACCGCAGAAAAATTCTATAACTTAATTTACATGTTACATGGTGGTAGAATGCCAGAGTCGATGTTAGACGATGCTGTGTTACTCTATGTCAACACCTTTGAAATGACCGAGTCTGAAACGTATTATTTCATGATGTCTTTGGTCCCCATGATTTTATCTCAAGTGGGCAATCTTCAAAGCTTTGATGACGCGAAAGCGATGTATCTGTTACTCGGGGCAAAAGGATTCACTGTTCCTGTGATAGCAAACTACGTCAGCAATTACATTCAAGGACGAGTGGCATTCGAATTATTACTCAATGAAACCTTACGTGCTGAAATGATTGAATACTACGAGGATCAGATTGCTTATTATCAAGAGCAAATCCAACAATTAATCGTAGCCCAAGATGGAATTGAAGATGCAGTTTTAAACTACATTGACTCTTTACCATTGGAATTACATGAAGTTTTGATTGCGTTCTGGTACTCAGAAATGACCACCTACGAGTTAAGCAAAGCTCGGGATGAATTGATTTGGGGTATCTACAGTCAAGAAAATGGATATTTATGGAATTCAGACACATTCTGGACACTTGCTTATTACAAAGAAATGATGTATAGTGCAGTGTACTATGAAAACCCTGAAGTTTACACCATCAATGAAACCTTATATAATGATTTGTGGAATTCTTTGTCTGTCGAAGAACAAGCGTTATATACACCAGTATTGAATGCTAATAACCTTTTCCTTGCTCATCGTTTTGAAGAGGAATATCCTCTACATGAAGCATTAAATTCCGAACTTTATTTTAACCATTATCAATATGTTAGTGGAATGTTTTGGAATCAATATATCACCATGAATTACGAAATTGAAAGCAAGCAATCTCAACTCACTTGGTTGATTTATGAGTTAGAAAACCCCTATCACAATGATGGACCTCTTCCATTATTCGCCTTATTCTTTGAAAACCCAGATAACGTTTTAGTATTTGATCGCGTATTACTGGCTTTACTAACTCGTTTGGATGTCGTGATTCAAAATGTTGATAGCAATATGATTGATCATTTGATTTATCTAATTATGACAGAACCAGAATTCTCAGAATTGAGCTCATTGGAGTTGGAAGAGTTAATCCAATTCGCGGCAGACTTCTTAGAGTTAGCACTTGGTAATGTCAATCCAGCAGACTTAGATGATGTCCAATTGTTGTTAGGTAAAGTAGCCTCATTATTACTTTCTAGTCAAGGCATGTCACAAGAAGAACTGGATGCGTTCTTAGTTCTATTCAACACCCTATTTGACAATCATGTTCCTCATGTGTTTGATAGTGTTGGTATCCTCGTCACCTTCTTGGACAGTATAACAGCAGGTAAAATTGACACGGTGTTATATCAAGTCAGTATGCTCCCCGCACTTGAAGGGGAAGCGGGAGCGATTGCAATCGCAACCATTATTACAACATTACTTGGCGATGAAACACTTGATTATGACTCCTTAATTAGTTATGTTATTTCCGCTTACTACGATGTAGCTTACATGTTAGAGTATAACGGAGAACCTGCTGTTGCGGATGTCATTCTCTATTTACAAACTTTAATCGACGATATCATTGCACAAGCCGATGTCATTGATAACTACAATGCGCTTACTTTAGTCGAAGCAGAAATCGAACAAATCATGATTTTTGTTGGAATGATTGAAGAGTTGATGTTTTTCCTTGATGGCGGACCAGAAAGTCTTGTCTTAAACTAAACATGAATTGAATTATTCTGAAGTGGAATCAGGAATCCCCTGATTCCACTTTTGTTTCTTGTGGTATAATTAGGTGGGGTGGTCGTATGATTCAGTCTATAGAAAATGAAAAAGTAAAAGAGTATTTGAAACTAAAACAAAAGAAATTTCGCGATCAATCCGATACCTTTGTGATTGAAGGACCCCATTTAGTTGAGATGGCTTTAACGAAGAATCAAGTTTTTCGTATCTATACAACCAAACCTGAAAGTTATTATCCTGTTGAAACGATTTGGATTAGTGAAGCCATCGCCAAAAAACTATCTGATGTGGAAACCCCTCAAGGCATCTTTGCAATTTGTCAGAAGAACAATCAAATGAAATCATCAAACCGAGTCGTTTTGCTGGATCGCATTCAAGATCCTGGGAACGTAGGGACTATCCTTCGTAATGCTGTGGCGTTTGGCTTTGATACGATAGTGGCAGAAGATAGCGCTGATTTTTATCAATCAAAGGTCATTCGAAGTTCCCAAGGTGCAATCTTTCATATTCAATTGATATCAGAACCAATCCTTCATTTCATGAACAAAAATCCGAATCTCTATGTCCGTTCCACCGCTCTACAAGATGCTATTCCCCTAGAAGATGCACCAAAGATTGTAGAACCTTTTGCATTGTGCTTTGGCAATGAAGGGTCTGGAATCCAATCATCGATTCTCAAACAATCACACGACCGTGTTCGGATTGAAATGACGGAGATGGAATCGTTGAATGTTGCGGTAGCTTGTGGTATTATGTTATATCATCATCGAATGAAATAGGAGAGATAAAATGAACTATATTTATGAAGTAGATCGCATTTATTCTGTGAATGAACAAAACCAATTATTAGCTGAGATTAATTTCCCAGCTCGTGATGAAACACGTGTTGATATCACCCATGTCTATGTCGACGAGTCACTGAGAGGACAAGGGATTGCGAGTCACCTAATGATTTTAGCTTATGATTATATCAAATCAAAAGGGTTAAAGATCGTTGCCAAATGTCCTTATGCGATTTCATGGTTTAAGAAAAACGAAGACCATCAAGACATTGTTATCAACGTTAAAACCAAGTCGAATTAGGTTTTTTCCTGCTTTACAAATCAGCGAAACTGTGGTAGAATATCTCTGCATAATGTACTTAAGAGAGGGTCGGACCCTCTCTTTTGCATAAATAAAAGGAGTATACTATGAATTTGGAACGATTAATTGCGGATATCCGTCCAATCATCGAGGAGCTCGGTTATCTTTTTGAAGATCTTCATTACACGAAAACGAAACAAGGAAATGTCCTTCAAGTGATTATCGATCACATCGAAGGGATTGATATTGAAGACTGTGTAACTTGTAGTGAAGCTGTTAGTCTGTATCTCGATGAAACAGATCCGATTCAAGAAGATTATCAATTAGAGGTCACTTCCCCTGGAGCGGAGAGAGTGTTAAAGAACGAAACGGATTATCAACGATTTCTGGGGCATTATGTTCTCGTAAAAACCGAAGAACAAGAGTTTTTAGGGACTTTGGACTCCTTTGATGAATTTGTATTAAAAATTAAAACAAGAAATAAACTAGTGGCCATTAATCGATACGAAATAACCCTCATTCGATTAGCCATTAAATTTTAGGAGATTAGTATGATAAGCAAAGATTTCTTTAAAGCACTGGAGCAGCTTGCGATTGATCGTGGGATTCCAAAACAAAAAATTCTTGATGTCTTTGGGAAAGGTCTCGTGAATGCTTACAAGAAAGACCACAATGGTTATCAAAACGCGGAAGTTATTTTTAATGAAGATCGCTATGAGATTCAATTGATTTCCCGGTCATTGGTTGTGGAAACGATTGACCCAGAAGCAGAGAAAGGCACTCAAATTACCTTAGAGGAAGCGCAAGAAATCAAGCGTAATGCGAAAATTGGCGATGTGATTGAACAAAAACTGACCCCAAAAGATTTTGGTCGTCTCGCCGCTTCGAGTGCAAAACAAATTCTAACTCAAGGGTTAAAACAATTAGAACGGGAGAAAAACTACGATCTATTTGTGAATAAAATTGGCGAAATGGTGATTGCGGAAGTCGTTTCGATGAATGATGAGTTCGTGACCCTCGATGTTGGTCATGATACCGAAACATCGATTCCAATCAAAGATTTGGCTCCCCAAGTCATGCACATTGGGGATCAAGTACGAGTTTACATCACCAAAGTAGAACAAACTACGAAAGGTCCAAAAGTCTATGTTTCGCGTACAGACCGAAATCTCGTCAAGCGCTTAATGGAGAATGCGATTCCGGAATTAGCTGAAGGCGTAATCGAAATTGTTGGGATTGCGAGAGACCCTGGAGATCGTACGAAGATTTGTGTAGCGACACACAATCCCAAAGTCGACCCTGTTGGAGCCTGCCTTGGTAAGAATGGCGTACGGATAAAAGACGTCATTGATGCTCTTGGTGGTGAGAAGATTGATATCTTTAAGTATAGTGAAGACCCCCAAGAACTTGTTAAAAATGCTGTTCAACCTGCTCGTGTCATCGAAGTCATTATCGATCAAAGAGAGCGGAGTGCGATAGCAATTGTTCCTGATGATCAACTCTCGCTAGCAATCGGTAAAAAAGGCCAAAATGCGCGCCTTGCTGTGCAAGCTAGCGGTTGGAAGATCGACATTAAATCCGAAGCAGATGCAAAAATACAAGGGATTGCTTATTAATTAAAAAGAGGTGAACGCATGAAAAAAGTGAAAAAGATTCCTTTTCGAAAATGTGTTGTAACCAACGAGCGATTGGAAAAAAAACAACTCTTACGTGTGGTTCGTACCCCTGAGGGAACTGTAATTGTTGATCTCAGTGGGAAAGCCAACGGCCGGGGAGCTTACGTATCGAAAGATTCCGAAGTCATTCTGAAAGCGCAAAAAACAAAAGTATTAGAGCGTCATTTGGAAGTAGCAATTCCCGATGACATCTATCAACAACTCCTAAAGGTTGCTTCGACGAGTGAATAAGAAAAAACTCCTCCAAACCCTAGGTCTTGCGATGCGAGCAGGATCCATCGTACATGGCGAATCCCTTGTTCTCGAAAGTATCCAGAAACAGAAAGCCTTGTTTGTCTTTTTAGCAAGCGATGCTTCCAGCAATACAACGAAAAAATTTACCGACAAAGCAAGTTTCTATCAAATTCCATTATCAACCGTTTTATCCGGAAGTGAATTATCTCATGCCATCGGCAAAGAGAACCGGAAGACGCTCGCCGTTTGTTCGCAAGCATTCGTTGATTTGATGGTTCCTTTGCTAAACGAATAAACGAAAGAATTGAGAGGTGATTTTATGGCTAGCCATAAACCAGTACCAAAGAAAAAACCCCCCTTTAAGAAAAAACCAGGGGGAGATCATCGTCCCGTAACTCAAGCAGCTCCAAAACAAGCCTTACCGGCGGATACGATTATTTATTATCGTGAAGGCCTCACTGTAGCGGATTTAGCTGAAGCCCTTGGACGTTCTGTCGCAGAAGTCATTAAGAAGTTGATGTTCATGCGGATTATGGCATCTCAAACCCAAGCACTCGATCGCGAAACAGCAGAATTGTTGGTTCTTGATTACGGGTATGAAATGCAAGATGAAGCAAAAACAGACATGACAAAATTTGAAGAAATGGACATTATTGATGATCCTAAAGATCTCAGTGAACGTCCTCCTGTTGTTACCATCATGGGTCATGTCGATCATGGGAAAACAACGCTTTTAGACACGATTCGGCATACACGTGTCGTTCAAACCGAAGCGGGTGGGATTACCCAACGAATTGGGGCGTATCAAATCATCCGTCATAACAAACCAATTACCTTCATCGATACCCCAGGACATGCGGCCTTTACTGAAATGCGGGCTCGTGGCGCGAAAGTCACCGATATCGTCGTATTAGTCGTTGCGGCTGATGATGGCGTTATGCCTCAAACCAAAGAAGCGATTGACCACGCAAAAGCAGCGGGTGCTTCGATTATTGTTGCGGTGAATAAAATGGACCGTCCTGGTGTTAATCCCGAACGTGTCAAACAAGAATTAGCCGATCTTGACTTACTCCCTGACGATTGGGGCGGCTCAACCCCCTTCTGCTATGTTTCAGCTTTGAAAGGTACCGGGGTGGATACCCTTCTCGATACCATTCAACTCGTTGCGGAGATGCTAGAATTAAAAGCCAATCCAAAACGGATGGCGATGGGTTCTGTTGTTGAAGCGAAACTCGATAAAGGCAAAGGTGCGGTCGCAACTGTCTTGATTTCCAACGGTACTTTACGAATCGGGGATTACTTTGTCATTGGTAATACCTATGGTAAGATTCGTGCGATGACGGATGACTTAGGCCGTTCTGTTGTACAAGCAGGACCCTCTTTACCGGTTGAAATCACCGGTCTAGCGGAAGTCCCTTTTGCTGGAGATCCCTTTATGGTATTCTCTGATGAACGCACGGTAAAAGATATTGCTTTGAAACGGAGTAACCGTCAAATTCATGAAGAAAAAGGAATTGATAAACTTGTTTCCTTAGAAGAATTCTTCAAACGGGCTGAAAGCAATGAAAAAACCTTACGCTTAATCATTAAAGCCGACACTCAAGGATCCATCGAAGCATTCAAAGGAGCCATTTCCAAAATTGCTGTGGAAGGCGCAACAATTGATATCGTAAGAGCAGGTGTAGGAGCCATTACAGATACGGATGTGTCCTTAGCCGAAGCATCGAAAGCCGTCATCATTGGTTTTGATGTTCGTCCTCAAGCTGTCGTTCGGGATACAGCAGAAAGCAAAGGAATTGAGATTCGTTTATACAATATCATCTATGAAGCATTAGAAGACATTGAAAAAGCCATGAAAGGTCTTCTAGACCCTGTCTTTGAAAAACAAATTTTAGGAGAAGCTGAAGTTCGTAACATCTTCACGGTTTCGAAACAAGCAATCGCCGGTTGTATGGTCACGAAAGGACTCATCAAGCGGGATGCAACAGTGAAAGTGATTCGGGAAGGGAAAACCGTATTTGAAGGCAAAATTGCTTCGTTAAAACGATTCAAAGATGATGTGAAGGAAGTCAAAATGGGATATGATTGTGGTATCATGCTCGAAGGATTCAATGACTTCAAGGAACTTGATGTGATTGAGGCTTCGCAAATGAAAGAGGTCATTCAAAATGGCTAAAGTGGATCGCTTTGAAACGATAGCTTTACGTGAACTCGCCAACATCATCCGGACTGAAGTCAAAATGGAGATGGGGTTTATCACCTTTACCGGTGTGAAAATCACGAATGAGTTGTCTTTCATGTATGCCTACTATACCGTTTTAGGAAATCCAGATCAAAGAGTGAAAACCAAAGAAGCGCTCGAACGTTCCAAAGGATTTATCAAAAACCAACTAGCATTACGGATGAAACTTCGCAAAATGCCAGAGTTGGTATTTAAGTATGATGAGTCTTTAGACCAAGGCGCGAAGATTGATTCCATTATCAAATCGATTCAATAATCTAAGAAAACCCCTTGAGTTCGCTCAAAGGGTTTTTTGATTTTCGCAAGAAATGATATAATGAAACACGAAGGTGAAATGATGAATACCCAAATCCAAACCAAATTAGCAAACCTTCCGGAACAACCCGGAAGTTACCAAATGCTCGACCAACATAATCAAATCATCTATGTGGGAAAAGCAAAAAACCTCCGTGCTCGTGTACGGTCTTATTTTGTTGGGTCTCATGATTTGAAAACGACCAAATTGGTCTCGATGATAGAAGATTTTACTTACATTGTAACCCAATCTGAAACCGAAGCATTCTTATTAGAACTCTCCCTAATCAAAGAGCATAGTCCCAAATACAACATTCTGCTCATGGATGATAAAACTTATCCTTATATTGAGATTACGAATGAAACGCATCCGCGCATTCAGATTACTCGTAAAGTCAATAAAAAGAACAAACTCTTGTTTGGGCCCTTTCCTAATGTAACGTCTGCTCGAGATACTGTGGATTTACTTGGAAGGCTATTTCCACTAAGGAAGTGCCAACCCATGCCTAAAAAACTCTGTTTGTATTACCATATTGGGCAATGTATGGGTCCTTGTGTTTATCCGATTACCCAAGAGCATTATCAACCGATTTTTAACCAAATCAAGGCCTTCTTCCGTGGTCAAAACACGGAAATCCTCGATCGGTTAAAAAACGATATGAATCGCTTTGCAATGAATTTGGAATTTGAAAAAGCTCAAGAAATGAAATTATTAATTCAAGCTGTTCAAGATACAACAACGAAACAACAAATCATTTTTCCTGATTTACTCGATCGTGATATCTTTGCCTATGAAGAACGTGACTCCTATCTAACCACAACCATTCTTTTCATGCGGCAAGGGAAAATTACGTTCTCAGAATCAAAAATAATGCAAATCTATCAAGACGCTGAAGAAGCATTTCTAGAGTTCATCGCTTTATTTTATCAACGCCATCCCTTTCCGAAAGAAATTCTTATACCGGCTCATGTCGACGGCACAATCTTAGAAGGGTTTTGTGAGAATCGTCTCCTTCAACCACAACGAGGAAAGAAAAAAGAGTTAGTTCAAATGGCCCAAAAAAACGCATCGATCTATATGGAAAATCACCTGGACTTGCATTTGAAGAAAGAGTTGAAATTAAACCAGGCAATGAATGAACTCTCCCAGATGACAAAGATTGAGTCGCTTCGGCGAATTGAATGCTATGACAATTCGCACACAATGGGAAAAAATCAAGTTTCTTCGATGGTTGTGTTTAAAGATGGAATTCCAGCTAAGAAAAGTTATCGAAAATACCAAACAAAGTTCGCATCATCAGGAGATGATTTACAAGCGATGAAAGAAGTCTTGTATCGTCGCTTCCAAAAGATGCTTGAAAATCAATCCCTAGATCGCCCTGATTTGATTATTATCGATGGTGGATTAACTCAGCTACGGGCCGCGAAGGAAGTCCTTGGTTCATTGTACTTAGATATCCCATTGATCTCACTTCAAAAAGATGAGTTTCATAAAACGGACACTTTAATCCTTGAAGACGAGCGTAGGATTGTTCTCGATCGACATCATCCCCTCTATGTCTTTTTATCGCGGATTCAAGATGAAGCGCATCGCTTTGCGATTACTTTCCACCGCGAAAAGCAAACCAAACAAATATTTTCCTCCATCTTGGATGCGATTCCTGGAATCGGTCCAGCTACTAAAAAACGGCTTCTCGATCAGTTTAAAACCATCACGAATATCAAACAGGCAACGGATGAGGAATTGAGAAGGTGTAAATGTACGACAACTCAAATCGAGAATTTACGCATTGCCCTGCAATCGAAAGGCGAATAATTGTATCACTGTAGCCACGGTTATGGTACAATGGAACACAGGTGATGATATGACTAAACGCGTTATTGGACGAATTTATGAACATGATGAAACCAATCGATTGATTCGTATTCGCCATCAAACAGTAATTGAATCCTATTATTTTCCCCGAGGTCTTTATCAAACCTATGAGTCCTATTTAAACCAAGGGGCGTATTTATTTTTACATGTTGGTTCGAAACCACGCATTGTTAAAAAAGTGCGTGTTTTTACTGTCGAAAAAGTGGAGAAGATTTTATTTCCACGAAAACAAAATCCGATTGTATATTACGATATTGCTCGGATTAAATCACAAATTAAGTCATTACTCAACCAAACACGGTCTAAGTTGTTTCTTGACTTGGAAATGTCGATGCCCCCATACCAACTTTATCAAGGCTTTGAAAGTGAGATTATCCAGTATGGAGCGGTGTATTTAGATGAGACGGATCAACAAGTTTTTCTCGAAGACTCCTTTGTAAAACCCGTGATTCGTAAAGAAATCAGTGATCGTACCAAAAAGTTTCTCCACATCGAACAAGCCGTTATCGAGAGTGGGATGGAACCGAAAGACTTCCTTGAGCGTCTTCGAATTCTGTTTCGGAAAAATCGGCCCATGGTCTTTGTTTGGGGTCAAAACGATATCTTGGAATTGAAAAAAGCTTCTCGACTTCATCGAATTCCAGATATCACGAGTGGCGTTCAAATGATTGATTTATTGCGTCTTATCAAAATCTATTACGGTTTAAAGAATGACTTAGGGTTAATGAATGCGTACAAACTGCACGTGGAAAGCGAATTCACTGATCGTCAAGCTCATCATGCGTTAGAAGACGCGATGATGACAAAAGATGTGTATCAATCCTTCAAAGACGTAGCGAATGGACATAAGACCATTGATTTACTTGAATATAAATAAAAAATAGAAGCGACCGCAGGGTCGCTTCTTCTTATAAAACCATAATCACAGGCATGACCATGGGTTCACGATTTGTTTTTTCTTTAATGTATCTACCAAGGGTTCGGGATAAATCATTTTTCATCCCATTAATATTGATTTTTTTCGTTGGCAGGAGATACTTATCGGTAACATCCAAAGCGATTTCCTGCATTTTTCTGAGCATTTCATCATTATCTCTCATAAATAAGAAGCCTTTGGAAACGATGGTTGGCTCACAAATGACTTCTCTTCGCACTTGATTAATGGTCATAATGATACTCAACAAACCATCTTCGGAAAGTTCTCTCCGGTCTTTAATCACTTGGGAACCAATTTCCCCAATCGCTGCGCCATCGACATAGACATCGGAGGTACTGATTTTACCTGCCACTCGAGATGTTGTTTTCGTAAGGGCTAACACATCCCCATTCTCGAGAATAAATGCGTTTTCTGGTTCTACGCCACATTCCACTCCGAGTTGAGCGTGTTTTTTTAACATGCGATACTCCCCGTGAATGGGCATAAAGACTTTTGGACTCAAGAGTTTTAACATGAGTTTCAACTCGTTTTGTCCCCCATGTCCACTAGCATGAACATCGGCGAAGGGGGATTGGGTAATGACTCGAGCCCCGTTTTTATAAAGGAGGTTAATCGTTTTGTTCACGGATTCTTGATTGCCGGGAATGGGACTCGAACTAAGAATGACGGTATCTCCTGGAGTGAGTTGGATTTGTTTGTGGGTTCCACTGGCAATTCGCGTTAAGGCGGCCATGGGTTCTCCTTGGGAACCGGTACATAAAATGGTTAGATTTTTACGGTCCATCCCTACCATATTACGACTAAACAAAAATGTCCCAGCAGGTGCTTTGATATACCCCATTTGAATCCCAACTTCGATTGTTTTTTCCATCGATCTTCCGAATACCGCAATATGACGGTTGGTTTCTACCGATGCCTCCACGATTTGTTGGACCCGGTGGACATTGGATGCGAACGTAGCGATAATGACTCGCCCTTGAATGGAACGAAAGAGATCTTTAATGGTTTGACTAACGACTCGCTCGGAGGTCGTAAAATCTTCAAGTTCTGCGTTTGTGGAATCGGATAAAACACATAAGACTCCACTTGCCCCTATGGTAGCGATTTTTTGGTAAGAAGCATCTTTTCCTGTAGGAGTAAAATCAAACTTGAAGTCACCCGTATGAACAATAACTCCTTGGGGCGTTTTAATGCAGATACCGAACGAATCAGGAATCGAATGGTTCGTGCGGAAAAAACTGATTTCTAAGGATTGAAACTTGAAAACAGAACTTTCGGAATACTCGTGGATTTGATAACTAATCCCTCGATGGTCTTCCATTTTCTTTTTAATTAAGCCAACGGATAACCCCGTAGCGTAAATCATCGGAATCTTTACTTGCTTCAGTAAAAAAGGGATACCACCAATATGATCTTCATGGCCATGAGAAATAAATAACCCTTTGATCTTTTCTTGGTTTTCGACTAAATAAGTATAATCGGGAATCACGTAATCAATCCCCATTAAATATTCATCCGGAAATAAAAGTCCGGAATCGATAATAATGAGTTCATCACGGTATTCCACACAATACATGTTTTTACCGACTTCACCTAATCCACCAAGCGCAAAAATCCCGACTTCTGAATCTTTTAATAATTGATTTTGCATGGTGCTTATTAATCCTTTCTCTGATTTTGTCTCATGTCAATTATACCTAAAAAGAGTGAATCATGCAAACAATTGGACGAAAAAACTAACGACTCTTAGAGATTTTGACAATGAAAACGTTTGTTAGGAAAAAACCACGGTTTCGCGCTCTTCACGGATTCAAAAGGAAGTTATATTCTCCTACCTATTTATGATATAATAATCTTATAGGGAGGTGGAAAAATGATTGCAAGAGTCGCAGTAGATGTACCTGTAAAAGCGGTTGACCGCCTTTTTGACTATGCCATCCCCCCTTCTCTTGAAGAGGTCGTGGAAGTTGGGATGCGTGTTGTCATTCCCTTTGGAAACCGTGAAATCATGGGGTATGTTATCGAACTCGATGAAGGTTCGCTGTTGCATGAATCGTTAAAAGAAATTATCCGCTTGTTAGATTTAGAACCCTATTTAACAAGTGAATTGATTTCGATTGCGAGAGATATCGCTAAAGATTCAGCAACGATTTTTATCCGAGTTTTAGAGTCCATTTTACCATCTGCATTACGGGTGGTTTATCAAACCAAACTGCGAGTATGGGATCGAGTGGAACTACCCAAGGAATTGAAGCAACTGTTTCATGATCAAGATGAAGTGATATTACCGAATAACTTCGCTCATATAAGACAAGTGAAACAAGCGTTGAAAGCAAATATTATTACTCAAGTTTATGATGTCTCCAATCGACTCAATGCCAAAAAAACAAAAATGGTGGTGCTGATTGAACACGAAAAAGTTCCTTCATCCGACAAACAAAAATTAGTCGTTCGCCATCTATTATCTATGCCTGAATATAAAAAACGCCAAGCGGACCTTTTACAAGAGTTAAATCTTTCCCCATCCACTCTCAAAACTTTAGAAAAGAACGGGTTCATTTCCTTCATCGAGGAAGAATTATACCGTGAAGTCAAACAAATCCATCCCCCAGTTGAAAAGAAAATCGCATTGAATGAAGAACAAGAAGGAGTCTTTCAACGGATTCTTTCTTCCATCCACAAACAAGCAGCTTTTCTTCTTCATGGGGTCACAGGTTCAGGAAAAACCGAAATTTACCTTCATACCATCGACCAAGTCTTAGATCAAAATAAGAAGGCGATTTTTCTCGTTCCAGAGATTAGTCTAACCCCACAAATGGTTGCGAGAGTTAAGGGAAGATTCGGTCAAAGAATCGCGATTCTTCATTCGGGATTGTCAACGGGTGAAAAGTATGATGAGTGGCGACGGATTATTCGAAATGAAGTAGATATTGTAGTTGGAGCTCGGAGTGCTGTTTTTGCGCCATTATCCAACTTAGGTGTGATCTGTGTGGATGAATGTCATGAAGCCTCTTACACGCAAGAAGAGACACCGCGATATCACGCTTTAGATATTGCAATGAAAAGGAGTCATACTCACCAATGTGTGGTGATCCTTGGTAGCGCGACACCCAATATTGAAACGTATGCTCGGGCTAAAAAGGGATACTTGACCTTATTAGAATTAAAACAGCGATATCGCAATAGTGCGTTTCCTAAACCACAAATTGTGGATATGAAACAGGAGTTTATCAAAGGGAATAAGACCCAAATTTCCGATGTGTTAGCCACTATGATTCAAGAACGTCTGGATAATAACCAACAAACCATTTTGTTGATTAATCGTCGAGGATTTTCCACTTTCGTTCTTTGTCGCCAATGTGGTCATGTGATTATGTGTCCGAATTGCGATATCTCACTGACCTATCATGAGTCTGAACACGCTTTAAAGTGTCATTACTGTTCTCATAAACAGGGGATATTGAAGAACTGTCCTAAGTGTGGTTCTGAACATCTTCGATTCATGGGGACAGGTTCGCAACGAATTGAGAGTGAAATTCAAGAACGTTTTCCTCAAGCGAGAGTGATTCGTATGGATGGGGATACCACCCGAAATAAGAATGCCCACGCTGAACTCCTCCATGAATTTGAAACCAATGGAGATATTCTCTTGGGGACTCAAATGATTTCTAAAGGATTAGATTTTCCAAAAGTCACTTTAGTTGGAATCATCAACGCCGATAGCAACTTGTATCACGCAGATTTTCGTTCTCCAGAACGGACGTTCCAGTTAATTACCCAAGTCTCTGGGAGAGCGGGACGCAATGATCTCAAAAGTGATTGTATTATTCAGGTACATAATCCCCATCACTATGCGATATTCTTCGCAGCGAATCAAGACTATATCGGGTTCTATCAACACGAGATGCAACTGCGAAAACTGGCGAAATACATCCCTTTCTATTTTATGATTGAGCTCCATTTGAGTGGGGAAAGTATTCGCGATTTACTCCTCAAGGGCAAAGAAATCGTTCAAACATTTAAACAGCACTTGTCCTCAGAAGCGATTATTCTTGGGCCAATCATTCCGGAAGTTGCACGGGTTAAAAATCGATTCCAAGCCATTATTACAGTCAAATACAAACAAGAAGATCAAATCAATACGTTGTTATTCCAAATCAAAGAATTATACGAGACTGAATCTGTTTATCTAAGTATTGCTCGTAGTTCTGCATATGTGTAGGTGATATATTTGAACATTGTCTTTATGGGGACGATGGAGTTTGCTGTCCCGATTTTAGAAGCACTCCACCAGCACTATCAAGTTCGATTGGTTGTTACTCAACCGGATCGACCTTTTGGTCGTAAACAAGAATTAAAACCTTCCGCTGTCAAAGAAAAAGCACTCGAACTGGGATTGCCTCTATTTCAACCCGAATCGATTAAAGTGGATTATCAACGGATTTTAGATGAGTCCCCTGATGTTGTGATTGTTTGTGCATATGGACAAATGATACCTTCCATTTTGCTCGATTACCCACCCTTTAAAGCCATCAATGTGCATGCTTCCCTGTTACCGAAATATCGTGGGGGTGCTCCGATGCACAAAGCCATTCAAAATGGGGATTCCTTCACTGGTGTGACGGTCATGATCATGCGGCCAAAAATGGATTCGGGGCCGATTCTATCCCAACAATCGATTCCTATCGAACTAAGAGATACAACAGGAACCTTACAAGTCAAACTAGCTCATTTGGGGGCAGACTTATTATTAGAAACACTCCCTAAAGTATTTCAAGGTACCATTCTTCCCATCGAGCAAGATCTGACACAGGTTACATTTGCGTATAATATCAAACCACAGGAGGAACACCTCAGCTTTCATCAAAGTATGAAACAAATATATGACCATGTTCGCGCGTTTCAACCTTGGCCTACGGTCTATGCTTATATGAATCATCAAAAGGTAAAAATCCATGAAGTGGAGATGGTGTACAAGAATCCCGATTTCTTCCAAGGAGCACAATGCGGTGAAATTGTTCAAATCATCAAGAATGAAGTGTATGTTTTAGCAACGGATGGATTAATTAGACTTCATCTCATTCAACCCGAAGGTAAAAAGCCGATGTTAGCCAAAGATTATATGAATGGAGCAGGCAAAGAGGCCTTCCAAATCGGTAAATTCTTTGAATAAAACCCCCGTTTTTCTCTATATTATGGTATAATATTACGTTAGTGTACTGCCCAATTAGAATCGTAGGAGGACGCCGATGAATCGTCAAAAAAATCTTTTTTCTCGAGAAGAAATGTTACAAATGAATGTAGATATGTTGAAAAAACGTGGAGTTAGCGTTCAAGATATCGCTGAAATTGCTTATCGCCAGCAAACCCGTTGGAAACCCGACATCTCGTTTCATGATTGTTATGAATCGGTCGAGAAAATCTTATCCTTACGGGATGTTTTTCATCTTCTTCAATTAGGAGCGGAGATTGATCGCCTAACCGAAGAAAAAGCTTTTCAAGGACCAATACAAGAAATTTTAGCCAGCGATTTAGGTATGTTTGGAATTGATGAACTATTTGGACTAGAATTAGCTGGATTATATGGCACGATTGGGAAAACCAACTTTGGTGATATTGATGTCAACAAACCTGGAATTGTGTCTAAATTAAACGATGAAGGGAAATCCGATCATCATGCTTGTCATACCTTCCTAGATGATATTGTTGGAGCCTTAGCAGCAGCTGCATCGACCCGTGTTGCACAAATTGAAAACGAGAATGAAGCGCGGAAAGACCCCTCTGTTATCGAACAACCACGTTTGTTTTAAATAAACCAGCCGAGAGTGAAAGGAGGTGTTGGAATGGATCGACGTGAAGAAGTATTGGATCAGTTTTTTCGTAAAAACGATCAGAATGAACGCAAAAAAGTATTAAAAGAAGAAACCAAAAAAATCGACCAGTATTTTGAATCAGTGAAACAAACCAACGCACCCAAAAAGCGAAGTTGGATTGATAAAATCATCGATTTCTTTAAAATGACATCCTTCAAAACCCGATTTGATGAAAAAAAAGTTTCGGTCAATCAAAAACAATTGATTGTGGAAGGAAAAAGCAAACTCGCTCTTTGGTGGGCGAGAGTGACACAACAGTTCATCAATTGGTTTAGCTTTGAGGCGGGAGTCGATATTCTCGATGAAACCCAAGTTCTACTTCGTAAGAATAAAGTCATTAAGAACATTATCTATGTGACCAATATCGTATTCTTACTCTTTTCAACCATCTCTTCAGAAGCCATGACGAGAATTACCAACTGGATTATCGTTGGCGCGATTTTCATGATTATGTTTGTAACAAACCGTTCTGTTAAACGTATTATCTTGGAAACCCCAACCTCCCTGCAACGGCAACAAATGGGCGAATACATTTCTGGGGTTTACATTTTAATGATGGCAATTAGCATTTATATCAAAATCCGGTTCTCCCTCGCAAGTGTGGATACGGAAGGCTACTTTTCCATCACGCTCGCAGCGTATTCTCTTATTTACTTTGCCTTAGTCGTGATTGCCTTGTATCAAGACTCCAAACTCCTGAAACTCATCTTCAAAATCACCATCATCGCCATGACCATTATCCATGTAACAGTGTTGTATCCGGTTGTAAACTACGCTACCGATATCTTCGCTCTTTGGAATTACATTCGGGGTCCCATCTTAGCCGATATTATTTTGCGGACTCTAGTGTTGATTGTCTTCATGATTGCTTTGTATTCTACAGCGAAAATCACAGAAGATATGAATTTAAAGAGGAAAGAAGAATTGATTAAACGTCGTGCCATGGAAAAAGATTTTAAAGCAGTGGTTTCGGATGTGTTTGATGTCATCTCCGTTTATAAACGCAACGGCGAATCAGAACAACAGCAGTTAGCAGATAAAGCAGCGCACCGTGTTGCGGAGCTTGCTTCTAGATTAGGTAACTATCTTGGTTTCAGTCCGAAGTTATGTAAGGAAATTTTTGATTTTTCAAAGATTCATGTTGAAAAAGAGAAACTCCTTAATGTGGCTGATTATGAAGATAAAGAAGTTTTAGATGAAGAAGACTTCAAACGGATACGCGAAAAAACGATTATCGGATCTGTGATTATCAAACGTCTACAGCTCGATCAAAAAGGGGAAGAAATCGTTCGTGCCCATTTTGAAAAAACCGTATCCACAGAGTTTATTAAAGAGATGAACACGATTCAAAATAATCGCGAATCACAAGTGATTTTAATCGCTCATCTCTACGAAATACTACGTCAAGACCGCAATTACAAGCGAGCCATTAAACATTCTCGCGCCATTGATTTGATTCAATTAGAGTTCTATCCCTATTTCGACCCACAAATCCTCGATCGATTTGTCAAATACGGAGAGGATTTTGAATCGCTTTATTATAAGATTAGCCAAAGATAGGAGCTCATTATGTATCGTTTCTTTACCTCCGAATCGGTGACGGAAGGACATCCCGATAAAATCTGTGATCAAATTAGTGATACCATTCTCGATGCCATTTTGGCAGACGATCCCAATGCCCGTGTTGCCTGTGAAACCCTCGTAGCCACAGGCTTGGTTTTAGTTGCAGGGGAAATTACCACAACAACCTATGTGGATATTCAAAAGCTAGTGCGCAATACGGTAAAAGAAATCGGCTATGATCGTGGCAAATATGGCTTTGATGCGGATAACTTAGCGGTATTAGTCACGATTAATTCGCAGTCTCCAGATATCGCACAAGGAGTCGATGAAACCAAAAACCATGAACAGGGAGCTGGCGACCAAGGCATGATGTTTGGTTATGCGACCGACGAAACAGAAGAATATATGCCTATTTGCATCGTATTAGCTCATAAATTAGCAAAACAATTAGCATTTGTTCGCAAAAACGGAACTCTTGCCTATTTGCGACCCGATGGAAAAACCCAAGTAACAGGGGAGTTTGATGATTTAGGACAACTAAAACGGATTGATAAAGTGTTGATTTCAAGTCAACACGCACCAAACGTTTCTCAAGAGACCATCCGACAAGACTTAATCGAACATGTTATTAAAAAGATTATTCCCGCTCATCTTATGGACCAACAGACTACCATTCTTGTTAATCCAACAGGCCGTTTTGTCATCGGAGGACCTCAAGGCGATTCCGGCCTTACAGGTCGAAAAATCATCGTCGATACCTATGGTGGTATGGCCCACCATGGAGGAGGAGCTTTTTCTGGAAAAGATCCCTCTAAAGTTGATCGTTCAGCAGCTTACGCAGCTCGGTACGTTGCGAAAAACATGGTCGCCGCAGGACTTGCAAAACGCTTAGAAATACAAGTTTCGTACGCGATTGGACTAGCAAAACCAACTTCGATTGGAGTCGAAGCGTTTGGAACCTCCGCTTTATCCAACCAAGAACTAATCCAAATTATTGAAAAACATTTCGATCTTCGTCCTCGAAAAATCATTGAAACTTTGCAGCTAAAACGGCCAATTTATCGCCAAACTGCTGCATATGGACACTTTGGTAGAAATGATTTAGATTTGCCATGGGAAAAACTAGATAAAGTGGAACTTTTAAAACAATATCGGAAATAAGGTGAACGTATGTTTTTAGCAACGAC
>CAZABW010000013.1:0-19149 GCA_964483655.1 uncultured Candidatus Izemoplasmatales bacterium
TTTGCGAACTCACAATATATGACAGAGATCCTCAAACGGTCGAAAGCACCCATCGTGCTTTGGACCTTAAGAGAACCGGTTATCGACGGTGGAAGACTACGATTAAACTCCTTAACTGGGGCGTTTTCTGCGGGTTTTGCACATTACCATATGCGGGAAGATTTCTTGTTTTATGTATTCGGTTCTCCAAGTGAACAGAAACTTCAAGAGCGCTTAAAGAAAATCATCACCGTTTCAAAACTCAAACATGCGATGAAGGATATGAATTTATTGATGATTGGCCATACCCCTCAAGGATTTGGCTTTGGTCGAGCATTGGATTTAGATATGGCCAACACCTTTGGTGTGAATGTCTTAGCCATTGAATCCAGAGAATTAACCGCTATCGCAAAACAATATACCTTAGAAGATGTGGCGAGTGAACAAGCGATTGCGATGAAAAGCATGCTTGGAATCGAAGGCACGGTATCAAAAAATAAAGAAGACTTCTTTAAACTATTCAAAGCGTATTCGGACTATATCCAAAAAAACAACATCAAAGCGATTGCTTCACGTTGTTGGCCGGATTTCTTTACCGATTATGGCACCCCGGTTTGTGGGGTATTAGGTCTATTAAATGACAAACAAATCGCCGCAGCTTGTGAAGCGGATGCGTATGGGGCTTTATCGATGTACATTGGCCAAGAACTATCCAAACAACCGACCTATTTAGGGGATCCTGTCTCTTTGGATGAACAAGAAAACACGATTACGTTCTGGCACTGTGGAACAGCTGCGTGTTCTCTAGCGAGGAAAGTTCCAGGAGCGTTAACAGGCGTTCATCCTAACCGAAAGATTGGTCCGACAATGGAATTTGGTTTAAAAGCTTCGAAACAAGCGACGCTGTTCCGCATCGGACGAAAGCCAAATGGAGCGTTCCGTTTCTTTATCGCCAGTGGCGAAATTCTCGATAAGCCACAACAATTCCTTGGCACCTCAGTTGTTGTGAAAGTCAAGAAAGACGTTAGTGAAATGATTACTGAGATGGTTCAGGACGGATGGGAACCTCATTACGTCGTCATTTATGGCGATGTCAAAGAAGAACTATTACTATTGGCTGATTTCTTAGCCATGGAATGTCATATCTATTAGGAGCTTACAATGGACAAAAAAACAATGTTAGAAACACAAGCAAAGGCCATTCGGAAACACACGATTCAAACCATCGCAACGTTAGGGGTTGGCCATATCGGCGGATCATTATCGATTGCGGATTGTCTTGCAGTGCTATATTTTGATCAGATGAACATCAACCCACAAGACCCTAAATGGCCCCTTCGCGATCGTTTTGTTTTATCCAAAGGACATGGTGGTCCTGCGGTGTACGCGACCTTAGCCTTAAAAGGATATTTCCCGATGAGTTTACTCGATACCTTAAACATTTCCAATACAGACTTACCTTCTCATACAGATATGAATAAAACAGTGGGAGTCGATATGACGACCGGATCCCTCGGTCAAGGATTCTCTGCGGCGGTTGGCATGGCCATCGCTGCCCAAATCGACCAAGCCCCCTTTAAAGTATTTACCTTGATTGGGGATGGAGAATCACAAGAAGGGCAAATTTGGGAAGCTGCGATGCTTGCGGGATCTCGGAAACTCGATCATCTTATTGCTTTTACCGATTACAATAAAATGCAAATTGATGGCGAAGTCCATCAAATCAATGATATTCATCCTCTAGATAAAAAATGGGAAGCTTTTAATTGGTTTGTCCAAGTGATTGATGGCCATGATGTCATCCAAATTAGAGAAGCGATTCTCAAAGCCAAAGCGTTCAAAGGCAAACCATCGATGATTATCTTAAACACGATTAAAGGCAAAGGCGCATCCTTTTGTGAGGGGAAAGTCGGCTCTCATAATATGCCCGTAACCATCGACATGGCAAAAGACGCCATAGAAAGGCTGTAACCCTATGGAACTACGAAATCGACAACTCCGAGACATCTATGTGGATTTACTCATGCAAGCCGCAGAACAATATCCGAATTTAGTGATTGTGGAAGCGGATTTAATGAAAGCATTAAAAACCACCCTTTTCCAAGAAAAATATCCCCATCGTGCCATCAATGTTGGTGTTGCGGAAGCGAACATGATTGGCGTAGCCGCAGGACTTGCAAATATGGGCAAACTTCCCTTTACTCATACCTTCACTCCCTTTGCGACTCGTCGGGTGTTTGACCAAGTCACATTATCAGTGGCTTACTCCAAATTAAACGTCAAAATGGTTGGGTCTGATCCTGGCATTATGGCGCAGTTAAATGGGGGAACCCATATGTCTTTAGAAGATGTGGGATTAATGAGAGCTTTACCAGGAATGACCATTGTAGAGCCAGTCGATGGGGTGCAATTAGCAGGGTTATTTCCTCAAATCATTGAGCACAAAGGTCCTGTTTATATTCGCTTACTCCGTCAAGAGTTTGATTCCATCTTTGAAGACCATCAACCTTTTACACTCGGAAAGGGTGTCAAACTATGTGATGGTTTAGATGTTTCAATCTTTGCGACAGGTATTATGGTGAAAGAAGCCCTAGATGCCCAAAAACTCTTACAAGCAGAAGGAATACATGCAAGTGTTATCAATATTCATACCATCAAACCCATTGATCAAGACATCATCGTTCAAGAAGCGAAGCGAACCAAAGCCGTTGTCGTCTGTGAAAACCACAATATTATCAATGGTTTAGGCAGCGCGATTAGTGAAGTCTTAGGGGAACATTACCCAACGCCAATCAAACGCGTGGGCATTAAAGACCACTTTGGAGAAGTAGGGAAGAAAGATTTCTTAATGGAAAAGTTTGGGTTAAAAGCGAAACACATCGTCACTGCAGTCAAAGAAGTACTGCTACTAAAGCAATCCAATTGAGGGGGTTCTACATATGAATAAATTATTTATTGGCTCTGATAAATCTGGCTTTCTCTTAAAGGAAACCATTAAGCAATATCTTATTGAACAAAACTACATGGTATCAGATATTGGCACGCTCGAAGAAGACAAACCATTCCCCTTTTTTGAAGTGGCACAAAAGGGCGCAACCCTCATTCAAAACAAAGAATTCGAACGGGGCATTCTGATTTGTGGAACCGGAATGGGCATGTCGATTGTGGCGAACAAACACGAAGGCGTCTACGCCGCTGCCTGTGAGTCTGTCTACGCCGCTGAAAAATGCCGTGCTATCAATGATGCGAATGTATTATGTATGGGCGGATGGATTATCGCTCCGATTATGGGCGTTGAGATGACAAAAGCCTTCTTAACTACCACTTTTACTCAAAACTTAGAAGATTGGCGTGCTAGAAATTTAGAGAAAGCACGCACGGTTGTAAAAGCCATCGAACAAGCCTCGTTTCATAAAGACCAACAGTAAGGTGGGCAACCGATATGATTGAAATCATCTCGCTTATTGCGATTGTCATAGCGATTGCCGTTGGCTTTTGGAAGAGTGTCAATGTCGGCTTGATTGCCTTATTCATTTCTCTTTTCCTTGGGTATTATATCGGGGGTATTCCGATTGATCGAATCATTGGTTTTTGGCCTTTAAAGTTGTTTTTTACAACGTTTGGAGTAACGCTTCTGTTTGGAATAACCAAAATTAATGGCACGCTTGAGAAGTTATCCAATCTCGTCATTTACATCAGTAAGGGCAAAACCATTTACATCATCCTGATATTCTACCTTTTAGGGATTACCTTAGCCTCCATCGGACCGGGCAATATTTCTGCGGGAGCGTTATTACTTCCGATTGGATTAGCACTCGCTTATCAAGCAAAAATCCCCTTAGCTTTAATGAGTATTATTATAATTAACGGGACCATTGCAGGTGGATTATCCCCCATCGCTCCGAATGGAATCGTCGCCTTAACTCTAGCGAAGGATTATGGGGTAGGGGATTTAGGATTTCGGATTTATCTCACACATGTGTTAAGCATGACTGTGTTTTCCATCTTTATCTTCTTTGTACTTGGCGGTTTGAAACTAAAAGGAACCCAAATTGAAATACCAAAGCCCGAGCCGTTTACGAAACATCAATGGATTACCCTAGCATCGATTGTTGTCTTGATTCTATGGGTTATCCTCTTTGGAGTGAATGTTGGCTTTGCGGCGATTGTCTTAGCAACCTTACTGTTATTACTAAAAACAGCAGACCAAAACCAAGCATTACTCAGTGTTGCTTGGGGTGCGATTATCATGATTTGCGGTACTGCCGTTTTAATTAGTGTTGTGAGTGAATTGGGTGGAGTATCCCTCTTAACAACCTTATTATCTTCGATGATGAGTCGTTTGACAGCGGTTCCGATTATTGCCCTCTTATCAGGGGTGATGTCGATGTTTTCCTCTGCGGTTGGGGTCGTTATGCCAACTCTCATTCCTACAGCCGTAGAGTTATCAGAAAAACTCAATCATGTTGTTACCCCGGCAGTCATTACAATTGTGATTGCGATTGGGTCTCACTTTGTAACGGTAAGTCCCTTCTCAACCATGGGCGCATTGGCAGTAGCGAGTTCTCCTGCTCAAATCGATAAAAGGAAATTGTTCCGTGATTTATTCGTATTAGCGTTTGTATCCTTAGCATTTATTGCCATATTCTTATGGTTATTATCACTCGTCGGTTTCTTAGTGTGATAGGGAGGAAAAGAAATGAATCCAGTGGAAGTCATTGCAAGCTATCTTGAAAAAGCAAGAATCGCGCAACATCTTGTGAAAGACTATACCCAAGCCCAAATTGATGAAGTTTGTGTTGCAATCGGGTGGGAAGTCTATAACGATGAAAACATCAAGCAACTAGCCAATAAGGCCGTACTCGATACGGGAATGGGGAATGTTGCGGATAAAATCACCAAGCACAAAAACAAAGTTCTCGGTGTGTTAAAAGATATCAAAGGGGCGAAATCGGTTGGTTTAATCGAAGAAGACCCAGAAAAGCGGATCAAGAAATATGCGAAGCCTGTGGGAGTTGTTGGGGCATTAACCCCAGTTACGAACCCAACTGCTACCCCAGCCAGCAATGCAATTACCGTCTTAAAAGGACGTAATGCGGTTATCTTTGCGCCTCATCCCAAAGCCAAAGAAGCATCAAAAATGGCAGTTGACTTCATGCGGGAAGGACTGAAAAAAGTCGGAGCACCACTTGATTTAATCCAAATTATTGAAGAGCCTTCGTTAGAATTGACCGCAGAATTGATGAAGCAAGTCGATGTCGTGTTAGCGACTGGGGGAGGGCCTATGGTCAAAGCAGCGTATTCTTCAGGAACCCCTGCTTATGGCGTAGGACCTGGAAATGCTGTCTCGATTGTGGCGGAAGATGCCTTTGTCAAAGACGCCGCTTTGAAAATATTTTCTAGTAAATCCTTTGATTATGCGACATCTTGTTCGAGTGAAAACTCGATTATCGTTCATGAATCGATTTATGATGAGTTGATTCATGAACTGATTCGATTGGGTAGTTATTTTGTCAAAGAAGAACGCAACCAACTGGAACAATATATGTGGATTTCGAATGCCAAAGGATATCGTTCCTTGAACCCAAAAATCGTCGCACAAAGTGCAGAGAAGATAGCTCAGGATGCCGGGCTCAACGTTCCTCATGGAACGAAAGTTCTTTTGGTAGAAGGAGTATCCAATTTAGAACAAGATTTCTTCTCCCAAGAAAAGATCTCGCCTGTTCTAACGGTATTTAAATACAGAGATTTTGAAGAAGGATATCGCCTATTAGAGCGCTTAACGGATAACTATGGTACAGGGCACTCCTGTGGGATTCACACGTTTACCAAAGCCTATATTGAACGCTTAGGCATGAATATGAAATCCAGTCGAATCATGGTCAATCAACATCAAGCAGCTGGAAATGGAGGAGCTTTCTTTAATGGAATGCCTTCAACCGTTTCACTTGGATGTGGATCATGGGGAGGCAATATCACAACAGAAAACATCAACTATAAACACTTCATCAACGTCACTTGGGTCTCTGAATATTTCGAACCCATTCGTCCTACAGATGAAGAAATCTTTGGGGCTTATTTTGCGAGGATTCAGCGATGAAACTATACGAATATCAAGCCAAACAAGTTTTCCAAGAAATGGGGATTGCGATTCCCAAGTCACAACTCATTACAGATACAACCCAATTATTCGAAGCGATTCAAGCTGTTTCACTCCCCTGTGTCATTAAATCACAAGTCTTAAGTGGGGGACGAGGAAAACGGGGGTTGATTGCTTTTGTTAGATCAGAAGAGCAAGCCCTCGCTGAAGTGAATCGATTGTTTCAGCATGAAATAAAAATCCGTTCGCTTTTAATCGAACAAGCCATCAACATTAAAAACGAACTCTATGTCTCGATTACGGTCGACCCCGCCAAAGGACAAGCTCTCCTCCTCTGCAGCAAATCCGGTGGGGTTGACATCGAGACATTAGCTGTGGAAGAACCCGAAAAAATCATCAAGGAATGGATTGATTTACGGTATGGTTTGATGCCTAATCAAGCGAGACATGTGGCGTATCAACTGGCTTTACCGGAAGTTGTGACCAAACAATTGATTGTGATTTTCTTAAAGATGTATCAAATCTTTACTACCTACGATGCAGAACTCGTGGAAATCAACCCGCTCTTTATTAATGACCGCGATGAATGCATCGCTGGAGATGGCAAATTGATGATTGATGATAATTCCATGTTTCGTCAAGGTAGGTTTGAACCAGCGAAAGAAGATTATCGTACTGAAGCTGAATACCACGCTAGTCAAGAAGGCATTCCATTTATTCAATTTGACGGTGATATTGGGTTAATGTGTGCTGGTGCGGGGTTAACCACCACGGTCTATGATCTTATTCATTATGAAGGGGGAAGCGTTGCGAACTACTTGGAATTCGGGGGACCGAATTACAAGAAAGCCCTTCAAGCGATGGAAATCTGTTTAAAAGTTCCATCGAAAGTGATTCTCATTGTAACGTTTGGTACGATTGCGAGAGCCGATGTGATGGCTGAAGGCATCGTGGAAGCAATCAAGAAATTACAACCCGACCGTCCCATTGTTGTCTGTATTCGGGGAACGAATGAACAAGAAGCGGTCAAAATGCTAAAAAGTGCGGGACTAGAACCCCTCTTTGATACCGAAGAAGCGGTTCGGAAAGCATGTCAGTTGGCTAAGGGGGTCAAACAATGAGTATCTTTATTGATCAAACCACACGGGTTTGTGTTCAAGGAATCACCGGTTCCGAAGGTAGTTTCTGGACAAAGCACATGATGGATTTAGGCACGCAAGTGGTTTGTGGGGTTACCCCAGGAAAAGAAGGCCAAACCGTTCATGGGATTCCGGTTTATCATTCCATTCGCAATGCATTAGAACATCACGCGATTGATGCGACCATGCTTTTTGTACCTCCAAAACTAACAAAAGATGCCGTATTTGAAGCGCTCGACGCGAAGATTAAGAAGATTGTTACTATCGCGGATGGCATACCCTTACACGAAATGGTCTTGATTCGTCAACGCGCTTTATTAGAAAACGCCTTTGTCGTTGGTGGAAATACTTCCGGTGTCATATCACCAAAACTAGCTATGATGGGTAGTTTTCCTCACTGGATTGACCGCGTCTATAAAAAAGGCAGTGTTGGGGTTATGACTCGAAGCGGTTCTTTGACGAATGAAGTCACGGCTATGATTGTCGCTGCGGGTTATGGGGTTTCTTCCTTGATTGGCGTGGGCGGAGATCCGGTTCCAGGAGCACGCTTTGCGGAATTCTTACCTTTATATGAAGCAGATCCTGAAACCAAAGCGGTTGTTATCATTGGAGAACTCGGTGGAACCATGGAAGAAGAAGTCGCTGAAGCGATAGAAAAAGGCATCTTTACAAAGCCCTTAGTGGCGTTCCTCGGCGGACGAACCGCTCCTAAAGGACAAAAAATGGGTCATGCTGGAGCGATTATCACTGGGGGGAAAGGGTCTGTAGAGAATAAGATTGAAGCGTTAACCAAAGTTGGTGCTTTAGTAGCGAGTCGTCCGAGAATGGTAGGAGAACTGTTAGAAACTTTAGGGGTTGAAAAATCGTAGTCGTTTCGTTTCTTTCTGTGGTATGATATGCATAGATAAACGAAAAAGAAAGAGTTGATGCCTTATGGATTATATTGTTTTAGATAAGACAATTAAAACATCCATCTACCGACAAATCGCAGCTTCCATTACGGCAGCTATTTTAGATGGTCGCTTGAAGTACAATGACAAACTCCCCACAGAAAAAGAGATTTGTGAGGTGTTTGACATTTCGCAAACTGCCGTTCGGATGGCTTATACGGCTTTAATTAAAGAAAATAAAATCAAACGGATTAAGGGAAAAGGAACCTTCGTCACAAACCGTGAAAGGTATCGGGTTCACTTTAAAGAACTTTATCAGTACGAACAGCATATGAAGACCTCTTTGGGCTATGAAGTTGTGTATTTGATGTTTGATACGATTGAAGATGATTCGGCGATCAATCGCATTTTAAAGTTGAAAACCAATACCAAATGTCATTTACTGCATCGAATTGTCAAGAAAAATGGAAATCCCTTAGTCTATCAAAAAATCTATCTACCAAAACTCTATTTTCCAAAGTTATTTCAAAAGCATGTCCAAGAACTGGCTCTTTTTGATTTGATGGAACAGGAGTATCATTACCAAATCAAATCGCTTCATAATACATTCAGTCCGATTAAAGCTTCTTCTGCCGATGCAAGGTTATTGAATATTTTGCCTGGGGAAGCGGTTTATTGGGTTCGTACGCTAGTGACCGATGATCATCAAAAGAATCTAGCCTACATCATCAACTATTTTCCAGGAGAATTTACTGAATTCGAGGTGACTGTTCATGCAAAACGTGAAATTTAGTGAACTCATCACGATTGATCGTCGCTCGAAACGCGCGTACGATATTCAAATTAAAGAAAGTATCAAAGCGTTAATTTTAGATCATACCTTCTATTATCAAGATGTATTACCCACTCCATCCGAATTGGCTTCAGCGTTGCATTTAGAAGTGGAAATCGTGGAAGCAGCATACCAACATTTGATACATGAAAATCATATAAAGCAAACACCGAAAGGATATGAGGTGTCGTTTCTTGAATTAACGAATTACTTCTTTGATCGGAATACGGCGATTTACGATGCCATTATTGCTTTAGGATTACAGCCATCGATTGAATGCGTTGAGCGAAAAATCCTTGAGTTGACGAAAGCGGATGCACTCGCTCTAGGGTTTCAATCTGACCAAATGTTCTTATACATCAATCGGATTTATAAAGGAAATGGTCGACCACTCATCATATTAGAAAACTATCTTCCTTTAGGTATATTTCCAGATATTAATCAACGGTTTATAGATCATTATCCGTTGAATGAGTTCTTACAAGAAACCTATGGGATTAGTGCGCAAGAATCACATCGGGTTACCCGGGCAGTGAACTTACCAAAAGAAGTGGCGATTCATCTAAATGAACCTGTTGGGGCACCGAGTATCTCGTCTACGAATCATGTGTATGACCAATACCACCGACTCATCGATTTTGGTCGGAGTTTTTCGATTAGCAGTTATTATTTTCAATCCATTATCAATCAACCAGTCTAATCGGGTTGATTGTTTTTGTAAAAAAATAGAAAACGAGGATAAACTAAATGAAGAAACCAAAAGAATTAAGACTCTCTTCCAAACTTGCTTATGGCGCAGCGGATGTCTATGGTGGGGGAACCTTCCTAATCATTTCCATTTTTTATCTCGAGTTTTTAACCCGGTTAGGTGTTCCTGCTGTGCTGGCGGGGTCCATTCCTTTCATTGGTAAAATCTGGGATGCGATTTCGGATCCGATTATGGGATCGATTGTCGATCGTACTCGTAGTAAGTATGGTTCCAAGCGATTCTATTTACTTCTAGGTAGTTTTATAGGCACGATTACCTTTACCCTCTTATGGGTATCGATCACAGGACCGATGATTTGGATGTATCTATACTATCTTGTAACATTTTTATTATTTTCTACCGGATTCACGATTGTGATGATTCCTTATAATGCCTTATTACCTGAAATGATCTCGGATTATCATTTAAGAGGTCAGTACACAGGTGTCCGGATGATTTTCTCAGCTGGATCTGCGATAGTGGCTGGTTTGATTCCAAATATGATCATTCGAACCTTTGGACAAACAGGCAATCAAGTTGGTTATCTTTATGTCGGAATTGTATTCGGGATCATTTTCTTTGTGTCGATCTTAGCAACATTCTTAAAGACATGGGAAGAACCATCTACGAAAGTACAAGATGTCTTCTCGATGAAAAGTTTTGTCAAAGAATCAACGAATGTCTATAAAAACCGAGCGTTTCGGTATTTCTTAGGAATCTTTTTATTCGGTCAAGGATCGGCAGATTTCGTGATGATTTTATTTCTCTATTTCTTGCGCGATGTGTTAGGACAATCCAACCAATACACCTTTGTCATGGCGGGGGTATTAGGGTCCCAAATTTTAGCGATGTTCTTATTCCAATTTATCTTAAAGAGAACATCAAAGAAAGTACCGATCTTATTTGGGTTTCCGATTCGGATTGTGGCGACACTTTCGATGTTATTGTTTGCTTATCAAGGAGCTCCGATTCTCCCCATCTTTATCGCATCTTTTATCTCTGGGTTTGGCACCGCAGCTTCTTCGGTAACCTCTTTTGCTATTCTCCCTGATTTAACCGATGTTGATGAATTAATTACCTCGCAAAGACGCCCAGGAATTTACTCAGGAATGGCGACTTTTACTCGTAAAATCGCCAATGGACTCGCATTTGCGATCGTAGGGTTATGGTTGAGTATCGTTGGTTACAATGAAGGCATCGAAGATACGCTGATTCCGCAAAGTGATCTCACGATTGAAGGAATCAAATACGCCTTTATCTTCTTACCCCTCATCTTTATGGCATTTGGATTATTCTTTACCGCGAAGTTTCCGATGAATAAACGCGAGTTTGATGTGATAAAAACAGAAATTGCTCGAAGAAAAGGACTTGATGCTAGCATCACAACAGAGGAAGAAGTCAAGATTTGTGAGCAGGTAACAGGCTATCCATACTCCAAGTTATGGGGTCAATCGAATGATTGATCTTCAGACATTGTTCTTGTTTGACCAGTTAGAACTCTATGGCGCTACTGGGGAAGCAACCTACCAAATGAAACGAGGGACGTTTCAGACCAAGGATCATGTCAAACGTCGTCACCGCCTCACCTTCGAAGAGTTCAAAGACGGGGTATATTGGTATGTTTCGAATCAGGATCGACTGGGAATTCAAGTAGATACAACAACTCAACACACGACGCTTACTTTTCTTAATCAAACGAGTTTTAATCGTCTTTGGTTTCACATCCCAGCATCGGAAACAGAACACTTTTATGGGTGTGGGGAACAATTCACTGAGTTCGATTTAAAAGGCAAAAAAGCAACGATTTGGGTATCCGAACATCACTCTGTGGGGAAGATTTTAAGAAAGTTTCTTCGTGAATCCATCTTTGGAGTGAACCCCCACTATAAAGGCCATTTTAAAAACCAACAAACCTATTATGCTCAACCCACGTTTCTTTCCAGTCGCAAGTATCTTGTCCACATCGAAGCGGATGGGTATCAACAGTATCAGTTCGATCGTCAACAAACCGTTCTTGCTTTTCGTGAGATTCCGCAGAAAATCCACCTTTTAATGGCCGATGATTTTCTGACTCTATCTACCTTGACATCCAATCTCCTCGGGAGACAACCACGCTTACCGAAATGGACACAACAAGGTGTGATTCTCGCTTCCCAAGGGGGGATCGAAGCTTTAAGAGAACATATCGAAAAAGCGAAACAACATCACATTCCTTTGGTTGGAATTTGGAGTCAAGATTGGTCGGGAAATCTAGTCACTGCTTTTGGCTATCAAGTGTATTGGAACTGGCAAGTCAGCGACACCTTGTATCCTCATTTAAAACAAGAAATCCAAGCGATGGATAAACAAGGAGTCCATTTTTTAGGGTACATCAATACCTTTTTAAAAGAAGATACGCCCTTGTACTTAGAGGCAAAAGCCAATCAATTCTTAGTTCGAACCAAGCAAGGAGAAATCTATCACATTAAATCGACAACTTTCCAAGCTGGAATCATTGACTTGACCCATCCAGGTGCCTGGAATTGGGTAAAACAGATCATTCGAACCAACATGATTGATTTAGGGATGAAAGGCTGGATGGCAGATTTTGGGGAGTATTTACCAACCGATGCGGTTGTCTATCAAGGAGACCCCGAACAAATTCATAATATATGGCCGAGTTTATGGGCGAAAGTGAATGCGGAAGCGATTCAAGAAGCCGGCCTCCAAGACGAAGTATTCTTCTTTACAAGAGCGGGATACACGCAAACCATGAAGTACTCGAATACGATGTGGGCGGGAGATCAACATGTTGATTTCTCGAAAGAGTATGGCCTTCCTTCCGCCATCGTTTCTTCTTTATCCATGGCAACGATTGGCATCGGTGTGAACCATTCAGACATCGGTGGATACACCACGATTCTTCATATGAAGCGCTCCAAAGAGTTGCTCATCCGCTGGTTGGAAATGAATGTCTTCTCGCCTTTACTCCGTTGTCATGAGGGCAATCAACCGTTAAAAAATGCTCAGTATGATGATGACCAAGAAACCTTAGACGCTTTTCATCGTTTAAGCACCCTCTTTCAACAACTGTCCCCTTATTTGTCCGACGTAAAGGATCAATACGAAACATGCGGCTATCCCATCATTCGACCTCTCTTTTTCCATTATGATGAACCCTGGACAGCGACGGAAGCGTATCAATATCTCTATGGACCTGATATTTTAGTATCCCCTGTGCTTTTACCAAATCAGAAGGAAAAAGAAGTGCATCTCCCTCAAGATGAATGGATTCAGTTCATCACAAAAACACCGTATTTAGGAGGGAAACACCTTATTCAAACGCCGTTAGGACAAGTCGTTGCTTTCTACCGAGCGAAATCAAAATTTCGTTCTTTGTTTGATTCTATTACATAGAATAGGCTATCATAACACCCCATAATAAGTAAAAAACCTGAAGAAATATTCAACTCTTAAAAAGTAAACGTTTTACTATGTAAAAGAAAGCGCTTTTGTCGCTTTCTTTTGTTTTCAATCTCAAATTCTTATGTTATAATGGCCGTGCTAGAATACATTAGGAAGGAGTCTACTTAACTGTGAGCGTTCAAATTCAGATCACTGAAGAAAAGCTTGCCAAACTGTACGCTTCAATGGAAAAACATAAACTACAACCGGGTCCATTGATGCCTACACTGCATGACGCGCAAAAGATTTTCGGATGCATTCCCTTACCCATCCAAAAAATCATTGCCAAGGAATTAAAAGAAAGTATTGCCAAAATCAATGGTGTCGTAACCTTTTACGGCCAGTTTTCCATTGAGCCAAAAGGAGAAAAAATCATTGGGGTGTGCCTCGGAACGGCTTGTTATGTCCGGGGATCACAAGGGATTTTAGATGCTTTTGCGGACGATTTAAAAATCAAAGTTGGCGAAACATCAGCAGATGGTAAATTTACCTTGCAAGCAACCCGATGCATCGGTGCTTGTGGTCTTGCGCCGGTATTTACCGTCAATGAAACCGTCTATGGAAATAGTTCGGTTCAAAAAGCCAAAGAAATTATGAAGAGTTTAAAGTAAGTTATGAAACTATCTCACATGGTGGAATTGTTTCATTGTAAAGTTTATACAGAAGATATTTATGATGCCTCTAAAGATATTCATCATGCCTTTTGTGCCGATTTAATGAGTGACGCCTTGATGATTTTATCAACGGTTCAAGACACCACTCTCTTAGAACAAGCCGTTTTAGTTACTGGTTTAGCAACGAATCAGTCCATCCGGACCGCTGAAATGTTGGATGTCAGGGTTATTCTCTTGGTAAGGGGAAAAATACCTGCAAGCCAAGTGATTGAATTAGCGAGTGAATCCGGAGTCATCTTACTCGGTACTGAAACGACCATGTTTAATGCCAGTGGAATGCTTTATCAAGAAGGAATCCGTGGCATTACTTCCCAACGATGAATCAAGATACAAATAAGCGCTTTATCATTCAACCGAATGACTATTTCAATGCCGGAAGCGCTTCAAGTGAAATTAAGAAAATCCTCCGTTCCATGAAACTATCTACTCATCTTATCAAACGGATTAGTGTCGCAGCGTACGAAGCAGAAATCAACATCGTGATTCACTCTTATGGCGGTTGTGTTGATTTCAAACGGATGAATAACACGATATATTTACAGTTTAGCGATACGGGACCGGGAATTGAAGATATTGACTTAGCGATGCAGCCGGGGTATTCCACCGCGAATGAAACGTCGCGATTGAATGGCTTTGGGGCCGGAATGGGGCTTGTCAATATTAAGAAGAGTTGCGATTCAATGACTTTGATTTCTGATCCGAATGGGACGGTTTTGAAACTCCAATTTCAAATCACGGAGGAAACCAATGGCTAGTGTCGCAGATGTCATGGCATTAGGATATACCCTTCATACATCCCCCTCCCAAGTCAATACGCTGTTTCATGAAGTTTATGCCGGCGATATGTTAAGTGTGGTGTTACGGAGTGCCAAAACAGCAGATTGCTTGATTACGGTTTTGGCGAATTTAAATGTGTTAGCAGTAGCGGTACTGTTAGACATCAAAGTCATCATTATTTCCGAATGTGAAGAACTTCATCCCACATTGATTGAACGGGCCAATCAAGAAGAATTGGTTGTCCTATCCACCCCTCAAAAAAGCGTTGAAATCATTTTAGAACTTGTCAGGAATCACCTGTTATGAAATACTACTACGATCTCCATATCCATTCTGTCTTATCCGCCTGTGCCGATATCTTAATGACACCGAATAATCTATGGAATATGGCTACGTTAAAAGGACTCGATTTTCTCGGTTTCGTCGATCATAATAGCGCTAAACAATTACCCATGCTCGCTCAAATCGGGGAATCTTATCAAGCTAAACAAGTATTTGGTCTGGAGTTATCTCTAGCGAGCGGGATTCATGTGTTGTGTTATTTTGAAACGTTAGAAGATGCACTACACTTCTCCAACTGGATTGAATCCTATCTTGATTTAACACCTTACTCTATCCAACAACTAGGTGAGCAAATCCTAACAGACGAAGAAGATTTTACAGTAGAAACAATTCCCTATTATTTAAATCAACCCCTAAAGTTAAGTCTTCAAACCATCAAAGATGCTTTGAAACCCATGAACCATTTATTCGTACTGGCTCATTGGAATCGGTATCTTGAATTAGGGAAAGAAGTTTTACTAAGCGGACTGTTCGATGCAGTCGAGTGGACGGACATCAAGCACCCTTGTAAAGAGTTCTCGCCTGTACCCATTCTCTTTAATTCTGATGCTCATGATTTAACGAACATCAGTGAAAGGCAGCCACTCAATACGATTTCTGTGAAAGAACATACTGTGAAAGCATTATTTGAGGCCATTCGACATGGAAACCATCGCTGATTTTATCTTAGATATTACTGAGAATTCCATCCGCGCAAAAGCCTCTGAGATTACCTCATCACTCTCCATCCAGTCCAAAACGGATACCATCACGTTGATGGTAACCGATAATGGTTGTGGGATGGATGAGGAAACCTTACAAAAAGCAACCGAACCGTTTTATACCACAAAAACAACTCGCAAGATTGGCTTGGGGTTACCCTTTTTAAAATGGGCTGCCCACCAAGCCGGCGGAACCTTTGAGATTCAATCAACGAAACAAGAGGGAACGAAGGTTTGCGCAACGTTTCAATTGTCCCACATCGATTGCCCCCCACTGGGTCATCTACCCAGTAGCGTTTTAGCTCTCATGATTCATCAAGATATGCGCCAATTTACCTTTGTATTACACGTTGACGACGAAGAAATTGTCATAAAGAAATCGGATCTTGAAACAGCACTCTACCCTTTTGATTTGCGGGAGTCACGATTTCTCGTCGCCATACGAGACTATATTGAAGAAAGTATGAAAAGACCCCTAGGAGGACGTTTATGAAATCACTGGAAGACTTGAAAAAGCTTCGTGATCAAGCACTAAAAAACATGGAAATGCGCTACCAAGTCGGTGGTACTCGCATCCAAATTGGTATGGGAACGTGCGGAATCGCAGCCGGGGCACGGCCTGTACTAAACAAGTTTGTCGATGAAATCGCCAAACACAATATTAAGAATGTCGTCATTACCCAAGTTGGATGTATGGGTGAATGTGCGTTTGAACCCACAGTAGAAATCTTAGATGAAGATGGAACCCAATCGGTTTATGCTCGCGTGAATGAGCGGATGGTTCATGAAATCGTTGAAGAACACATTCTTGGAGGAAAGCGAATCCAACGATATTTGCTTTCCGCAATCAAACGGTGATGATATGTTAGAACGTACACACGTATTAATCTGTGGGGGAACAGGCTGCTTAAGTTCTCATTCGAAAGACATTCAAAAAGAATTTGATCTTCAATTAAAGGAATTAGGGATCCGTGACGAAGTTAAACTCGTGTTAACGGGTTGTTTTGGCTTGTGTGAAAAAGGGCCTGTTGTGATTGTTTATCCAGATGAAACCTTTTATTCGCATGTTCAAGTCAAAGACGTTAGTGATATTTGTGAAGAACACTTATTAAAAGGTCGGGTCGTGAATCGTTTGGTCATCACGAATCCAGAAGATAAGAAGAAACTAACTCATTTCAGTGAGTTAAAATTCTATTCGAAACAACGGCGGATTGCCTTACGAAATTGCGGAAACATTAATCCCTTAGAAATCGAAGAATATATCGCTCGTGATGGGTATTTGGCTTTAGGAAAAGTCTTAACCGAAATGACTCCTACACAAGTTGTCGACGAAATGAAGAAGTCGGGCTTACGGGGACGCGGTGGCGGAGGGTTCTCCACCGGTACGAAATGGGAATTCGCTGCCAAATCAAAAAGCGATCAAAAATATGTTATTTGTAACGCCGATGAAGGCGATCCTGGTGCGTTTATGGACCGTGCTGTTTTAGAAGGAGACCCTCACTCTGTCATTGAAGCGATGGCCATTTGTGGCTATGCGATTGGAGCGAATACTGGATATGTCTATGTCCGGGCGGAATATCCTGTTGCGGTCGAACGGCTTCAAATTGCGATTAATCAAGCGAGAGACTACCAAGTTATTGGGAAAAATATCTTTGGGACAGGATTTGACTTTGATGTCGAAATCCGGTTAGGTGCAGGCGCTTTCGTATGCGGCGAAGAAACCGCATTAATCGCTTCTATCGAAGGCGAACGCGGAATGCCTCGTATGAAACCCCCTTTCCCAGCTGTCAGAGGATTATTTGGTAAACCTACCAATGTCAATAACGTCGAAACATTTGCTAATGTCCCAGTCATTTTCTTAAAAGGTGCCGATTGGTTTAAAGCCATTGGAACCCCGAAATCGAGTGGAACGAAAGTCTTTGCCTTGGGCGGAAAAATAGCTAATACTGGATTATTAGAAGTCCCAATGGGCACAACCCTTCGAGAAGTCATCTTTGATATTGGGGGCGGGATTCCCAACCGTCGTAAATTCAAAGCGGTTCAAACCGGTGGACCTTCCGGTGGATGTATCGTCGAAAAAGATCTTGATACTCCCATCGATTTTGATAATCTCATTAACCTTGGCTCGATGATGGGTTCTGGTGGGATGATTGTCATGGACGAAGACAACTGTATGGTCGACGTTGCTCGGTTCTATTTAGACTTCACTGTCGATGAATCTTGCGGAAAATGTACACCATGCCGGGAAGGCACCAAACGGATGTTAGATATTTTAGATAAGATTTGTGAAGGCGAAGGCGAACTAGAAGACTTAGATCGTTTAGAATCCTTAGGGAATATGATCAAAGAAACCTCCCTCTGTGGATTAGGTCAAACCGCTCCTAATCCCGTACTATCAACGTTGAAACATTTCCGCGACGAGTATCTTGCTCACGTTGTCGATAAAGTCTGTCCAGCAGGGGTTTGTCAAAATCTCACCAAGTATGTCGTTCTTGAAAACTGCATTGGTTGTACCAAGTGTGCGAAAAACTGTCCAGTTGATGCGATTCAAGGTTCCGTCAAACAAAAACATAGCATTGATTTATCACTCTGTATTCGTTGTGGCGCTTGTAAAAAAGCTTGTCCAGTCAATGCCATTTCTTCACGACCTGAAGATGTAAGGAGGGTTCTCCATGTCTAATTTAGTGAATATCACAGTCAATGGGAAAACCATCCAAGCCCCTAGTGATTACACCGTCATGAAAGCCGCAGAACTAGCTGGTGTTCAAATTCCAAGACTTTGTTTCTTAGAAGGTATTCATGAAGAAGCGAACTGTCGGGTTTGCTTGGTTAAAATCGAAGGCCAAAAGGGACTCAAAACATCTTGTAAGACAGCGATTTATGAAGGTATGTCGATTCAAACCGATACGAAAGAAATTTATGACTCCGTATCTTCTAATTTAGAGTTGCTCGCAGCCAATCATAAGTTTGAATGTTGGCGTTGTTCCCGCGAAAATAATTGTGAGTTCTTAGATTTATTACGTCATTTCTCTGTCGATAATCATTTCTCGGCCGAAGACTTCGAACACAAAGCGTTCCAAATCAATGATACGTCGCATGCTATGGTGATTGATAGTTCCAAGTGTGTCTTGTGTGGACGTTGCGTCTCGGCTTGTCTCAAACAAACCGGGCTTGGAATCTTAAACTTCAATCGTCGAGGGACAAAAACCTTTGTTGGACCTGCTTTATTCCATAATCTGGAAGATGCGGGATGTATTTATTGTGGAAAATGTATTCAAGCTTGTCCTACCGGCGCAATCCGTGAAAAAGATGATATTAAAGCTCTTGAACGGGCGATTCGTGACCCGAAAAAGATTGTCATCGCTCAAGTCGCTCCTGCGGTACGCGCAGCGATTGGGGAAGAATTTGGTTATAAGATTGGCACCAATGTCGAAGGCCAAATGTTTGCGGCTTTCAAAGAACTTGGAATTGATGAAATCATCGATACGAACTTTACTGCTGACTTAACCATCATGGAAGAAGG
>CAZABW010000013.1:19249-43232 GCA_964483655.1 uncultured Candidatus Izemoplasmatales bacterium
TTTGCGGAACTCGATCCCATTAAACCGTATGGCATGCTTCATTCTTATACCGGTGCGGCTTCGATTTTCGGGGCGACCGGTGGAGTGATGGAGGCTGCGCTTCGGACTGTAACTGAAATCCTAGAAGGACAATCGACTCCCGTTGAATTTGCGGATGTCAGAGGGTTAGATAACATCAAAGAAGCGAGTTATGTTGTCGCTGGCCAACAAGTCAACGTCGCTGTTGTCCATGGTGGAAAGGCGATTGGTGATTTCTTAGAAATGGTGAAAACAGGACAAAAACAATATCATTTCGTAGAATTCATGGGCTGCACTGGGGGATGCATTAATGGTGGGGGACAACCCATTGTCAACGCAAAAACGCAAGAAAAAATCGATGTGCGAGCAAAACGCGCTAAAGTGTTATATAACATTGACTATGCCAATGAATTTCGTAAATCACATCAAAATCAAGCCGTCCAAGATCTCTATAAGGAGTTTCTCGAACATCCCGGGTCTCATAAGTCTCATGAGTTACTGCATACCCATTACCATTCGAGAGAACCTTATTCAGTGAAGTCTTAATAACAATGAAACGAATTCTTACGACTTGGCTCTTTCTTCTCCTCTTGGTTAGCCTTGCGGCGTGCCAGACAACCACGGTGAGTGAATACTCACTTACCCTTTTAGTTCCGGTTGGCTCGCCGCAATTGGCTACCATCCAATTAAAACAACAACCCCATCGATATACCATCGATTATGTCAATGGACCGGATCCTTTGGTTGCTGGGTTTTTATCAAAAACCTATGATGCGATTCTCGCACCCACTAATTTAGGAGCGAAACTTTACCAATCTGGTTCAGAGTACACCTTAGCAGCTGTAGTGGGCTTTGGCAACTTATACATCGTTAGTAAAGATACTTCCTTTCCATCGATGAATGACTTGAACGGAACAGAGATCATCCTTTTTGGTCAAAACCAAACGGGAGATATCATTGTTCAATACCTTTTGAAAGAGTTCAATATAAACGCAACGATTACTTATGTCGATTCTGTTCAAACAGCACAATCCATGCTCATCGCAGACCAGAGTAAAATCATCTTAACTGCAGAACCATCGTTATCCGCGTTAATCGCTCAGTTAGGCGAATTATCGATTCTAGACCTTCAAGACTCATATCAACAAGTGAGCGGTAATCTCTCGTATCCGCAAGTCGGATTATTTGTCAAAAAGACTACGAATCGAAATGCGATTGCTCAACTTCTTGCTGATTTTGAAGAAAGTGTTGCGTGGGTGAATCAAGAACCTACCACAGCTGCAGAAGCGGCAGTCACACTGGGTTTTTCATTTTCAAAGACTGTGATCGAAACTGCGATTCCTCGAAGTCATCTTCAGTTTGTTCTAGCAAGAACCATCATCGATGAGATTGAACAATACTTTCAATTAATCGTGGCTACGAATCCCAATTTATTAAATCTTCCGCTACCAAATAACGATTTCTATTACGAACCATAGTGAGGGTAATGATGAACAAATGGGCATCCTCAGGCTTGTATGTTTTTGTTGTGTTTGTGGTTTGGTTGGTGGCTTCCAGCCTCATCAATCAACCCCTTCTTTTGCCAAGCCCTGTCCTTGTTCTTCGTGCTCTTGGAACGTTATTTACTACCTCGGACTCGATTCAAGCTATTCTTGCTAGCTTGTTGCGACTGATTATAAGTGGGTTATTATCCTTTATAACAGGCGTCTTGCTCGGAATCGGTGCGTACACCAATCCTCTCTTTAAAAGGATTATCAATCCAATTATTACCTTATTTCGTACCATTCCTGTTGTGTCCATCATTGTCATCCTCTTGATTCTTTTGGGGATGCGATTCGCTCCATTGGTGATTACCTTTCTTATGCTTGTACCCCTCTCATACCAGGCGGTTCTTGAGGGGTTATCAAACATCGATTCGGAGTTAAAGGATGTCTATCTCCTGGAAGATAATCATCTCCCAAAGATGATAAGGTATTGTTATTTTCCACTCATTGCCGGGTATCTTAAGACAGCGATTTTGCAATCTGGCGGATTAGGCATCAAAGTCTTAGTTATGGCAGAGTATCTAGCACAAACACCCATCTCAATCGGCGCTAGACTCTATTTGGAACGTGTCTTCCTACGCTATGACTATGTCTTTGCTTGGACCATTCTTCTGGTCATCTTGGCCCTCCTGTTTGAATTTGCCATTCATCGATCAAAACAGTGGCTCCCCTCTCTAACAGAAGCAAAATCTCTTAAAAGATAACTCGTTAACGAGAAAAAGTCGATTTCGGTCGACTTTTTTACTTTTGATGAGGGGATTATCGGCGAATGGATTGAAAATTATTCGAAGATAGAGTAAAATGAATTAAACGTATCGAAGGGGTGGATGGTGTGAAACGAAAACTAATCCAAAATGTAAACCTCGAACCAAGCGAAAATGTATTGCGGGAATATCGAAACATGCCTGCCAAAGGGATGGATGTTTCGATGCTTGTGACCAACCACCGGTTGATTATTTATACCTATGGTCGCGTTCCAGTCAAAGGAAGATTGGTAAAGCGTCAAGCAATCAACGAGATTGATTTGAAATCCATTCATAAGTACGAATTCTTTTATGAAGCCATCTATTTTAAACTATTAACCCGTTTCTTCGGCCTCTTGTTATTTTTCGGGGGAGCATTCGTCATCGCCGCAACATATATTGGTGCCTTAACCATTACCATTCCGGGATTTGATTTAATGTGGTATCATGTTTATATTGCTGGAGGGCTCATTTCGATTCTCGGATTGTATTTGATGTTCCATGCGAATAAGACGTTATACTTGAAAATAAAGAGTAGTTTTACAGAAGTGACTGCTTTAGAACTCGTTCCCACGAAAGGCAATGAAGAAGCCTTGAAATTCATCGCTGGAAGGATAAGAATCCGTTCATAACGAATTCAATTAAGACCCGATTGGAGTCCGTGAGACTTTCTAATCGGGTTTTTTTCTAGTTCGAAAACGGCTCAGAATCAAGGTTTAATCAAGAATCTTGATTCTTTTTGATTTGATTTTTTAGCACTTCTTGAAATCACATTGAATGAAGTGTTTTCTTGTGATAAAATCCAACTGTTGAGTCGATTCATTCAAGCTTTTTTGAAGGGGGATTTGTCATGGGTAAGACCAAAACAAAGAAAAAACGGATTATCTTAGCGGTGGTCCTAGGATTGGTTTTATTTTTTGGAAGTATTGGGATTCAAGTAGGAGTTAATTTATCGATTGAGGCTATGCCTCAACGACCGACAGAGAGTTTTTCTTCTTCCGGTGCCGAAAAACTGTTATATTATTTTGATTTAGAGCGGAAAGGTCAAGATATTTCATCTGAGATTGATTTGTCAGTTGAGGGATTATTAGCTGAACTCGATGGTACCTTCCGTTATATTAATGGGCGATATGACGTCGCTGATTTTCGAATGAATGCACTCGTTCGTCTATTCCTTGATTATCGTGACCGGCTTCCCTTAGAAGTCCAAGAAGCGATCAAAACCGTGATGCTATCGTTTAAGTATTGGATGGATCAAGGGGGCGACGACTCCATGTGTTATTGGTCAGAAAACCACCAAATTTTATTTTCCACGGAAGAGTATTTGGTTGGTCAAACCTTTCCAGATGAAGTATTTACAGTTGATGGGAAAACTGGATTAGAGCACATGGAAATGGCAAAGGTGAGAATCAATGCCTGGATGGAACAACGTTTCCTCTATGGTTTTACGGAATGGTATTCCAACAACTACTATCCTGAAGACATCGGACCGATGTCAAACTTTATCCAATTTGCCCAAGACCCTGAGATGGTTAACCGCATGAAGATGATTATGGACATCATTTGGTTTGATATGGCCACGCAAAGTTTTAAATATGATGGGCTGGATACCTCCTTATTACCGCGCACTTATTTCATCTTCCAACCTTCAGCGGGGCGCGCGTATTCGGATAACCGAGTTTCTGATGATCATGGGAATCGGATGCGGAATTTTATCGATTTCATTGTTCAGCCAGCTGAAACAAAAGATTTTGACGATAGTTGGTTCACTTCAAGAAATGGCTTCTTTAATGCCTTTAAACAGATGATAGAAGCGCAAGATGGACAAGGGAATCCGTTTTATGAAGTTCCAGAAGTCATCAAGGCCATCTTTTGGGATTCATCTGAAGAAATTATCTTACGTTCAAGTCAATCATTAAACACAACCGAACTCCAAGGAGAAGGACTCTTAGGTCAAGATGATGCCTCAATTATGATGCAATTTGGTATGGAAGCTTTTACCAATCCGGCTGTGATTGATAATACAATGAAGTATATCGCTCGAAACGGTATGTTTACCAATGATTTTTTAAATGATTTCAAGTTGATTAATATCTGGCCTTTACGATTGTTTGGATTACTTGGTTTCGTTTCCGAAACATTACAACCATCTACTAACGGAGTCGCGATTGAACGGGCGAATGTCTATACGTATAAAACAAGTGATTTCTTATTATCCACAGCCCAAGCGCATCAAGCGGGAGGGTATGCGGATCAACAAGCCATTTCTTCCATCAATTTATCAAACCGGGTTTCGTTATTTACAACTCAACCCGCTAAAATTCCAAGACGTTCTGGTACACCAACCTATTGGACAGGGAATGGAAGAATGCCATATAGTGTTCAAGAAAAGAATGTCCTAATAGAAATCTATAATCCACCTACCAAGGCTGGATTTATGGAACCCATGGTTGTGAAAAACACGACTCACGCTTTCTTCCCAAAACAATTGTACGATGAAGTGAATGAAAGTTATTTAGCGGATGGTTTGATTTTTGGTCGAGTAGGCGATGCGTTCGTGGCATTACAAAGCCGTTATCCGTTAGCCTTTGTGCCCTTTGATGTTTCCAATCAAGAAGGCAACCGTGATGATATGCTTGTACGCGGGTCTGTGAATCAGGATCTCACCGAAAGTTATGATCTCGTACAATTAGGGGAAGGGACACACTATTTTGTGACAGAAGTATCGTCCAGTTCACAAGAAACCTTTGCGGGGTTTGTTACTCGTATTCTTCAAAACCCATTAACATTTGATGAAACGCGTCAGGAAGTGGTTTATACAACAAGGTTATATAACCAAGTTCAAACAACCACCTTAAAGGCAACCTTTGGAGAGTCGTTCTATGTTAATGACGTTTTACAAGCATTCGAATATCCTCGTTATCAAAATACCTATGTGCCCAATGGATCGATTGCGAGAAAACCAACACAAATCCAATATCAATTCCAAGGAAAATCAGTCACTTTGCATTTTCAAAACAATACTAGAGTGGTTGTGAACTAAGATGATTCTTGCCTTACAAACGTATACCATAAGAAAAGAATGTAAAGAAGATCTGGTTGCTAGTTTGAATCGAGTGGTTCAGATGGGGATTTCTCATATCGAACTCGCTCGTGTTCCATTCGACAAACAAACCTTAAATGCCATTCAACAAACTCCCATTCAAGTGGTAGCGATTCAAGAGAAGTTTCACAAGCTTGCACGAAATGTGCTACACTATGTTTCTTTTTGTCAAGAATTAAAATGTAACATCGTTTGTGTATCAGTATTGGAACTTCAAGCAATTTTATGTGGTCATCAAGCGATGAAGCGATTCGCTAAGAAACTCAATCAGTTAGCATGGGAATATCACAAACATGGCATTCAACTGGCCTTTCACCATCATGATTTTGAGTTCAAACAAGTCCGAGGGAAGATGAAGGTAACAACATTGATAGAATCAACCAACGAACAGGTCGCTTTTGTTCTTGATACCTACTGGGCGACACGTTCGAATCAGGATGTTTTGGAACTCATTCGTAATATCGGTCCTCGATTGATTGGGTTTCATTTACGAGATTGTGTTAGGACTTCATCTACGACTTGCGATGGGGCGTTAGGAACTGGGGTTGTGGATTTTAAAGGATTACTCAAGCAAATTCCACCAACTATTGTTTATGGCGCAATCGAACAAAATTCTTCTCAACCGTTTCAAGACTTAAACCAAAGCATCAAGTATCTAACGTCCATTCAAATAAAGGAGAATGTATGAACACCACTTCAATTAAGAAAAGAGAAATTGTTGTTTTTGCGTGGGGAGACTTTTTTGGGGGTGGAGCCCAATCCCTTATCAGTGTCTTGTATTTAATCTATCTGGTTGATTTTATCGGGATATCCGCAGGTTTAGCAGGGACTGCGATTCTGATATCGAAAGTATGGGATGCGATCTCCGATCCGATTATGGGTGTGATTTCAGATAACACGCGGACTAAATTTGGACGTAGACGGCCCTATATCTTTTTTGGGGGATTATTATTGATTATTTCGTTTGCTTTGCTTTGGTATCCCACAACGACATTTGGGGATGGTCCAAAGGTGATTTATGCGATTGCGACGTATTTGTTATATAGTACGGTCTCGACGATTATTGCGGTTCCTTATAGTAGTTTATCCGCTGAAATCACTACCGATGTCAAAATGCGAAATAAGGTCAATGTTTGGCGTTTGGTCGTTTCCACCTTAGCAGTAGCGGTATGTACTTTGGTTCCTTCGATGGTGTTAGAGTCGTTTAAAGCAGGAGATATTACGATTCAAACCTTCTACTTGATTGTGGGTATTGGATTTGCACTGTTCTTTGCATTACCCCTTATCCTCATTGGAATCATCACAAGAGAACGGGTTCAAATGCCCAAAGAAAAATCAGTGTTTGAAGTCAAAACGTTTATTGAGCCCCTAAAAAACAAAACCTTCTTCAGTTTAGTGAAAATGTATTTAGCCCAAAGTATTGCGATGGATATTATTGGAACGGGGATTATTTTTTACTCGATTTACGTGGCGAAGGGTAGTTCTACGATTTTCTTAGGTACATTTATCGGGGTTCAGTTGATTTTATTCCCTTTGATTCAAGTCTTAATCAATAAGATTGATAAAAAGAAAATCTATTACTTTGGCTTACCTTTAGCGATTGTCGCATTTGCTGGGGTCGGTTTTTATCCGAGTAGTTGGCCAACCATTGGAGCGTATATTCTTACTGCCCTAACAGCGATTGGGTTCTGTGGTGCGCAAGTGATGAGTTGGATTATTTTCCCAGATACGATTGATGTGGCAGAATTAAAAACGAATGTTCGTTCAACCGGTAGTTTTTCCGGAGTGATGACCTTTATTCGGAAAACGAGCTCTGCGATTGCGATTCAAGTCTTCGCCTTAATGTTAGCCTTCAGCGGCTATGTCAAAGCGACGATAGAAGTTCCCCTTCCGGATCAACCCGCTTCTGCCATTTTAGGGATTCGAATCGCGATGGCTGGAAGTTTTATTATCCTCATGACGCTAGGATATTTCGCAGCGAAAAAATTCCCCCTTACCAACCATTTATCGCTTCGGGTTCGTCACTTCTTAAAACGCAAAGAAGAAGCACCGATGGAAACGTGGTCCAGTGAAGAAGTCTCGGAATATGAAGACCTCGCGAAACAATTGTTTTAAGGGCTTCTTATGAGTGTTAAACAAGATGTCGGCATGGGGATTAAAATGAATACCCCAAGCTTTCCAGAAATTTACGAGTTATCTCTTGGCCGAGTCATCGACGAATCGGCGATTGTTTCGCTCTGTGAGTATGTCGATCAACGCCATGATTGTGCGGATTTTCGATTGATTGTATTAACATGTACCTATTTATCTTATCGTCAATATCTCTCTCATCCAACGGTACTAAGAATCGAACAAACCATGAAATCTTTTAAATATTGGATGGATGAGCCTGGTGAAGATGGTATGTGTTATTGGTCAGAAAATCACCAATTACTTTTTTCGGTATGTGAGTACTTTGCGGGGGAATTGTTTTCTGATGATGTGTTCACAAACGATCAAAAAAAGGGTTCAATTCATCACAATCGAGCCGAAAAAAGGATTATCAACTGGCTGAACCATCGCTTTCGATATGGCTTCATTGAATGGCATTCCAACACTTATTACGAAGAAGATATTGCGCCTTTATGTGTGTTGATTGATCATTGTAAGGATCCCTTTATCCAAAAAGGCGCAATGATTGTTATGGATTTAATCATGCTGGATTTTGCTCATCATCTCTATCAAGGGCGTTTCGTTAGTTCTTCGGGACGTTGTTATGAGAAACAAAAGAAAGATTCTTCCTTAGCGGATGTCAACGACATTTTAGCGCACGCATTTGGCTATCACAATCCAAGACCCGATTATTCACGATTATCGAGTTTGTTTCTCCTTTGCCAAAAGTATCACGTTCCAGAGGTGATTCAAGCCATTGCAAAACAAGAAACCTTAACGCCCTTAAAAGAGTCCACAGGACTTCACTTATCCGAAGTGAAGCACGAGTTTCCGGCAATGGATCAGGATGAGTATGGGATGTTTCTTTGGGCAATGGAAGCTTTTACGAATCGAGAATCGATTGCGATGACGATGCAATTGTTCTCCAATTGGAAATTACAAAGCAATACATTCTTAAAAGACTTGAAAATGATTAATATCGGTTTGTTAAAGAAACTCCACTTATTGCCTCTATTAGTCCGTATTTTGAATCCCGCAACGCAAGGAGTGGCGATTCAACGAGCAAATGTGTATACATGGAAAACAAAGGACTATTGTCTAACAACAGCGCAACGCTATCATCCTGGTGAATTTGGGGATCAGCAACATCTCTTTCAAGCGACACTTCCGAATCATATCAATGTGTTTGGAACACATCCCGGAAGCCCGATGTTTGATGATTCCGCACGCAATTTTAGTCCTTCCTTTTGGGTCGGGAATGGGGTCAACCCTGATGTCTTTCAACACGAAAACATGGTTTGTATTCTTCACAACAGTGGGGTTCGCAAAGGCTTCTTAGAACGGAACCGGCTCCATCTCTATCATTTCTATGTGCCCAAATCGAAGTTTGAAGAAACACATCAAACCCCGAAAGCCTTTTATGGACGGGTTCAAGATTGTTATCTGGCAATCATATCGTCTCATGAACAGAATCATCTTGAAGATGAAATCCAAATAATCGGAAAACAATCGGCTCATGTCATGATTGTTTCTTCAAAAAGTGAAGTCACTTCCTTTGAAGCGTTTATAAAACAACACCAAGAGTCGTTCATGACTTACAAAAACAAACGACTTCAAGTCCGCACTTCTCACACCATCGATTTTCAATATCGCAAGAAGGTTCTTGTCGATGGAGTAAAGCAAAATGTGGAATATCCACGGTTTGACAGTCCGTTTGTAAAGTCTGCTCGTAAACCGCAAGAGATTATCATAAAGGTTGAAAACCAAAGTCTCCATCTCTCGATGGACACTTCCACGAGAGAAGAAAGGGTAGAACAATGAAATCATCCGAACAATGGAATCGCGTGACAAAACTTGTGGATTATATTGTGTCCACTTGGAATCCAAAGATGAAGTGGATGTGGGGGGAAGCTTTATTTGGCTATTCTTTGTCTTTATTAAATGAGTTTAACCAAGATGACAAGTATGCACCTTTTTTGAAAGCATATTGTGATTATTATCTTGCTAATCCGCCTCGCATTGATCAATCTGATACTGTCGCTCCCGCTTTAATTACCTATCAAATGCAAAAAAAATACCCTCAGGCAGGGTATGAGGTACTCACCAATCGAGCGCTTCATTACATTCAACACGAGCCTCGTTTGATTGAAGATTCTGTGAATCATTTAGGCAACAGCACCGAAGGAAAACTCTACCCCAAATCGATTTGGGTAGATAGTTTAATGATGTTCAGTGTCTTTCCTTCGATTTATGCGAAAGAACAAAACCATCCTGATATGATGGATATCGCAGCCAGACAACCGCGTATTATGGCCAAATACATGATGGATTCCAAAGACCATCTTTGGTATCACTGTTACTGGGTCAAGCAAAAAACCCATTACCCGAGACGGAAGATTTATTGGGGTAGAGGAAATGGCTGGGTGATTTGTTCCTTACCGATGATTCTTGAACAAATCGGCAATCATCCTGAGCGAGATACCATTATCGATATCTACCAAAAAACATCAATCGCCCTCCTTCCCTATCAACGAAGCGATGGATCGTTTGAGACAGTCATCAATAAAGTAGGAAAAACGTATCGGGAGTTATCCTTTACTGCCTTGGTTGCGGCGGGATGGTTAAAAGGAATTCGGTTAGGGATTTTAAGTAATGATTTCCTTCAACCAGCACTCAAAGCCTTTCAAGCAGTCATTAACGCGATTGAAGAAGAGAATGGGGCATTTGCTATGCCAGAAATCAGTGGTCCGACGATTCCGATGCCTTTGTTTCCGTACTTAGGATACAAACTGATCCCCAAGGCAAAGAACTGGTCGTATGGATTAGCTGCTTTGGTATTCGCAACGATTGAATTTGAGCGGTATTATCAGTCCAAAAAATAGCACAAAAAAACCGATCAACGCGATCGGTTTTGTTTTTTATCTTGCTAACCAGCCACCATCAACAGCAATCGTATAGCCTGTGATATAGTCGGAGTTTGGACTTGCTAAGAAGACACAGGTTCCGGCAATATCTTCTGGTGTTCCCCAGCGTCCCGCTGGGATTCGTCCTAAAATTTCTTGAGATCGTTTCTCATCTTTGCGAAGCATTTCGGTATTATTGGTAATCATATATCCTGGTGCGATGGCATTGACTTGAATACCATATTTCGCCCATTCATTCGCTAGAAGCATTGTAAGACCTTTTAGACCAGATTTTGAGGCAGTATAAGAAGGAACCCGAATGCCTCCTTGGAAAGAAAGCATCGAAGCAATATTGATGATTTTTCCACCATGATTTTGTTTAATCAGTTGCTTTGCAAAAGCCTGAGAAAAGAAAAATACGGATTTTAGGTTGATATTCATCACATCATCCCAATCATGTTCGGTGAAAGTAATCGCGTCTTCTCTTCGAATAATACCAGCATTATTTACAAGAATATCAACGGATCCAAATAAAGAGACAACTTCATTGACAATACTATTTAACTGATCCGGGGTTGCGGAAACCAAGTCACAAATAACCTCATGAAAACGGACGTTTCTAGATTCAATCAAGGTTCTTGTCTCAGGCATTGGTTTACTACCCACTCCAATAATATTCGCGCCGGCTTCTGCTAACCCAATCGCCATCCCTTGGCCCAAACCAGTGGAGGCACCGGTAACGATGGCAACCTTTCCTTTGAGTGAAAACTGATCTAATAGGGACATAGTACTCTCCTTTTAACGCAAGTTTGACATATCGATGAAATCCATATCGGTGAAGGTTTGGTTTTCACCGCACATTCCCCAAATAAAGGTATAGTGCGACGTACCAACCCCAGAATGAATCGACCAAGATGGTCCAATCACGGCTTGTTCATTTGAGACAATGAGATGTCTTGTCTCGTGGGGCTCGCCCATCAAGTGGAACACGCGAGTCTGAGCATCCATATTGAAGTAGAAGTATACTTCCATCCGGCGTTCATGGGTATGACAAGGCATCGTATTCCATACACTACCCGGAGCGAGTTTTGTCATCCCTATCACTAGTTGACACGATTGACATACATCAGGATGGACATATTGATGAATCACACGGACATTTAAATTTGTTGGAGATCCGAGTTCTACTTTCTTCGCTTTCGCTATTGGAATATGTATAGTTGGATAAGCGTGATGAGCGGGAGCACTATTAAAATAGAATTTGGCAGGGTTGCTAGGATCAACAGATTGGAAGGCTACATCCTTGACTTGAGCACCAATATACATGCCATCGGATGGATTCATCGGATAGTCAACATGATTGATGGTTATGACACCAGCACCGCCAATATTGATGACGCCCATTTCTCTTCGCTCAAGAAAATAATCCGTTCCAAACTCCTTGGAAACGCCTAATTGTAGGGATTTATGAACTGGTTTGATTCCACCGATGACAATCCGATCATGATGAGAATAGGTTGCGATGATTTCGTCATCTTCAAATATCGTCTCAATCAAAAATCGTTCGCGTAATATATCTGTGGTGTATTGCTTTGCATCTTGGGGATGATTATTATAACGAACACTAAGTTTCATAAATGATCCTCTTTTCCTTGATTATCGTTGGACACGGCCCGATGCATCGCCTTGCATTAAAGTTAGTACTTCAGCTTCGCTAACTAAGTTAAAGTCGCCGAGAATGGTGTGTTTTAATGCGGAAGCTGCCGTCGCAAATTCCAAAGCTTCTTGAGTTGACTTTGTTAGTAATCCGTGAATGAGACCCCCACTAAAAGAGTCTCCTCCACCCACACGGTCAATGATGGGTTCAATCATATAGTGTTTGGACTCATACAACACCCCTTCAGAAACCAGAACCGCTCGCCACCCATTTTTAGTTGCGGAAAACGATTCACGGAGCGTAGAAGCGACCACTTTAAATTCGAACGTTTCTGCCATTTCACGCATGATTTCGAAATAATCACTCGTTTGTAAAGTCGCATTTGTTACATTGGTGTGTTTTGGTTTAAAACCAAGCACCAATTCGGCGTCTTCTTCATTCCCGATACATACATCCACATACTGCATTAACGGAACCATGACAGCTTGGGCTTGTTTCGGAGTCCATAGTTTCTTTCGAAAATTTAAGTCGACGGAGATGGTTACACCATGTTCTTTCGCTTTGATACAAGCCTGTTTTGTGAGTTCTGCAGCTAAAGGACTTAATGCTGGGGTAATTCCAGAGTAGTGAAACCAGTCAGCATCTTTAAATATCGTGTCGAAGTCAAACTCATTCCAGTCTGCTAAGGCAATGGCACTATCTTTTCGGTCATAGATGACTTTGGAAGGACGCATACTTGCGCCTGTTTCTAAAAAATATACCCCAAGGCGATCGCCACCACGAAGGACATATTCAGTACGAACATTGTACCTATTTAAATGATTGATTGCTGCTTGTCCGATTTCGTGTTGGGGGACTTTACTTACAAAGTAAGCCTGATGACCATAGTTCGCTAAACTAACACAAACATTAGCTTCCCCCCCACCATAGATGACATCAAATTGATTGGCTTGAACAAAGCGATTTTGCAAAGAAGGAGAAAGACGTAACATGATTTCTCCTAAAGTAACAATTTTTGCCATATAACTACCTCCGTCAATTTCCTATGAATTATGTGTTTCTTGCTTGATGAATCGCTTCAACAAACGCCTTTGCTCGTTGGGTGATTTCGCTGAAGTTTCCCACTTTAGCGGGCGCTGTTAATTCACTACCAATCCCAACCGCACAAACCCCGGCTTGAATCCATTCCTGAATGTTTTCCAGGGAGACTCCACCGGTTGGCATCAGTTGAGCGTGAGGAAGAGGTCCTAGGACAGATTTGATGAATTGCGGACCAAGCACATTTCCTGGGAAAACTTTTAAGATATCACAGCCATTTTCTAGTGCTCTCACCATCTCTGTAATTGTCATACATCCTGGTAAATAAGGAATGCCAAAACGGTTACAACATTTGGCTGTCGCTTCATCAAAACTAGGGCTGACGATAAAATCCGCTCCAGCTAGAATCGCAATTCTTGCCGTTGTCTCATCCAAAACAGTACCTGCGCCGATGAGTATATTGGTTTGAGAAAAGGCGTTCTTTAGTTGTTCGATGACGTGATTTGCTTTTGGAACGGTAAAAGTTACTTCCAGTGCGTGAATCCCGCCATCAAGGCAAGCTTTAGCGATATGGATAGCTTCTTGGTCACTTTTGGCCCGAATCACCGCGACTACTCCATCCGTAATCATTTGATTTAAAACACGGTATTTTTTCATAGTACACTCCAATCAAAATATGATTTTCATCTTATTTTTATTAAGTCTATTGTATCGATTATTTGTAAAATATGCAATCTATTACCCAATATTTGTAAGATTGTCTGAACGATATAGCCAATTGATATATTTTCTTTTTGAGAATCGAATCTTGCTAAATCGATTTCATGATATAATGAACTCAATCATACCCTGAAGGGTAGACCATAAAGGAGCGTCTATGAAGTTAGATCTGAAAAAGACATTTTATGTTGGTGTTGCGTTTTTCTTAATTACCTTATTTTGGCAAACCTATGATTCGATTATTACAAAGATTCTCATTGACAAATTTGGCTTAAATCAAACATGGTCTGGGGTGGTAATGGCCTTTGACAATGTATTAGCATTGTTCTTACTTCCCTTGTTTGGTGGATTATCCGATAAGTCAAATTCCAAACTAGGTCGAAGAACTCCGTATATTATCGTTGGAACGATTGCGGCGGCTTTTGCCTTCTTTGCGTTATCCTTCACTGATAATCTCCAAACTGTTCGTTTAGAAAATACGGATGTCATCGCGAATTATGAAATCTATCAAGCAGAACGTGAAGTGATGAATGGGGCGGTCTTAGTCAAAGACTCGTTGCGCATTGAAACTTCTTTAGCCAAAAAGCATGGGGAATCAACTCCTGAGTATGGCACTGCGCTATCCGATTGGTCGAGCGCTTGGGAAGAAGCAATGGCTTTATGGAAAGATGAGCATTTACCTGCACTCTTAGCACAAGCCAATGAAGCCAAAGATTCTGGACAGTGGTCGACTCATAAATATGATAACTGGATTAGTGTCGTTTATAATCCCATGGTAGAAACGACCGATGAAGCACTAGGACGAGGATACTTAACTCAAAAAGAGTATCTATCCTGGGTTGATGAAGTCTATGATGGAATTTACGATGTGAGTCTAACGGAAGAAGCGTGGGCACTGACCGCTTCAAATCCAACCGTATTTATCGTCTTCATTGGGACGTTGTTCGTTGCACTTGTGATGATGTCAACCTTCCGTTCTCCAGCAGTAGCATTGATGCCTGATGTTATTATTAAACCCTTACGTTCGAAAGCGAACGCTGTCATCAATCTAATGGGAACCGTTGGGGGCATTCTATCGATTGTCATTCTAACCATCTTTGCGTTGGATAATAAATCTTATGTAGGGTATTCGCCAGCCTTTATTACGGTAAGTATTTTAATGCTTCTATTATTAGCGTTCTTTTTATGGAAAGTCAAAGAACCAAAACTGGTTCAAGAAAAATTAGCAGAAGACGTAAAATATGGCTTCACAGAAGAAGAGGAAACTAAAGAAGAAGCGGTAGGAACTCTTGCGAAAGACAAACAAAGAAGTTTATTCCTGATTTTGATTTCTGTCTTCTTATGGTTCATCGGATATAATGCCGTTACCACAAAATTATCTGACTACGCACCAAAAGTACTAGGGATTGGATTTGCGACACCCCTTTTAATTGCTCAAGCCGCAGCGTTACTTGCCTTCATTCCGATTGGGATTGTGGCGACGAAGATTGGTCGGAGAAAAACCATTTTAATCGGGATTACCCTCTTAACAGTTTGTTTTGCTTCCGTGTTCTTCTTAAATGAAAACATCAGTGGTTTGATGAATGTCATCTTTGCATTAACTGGAATTGGTTGGGCAACGATTAATGTCAACTCGTATCCGATGGTTGTGGAACTATCCAAAGGATCGAATGTAGGAAAATACACGGGATACTATTACACTTTCTCGATGTCAGCACAAATTCTAACCCCGATTCTATCTGGTATTCTGATGGATGAATTAGGCAGAAAAGCATTGTTCCCCTATGCGGCGTTCTTCGTAGCAGCCGCGTTCATAACGATGTTCTTTGTCAAACACGGAGACTCAAAACCTGTTTTGAAAGCATCAGCAATTGAAAATTTTGATGTTGATATGGATTAAAACTCCCGTTAGAGGTGAATGAACGATTCACCTCTTTCTTTTGGTTTATTTTTTCAGCAAGAATCTTTCATGATGGTGCTTCCCGTGATACAATGATTTATAAAAAGACATCAATGATTTGAGGGATACTATGAAGATGGATTACAAAAGAAGTTTGTATATCGGACTGGCTTTTTTATTGATTTCTTTGTTTTGGATTACCTATGATTTGGTCATCACAAAAATCTTAATCGATAAATTTGGTCTTAGCCAAACTTGGTCTGGTGTTGTCATGGCCTTAGATAATATCTTAGCTTTATTTTTACTTCCTTTCTTCGGAATGTTATCCGATCGTAGTAAGTCAAAACTAGGGAAGCGAACCCCATTTATCTTACTGGGAACGATTCTAGCTGCTTTCGCGGTTTTTGGCTTAGCCATAATGGATAACTTACAAAGCCAAGCCCTCGAAGAGAAAACGTCGATTACAGCGGAATATGAAGCATACGAACAAGAACGAGATGTCATGTATCATGGAGTTAAACTCGGAGATACGCTTCGAATCGAACAAGTATTACAAGCGCAAGGAATGACAGAAACAGAGTATCTTCAAGCTTTCAGCGATTGGCAAACCGAGTTCGATGTGATTGTCTCCAAGTGGCATACGACTCAAAATGCATATTTATTATCGCAAGCATCCTCTTTGCGTGATCAAGGAAAATGGAGTGACATCCGATTTGATAACTGGAAAAAAGCCATCTATGACCCTATGATTGACATGGCCGCTGAAGCGGTAGATCAAGGGTATATCACCCAAAGAGGATATTTATTCTGGGTCGATGAAATTTACCACTCCATTTATGATGCCGACCTTTCGCAATCCGCATGGCAAGTGACCCAAGCGGATCCGACTATCTTTGTTTTATTCATAGGGGTTTTATTTATCGCTTTACTCTCGATGTCGTTATTCCGTTCTCCTGCAGTAGCACTCATGCCGGATGTTATTATCAAACCATTGCGAAGTAAGGGGAATGCAGTGATTAACTTAATGGGGACCATTGGGGGAATGATTGCGATTCTCATCTTAACGATTTTAGGACTTGATAATGCATCGTTCGTTGATTATTCTCCTGCCTTTGTCTTAAATGGAATCATGATGTTTCTCTTGCTAGGGTTCTTCTTATGGAAAGTGAAAGAACCCCAGTGGGTGAAGGAACGAGAAGAAAAAGAACGAGAACTAGGAATCTTGGAAGAAGAAACTTCCAATACACAAACTGAAAAACTTGATCGCGCCAAACAAAATAGTTTATTTCTGATTTTGTTATCGGTCTTTTTATGGTTCGTTGGATATAATGCGGTTACTACAAAACTATCTGATTACGCACCAAAAGTGCTTGGTCTAGGGTTCTCGATGCCGCTCTTGATTGCCTCAGGAACCGCTTTGATTTCATTCATACCGATTGGGATTTTGGCAACGAAAATCGGCCGGAGAAAATCGATTCTAATGGGGATTGTTCTTGTTGTGTTAAGTTTTGGATCGGTATACTTTTTAAATGAAAGTTTTGGCTGGTTCATGTATGTGATTTTTGGGTTTACTGGTGTCGGCTGGGCTGCGATTAATGTGAACTCCTATCCGATGGTTGTCGAGTTGACCAAAGGAAGCGATGTTGGGAAATATACGGGTTATTATTACGCTTTTTCGATGTCCGCACAAATTGTTACACCGATTTTATCGGGCATGTTAATGGATGAATGGGGTAGAAAGGTATTATTCCCCTATGCGGCATTATTCGTTGGATTAGCGTTTATCTCGATGTTCTTTGTCAAACATGGAGATTCCAAAATCGTGAAAAAAGGATCGGTTTTAGAACAGTTTGACGTAGAAATGGATTAATGTAGTTTGTGATTGAATAGAAAAAGACCTTGGATGAGATGACACACATGGTGTGATTCCATCAAGGTCTTTCTTTATTTACGATTATTGTATCGAAAAACTAATTTTTACGATGCCCGATGAACCACGGTAGAAGACTTCATAATATCCTACTTCAGAAAACCGAATTCCAGCTGGCAAATAGATGTAATCGCCACCATTGAACGAATAGTACCAGTAAGGGTCATATCCGTCGAGGGAAGCGAAAACGGAGTTTGTATAGGTTTGCCCGTCTTCAATCCCTGTGGGGTCCGGTAGGGACACAACGAGGATGTCTGTGATGAGGGTGCTTTGTTCAAAAGTAACGAAATACTGACCAGGGAGGTCGAGATGCAGTTCAACCGAATGGGTTGTGTATTCCATCGACGACCCATTGGATTGATAGAGGCGTGCTGTGCTCGAAGACCCGAAATTCCAGGAATGAGAATTGGGAGCGTATTCTTCTTCTATGACAGTAAACTCTTTAACGACTTCGTAGTTTCCTTCCCCATTCTTTTGAACTTGGTAGACAACTGAACTATAATTGGTTTTTCCGTTGATTGTCGCATAGCCTCGAATATAGAACGAGTTACTACCGCTATGAATGGGAGAGTTCGTTAAGAATGTAGCAGTATCTTCATCAAAAGTAGCTGATTTAAGGGAAATACTAGGGGACGTCAATTTTAAAAATGGGTGAGTCGTGGAATAAATGACACCCACTGTTGGGGTTGGATAATGAATATGCTCTAAATGAGGAAAAAGAATGCCAAAAGATGCTAATAAATCCCCTGAATGGGTCTCTAAGTTCTTTAACGTTACAACAACATCAGGGGTTTGAAAATCCAAATGGAACACATGCAAATATTGCTTTCCATTGGATAGATCAACGCTGATGATGGAACGGAATCCTTCCCGGTGCAAACTTTGGAAATCGCTATATCCTACTCCATCAATCGTTGCAGTGTATCCATCAAGCACATCGAAGAAGAAGCTCGGTCGAAATTGAGTATTCCCGTTATCCAAACGATAATACCCTCCACTGACGACATAATCTAATCCCACAGCCATGCCAGGTTGAACCGTGATATAACTAGAAAAATTGTGAATATCACTGTAGATAATCGTTCGCTCTAAGCGGACGAAGAAACGATAAAAGTACGTTGCTTCACTCAGTAACGGTTCTGTCGTAGATTCAATGAGAAGACTGGACATTTGATTTGAAACAACAAGATTCATATCTCCTTGTAGTTTTGTTAGATTGGAATCGTAATACTCCAATGCTTGATTACGTGAATATAAGATACCAAACTCAAGAACCGTTTCATTTAGATTATGTTCTTGAACCACTTGATTCAAATTATGAATTGATTTGATTAGAAAACGTTGTTCAACAAATCCTTCATGGAGTACGGATTCTTCATCAATCATTTGATTGGTAAACGCATCATCATTTTGAATCACGACAAAGTCAATGTGCCAAATAGCATACAAGGTAATGCCCGATACCACGGGAGTTGTGCTTAAATCAAAGGGGTGATGGCCCTCTTGATCATGTGCCCAACCAATAAAGATATGACCGGGATAGATCGGAGTCACACTTAATCCAGACGCATAACTTCCGATTGTTACGAGTTCTGATAACTCTGAGGTTTGAAGCGCTCCATTTAAATCATAGGTTACTTTGACTTGATTGGTTTGAATTTCTTCCCATTTGGCTATGAGTGTCATGTTTTCATAAATGGAAGTAGCTTCAAAGTTAAAAGGCTCTATAGACTCCATCGATTGAAACCACCCAAGGAACCGAAACCCTTCTTTCATTGGGTCTGTAGAAGGTCTAGATGCATGGGTACTGATGGGGATTGTTTGAGAGGGGAATGTGCCGCTTCCGGAATTGACATCAAACTGAACGGTTATCGTTGAGATGACACTGTTGATTGCGGTTATTGTGATTGTTTTTTCTTTTGATTGATCGTTTACTTGAAGTTTAATTGTGACGGTGTACTCTTCATTTTCTTCGACCGTAAAGGTATTTCCAGAAACACTGATTTCTTCGTTCGCCCGGTTTAGCACATGGATTGTTACCGTTGCGTTATAATCTTTCATTAAACGCGAGAGATCTTCAATCGTATACGCTACGGTATAGGTACCAGCAGGAATATCGATTTGATTCACGGCTTCAATATCGATAGAATCGAGATTGAATGTTTGAGTTGTTTGACAACTGACAAAGGAAAAACTGAGAATAACAAGAAGCATCAAACGAAACATAAATTTGACCATAATTACCACCCTATATCTGTCTACATTTTTTACAGCACTCTTAGAATAGACCCATTTTCACCTTCTGTCAATAATGCGTAGGCGAGAATCGTAAGTTTTCGATTCATTTTTTGAATAAAAAAACACTTCTTTCGAAGTGTAGAGGTTAAACGGGGTCATTACAGTTAATTCTTGGGTCAAAAAATTCAAAGACAGCGTTATCTATATAGTGTTTGCAAAAGGCCCATTCTTGCGGATTTCTTGCGCAATAGCCAAGGACAATAATCTTCTTTTTCTTTGCTTTGTCCACATAGGGATTGGGCATGTTCTTGATGCCATAGTTGATGAAGTCGACTTTGTTAATGAGATTAAAAAACATCCGTTTCAAAAGAAATTTCGTGATGGGTTTCAATGTTTCGTCTTGTAAGAAGTACTCTGCGATTTGACCGCGAATCACTTCTTTACGGTTTTTCTTAAACCAATGGATGGTCATTGGATGAAAGGATTGAACAGCCCAAGGACCTTTGTATCGGTCCATAATAACCATGAAGTTTTTACAAAGGGTTTCATTGTTACCATGGTGCTTTAACTCGATTAAGAGTGGAACTCGTCCATTCACTAACTCGAGTACTTTTGTTAATGTGGGGATGGTTTCTTTCGTGTCGTGTAACCGAAGTTTCTTGACCTGATCATAACGAAGATCGAGAAGCCGACCTTCTTGATTTGTCATCCGTTTTAAATCTTTGTCATGAAAAACAACGAGAGTCCCATCTCCCATAATGGTTACATCGAACTCAATCGCAAATCCTTGTTCAATGGCTAACTCGAAAGCGTGTAAGGAGTTTTCTGGTACACTGAAGTCACTACTATGAAGTCCACGATGAGCAATGAATGAATCTTTAAGCCAAGCACAATCTCTCATAGATGATTCCTCCTGGATTTTCAATGCATATTATAACATTTATCATTGAGATTGGCCATCCTAAATCTACATCCTAGACGAATGAACTACTTTTGTGCTACAATGAATGGGCAAAGGAGGAATAGAGATGAACAATTTTAAATTCTATAGTCCTACTAAATTTGTTTTTGGAAAAGACACAGAACGTGAAGTAGGCTCACTCATTTCAGCGCTCCAAGTCAAAAAAGTACTCATTCATTTTGGAGGAGGATCTGTACAAAAAAGTGGACTACTTGATCGAATCGAGCAGTCTTTAAAGGAACATCACATTCCCTTTTCTATGTTGGGAGGCGTGATGCCGAATCCTCGAAGTGGGCTGGTCTATCAAGGCATTCAACTAGTTAAAGAACAAGGAATTGATTTCATTCTCGCTGTTGGCGGTGGTTCGGTTATCGATTCCGCCAAGGCGATTGCGATTGGTGCGTTATATGAGGGCGATTTCTGGGACTTCTTTAGTCGCAAGGCAAGAATTCAAAAAGCACTCCCTGTTGGAGTTGTTTTAACCATCCCAGCAGCGGGTTCAGAGGGTTCTAGCGCGGCAGTCATTACCCATGAAACCGACCTATTAAAACGCGGAACCGGCTCTGATTTGATTCGACCCGTATTTGCAATTATTAATCCGGAGTTAACTTACACCCTACCCATGTATCACGCGGCTGCTGGTGTGGTAGATATGATGAGTCACCTGTTTGAACGATATTTTACGAAGACAACGGCAGTTGAACTGACAGATCAACTGATGGAAGCTACTCTGCGCTCCATCATCGAAGCGGCTTTGGTCATGGTGAAACATCCCCTTGATTATGACGCAAGAGCAACGATTTGTTGGGCCGGGACCATTGCTCATAATGACATTTTAGGGGTTGGGAGAGAAGAGGACTGGGCTACCCACGGCTTAGAACACGAACTATCTGCACTCTATGACGTTTCTCATGGAGCGGGATTAGCGGTCATGTTTCCAGCTTATATGAAGTACACCATCAAGGAAGACTTGAATCGGTATCGGCGATTAGCGGTCAACGTTTGGCATGTTTTTGATGATCCGAACGACCCCTTAGGTGTTGCGATAGAAGGGATTCACCGATTTGAATGGTTTTTAAAAGACATCGGCATGCCAACTTCATTCCAAGAGTTAGGTGTTGATAAAAGTGATATTGATCGGTTGTTAGCGAAACTAAGAATCAACCGTGGCGAAGTATTTGGTAGTTTCAAGAAATTGACCATGGAAGACGCGAGAAAAATTTACCTTCTTGCTTGTAAATAAGAATAAGCGAACCAAATCTCACGAGATGGTTCGCTTTTCATTATGAAATTTTAAACCACGAATATTTTGTTTGTTATTCGAGGGTTATCGTGTTACCACCTTGTTCTTTGGAACGATACAAGGCCTTATCCACTAAGTGGATTACATGATCCATCGAATCCTCTTTCGATACAATCGTATAGCCGATGCTAATCGTTAACTGATGCGCCGAGAAAAAAGAATCTTTTGATATCGAATCACGTATCGCTTTGAGCAATTGGATATTTTGAGAGGAATCACCATACAGGATGCCTGCAAATTCATCGCCTCCCCACCGGGAGAGAACCCCAGTATCACCCATCATCTGTTCGATTTGGTGTGAGCATCGAATCAAGATTTCATCTCCAAATTGATGTCCATGAAGATCATTAAAGCGTTTGAAATTATCAATGTCAATCATAAAAAGAAGAGTTTGTGGGAAAGAGAGAGTATTTAATTTACGATACTCTAAATCAAAACCTCGGCGATTTAGTAAGTGTGTCAAAGGATCTTTAATGGCTAGACTGAACACTTCTTTTTTATGAGCTTTTATCACTTGGTTGATTAAAACAGAAACCAAAGCAACGACCCCGCAAAGGGCGATAAAACTGCTGGTGAAATAATCACGGACAAACCCCGCAAAGACATTGGTTTCTTTTACCACGATGATATGCCAGTCAAGTTCATCGACAAATCGTGAAGTGATAAAACCACTATCATCTTGAATTAATATGATTTGCTCACTGTCTGAAAGAAGTAAAACTTGGTGAGGAAGATACTTTTCTTCATCAAAGATGTTTCTCGTTTCAATCATGGAAGTGTTGGTATGGGATTGAACTAATCCAAAATCATTGATTAAGAAGGCTTCTAAGTCATATTCTGTCTCAAATTGTTGAATCAGTTCTTGGACATAATCCATTTCAATCCCGACGCCGATGACACCAATTAAATCCTCATTTGCGTCTAAAATCTTTGCATTGACAAAGATTGTGAGAGTCCCATTCGCTTCATCGATATCAACATCCAGTTCATAGAGGACTGGTTTCGCAATGAATGTATAATACCATACATCGTGATCATCATCAGGATGGATTGTTTTTAAATACCCCGTATGGCGATAATAATTGAGACTGGTACTTGAAATTAGAAATACAGAACTATATTCATATTTCGTTTGAATTCCACCGAGATAATCGATGATGTCTTGTGTTGAACTCAACTCTTCGGCGTTTAGCCAGTTTTTTACAAACGAGTCATTCGCCATGGTAAGAGAAACATAGATGGGCTTGGTGAGTTCGTTATTAATTTCTGAGTAGATGTTCATCGTCGATAACTCGGCGATGTTCATACTATTATCCGTGATGATCCGACTGTAGGAAAAGTAAATGAAAACACTACTAATCGAGATACCAAGAACAATAATGAGAGCTGCTAAGAAGCCGATATTCTTTTCTTTTTTCACAAAGGCTCTCCTTTCTACCGCAGATTGTTTCAATATTTTTAGTTAATTAACTGTATTATACTGTTTGTGAGGGTCCTTGTCTATGACTTGTCCTTTTTATGCAGTTCATTAAATTGTTATCCATTTTGGTTAATGATTACCTGAATTTCCTACTCACAAACCGTTCGGGATTATCTACAATATGGAAGGACTAAGCGAATATTTTCAACGAACCATATTCGCTTTTCTTGTAACAAACATTATTTTCTCACCAATGGATGCATACTAATAGTAAACATTAGTTTACTTTAACTAAAAATCGTGTATAATGAAACTAGGAGGTGAGATTATGAAATGCATTGTAACTGGCGCAAC
>CAZABW010000014.1:0-6183 GCA_964483655.1 uncultured Candidatus Izemoplasmatales bacterium
TTGGTTTTATCAACTACTCATCTTACTCACTGCTTTCTTTGACTTGCGAGGAATGATGACATATTCAAAGATCCAGTCTTCTTATTTAAAATTACTCAAAAAAAGAAATCAAACCTATCCAGCAGAATTAACCCTTTTAATTGTTGACCATCATTTTCAAGGCCAAGGCATCGGTAGTCGTTTTGTAGATTTCTTCAATCAACGGTTAGAATCGAAACAAGTGGCTCATTATTATCTCTTTACGGATACCGAATCCACCTATCATTTTTATCAGAAAACCGGATTTCGATTGGTTGGGGAGGAGCAAATTCTTGTTTCTCTCGATGGGAAAAAACAATCCATGAAGATTTTTTTATATGATTACAATGTGAATGTTTCCGTAAAATCCGATGAGATATGATACAATGACTCTAGGAGTGATTGTATGAAAAAATGGATTTTATTTGATTTTGATGGCACGATTACCCATTCCATGGACGTAGCATATCTCGTTTATCAACGGATGGCCGAGAAGTATCGTCTCTCCCGATTGAGTAAACAAGAACTAATGGCGATCAAGGCACTACCCCTTTTTGATAAAATACGGGCTTTAGGGATTCACATCGTTGATTTTCCCAAAATCATGAAAGATACCCAAAAAGTAGTCCGTGAGTTTTTAGAACACACGGAACTCATGCCAGGGATGAAAGATTTGTTGATTCAACTAAAACAAAGATATCGCTTAGCAGTGATTTCTTCGAATACGAAAAAGAATATTAAAACCGTGTTTAGCCTTCATCAATTGGATGCTTTTGATCAGATTTATGGCAAAGCAGGTCTCTTTACCAAGGATGAACAAATTCATCGCATTTTACGGAAGTATCGATTAAAGAAAGAAGAAGTTCTTTATGTTGGCGATGAAGTCCGTGACATCACCGCCTGTCAAACGATTGGCGTTGACATTGCCTCTGTCACTTGGGGATTTGATGATGAGCGGATGCTTTCGGATAAACAACCTACGTATGTAATCCATACGGTCGCTGATTTAGGAAAACTCTTATTGGAGGATTTGTAAATGGATGAAACGCTTCAACACGCAATCCACTGGCTTGGGCGTGTTGAACATCAAGATGACGGCACACATTTGTTTCATAGTGCTAGTGGCTTGGAATGCCAGTTTCAAGGAACATCGATTGCACTAACAGCATCGATTTCTTTGCGTTTCCCCAATCAAGCGGGATACTTCCATTTTGAAATTGACGGCATTGCAAGGATTATTTCCTTCTTTGAAGGAGTCCATACACAAACATTCACAGTCGAACCAGGCCTTCATCACTTCAAAATGGTGAAATTGAATGAAGCAATGGATGTTCATTTTGTCATTTCGAATCTCTCTGTAGATGGGATGATTGTCCCAATGAAACGAAATCCCAGAAAACTATTACAAGTTGTCGGGGCGTCCAATACCACGGGATATGGTAGTTTAGGCTCCCTAACAGAGCCAAAGTCCACTGCTAATTCCAATGTTTTGGAAGCTTTCTCGGTGAAATTAGCGAACTTACTAGATTATGATATCGAAATCGTAGGCGCATCCGGATATGGAATCACTCGTGGATATAATACCGATGGAGTCAACCTCAACCAAACCATCCCCGCCCTTTATGAACGTTATGGGATAGATGTCGATAATGTCATTCATGACAATCAACCCGATTATCCCCATCCACTGCATCCCGAACTGATTGTATTAAATGTGGGATCCAACGATTACCATAGTGCGAATTATCAAAGTTTAAGCAAAACCGAAGTGAATCAGCTTTCGGCTTTGTTTGTCCATCAATATCTTCACTTTTTACAACGGTTGGAAACCCTCCATCCTCAAGCCCAAATTATTGTCATCTATGGCATGATGAATGAAGGAAAACCGATTGTAGAAAGTTTCCATTTCATAAAGAATCAACTGCATCAACATCCGAATATTCATGTTCTAGCGGTCAGCCCTGCGGGCAAATTCGATCCGTTTGGTTCGGATTATCATCCCAATCACCAAACCCATGATCGGATTGCTCATGAGGTCTTTACCTATCTTCATTCCATAAAAACATAAGGAGAAAATCATGTTTACCTTTACCGAAGCTGAAGTGCTGGAGTATCGTCAAAAATATCTCTCGCCGGATCAGCCCTTTCATATTCACACGTTTCCAAGTAAGGAGAAACGACGCTACTTCTTAATTCAAGCGTGTGCTCAAATAATCCCAGAAGACCAAATCTATACCGAAAAAGAAATCAATGACGTGTTAAAACAAGTCTATAGTGACTACGTCATGATACGACGCTATTTAGTCGATTATGGTTTTATCAGTCGCAAAAATGATGGTTCAATGTACTGGAGAAACAAGTCCTAACACAAGGGAGGCCTATCGTGAGTCAAACCATTCTCTTAACCGGAGCTACCAACGGGATTGGGTTAGCTTTATTCCAAGCTTTGATTGCTAGAGGCGATCATGTTTTAGCTGTGGGGTCAAACAAAGACAAATGTGCTCGGATTGAGCGGGATTATCACGAACAGTTTCCCAACGCCCATTTTCGCATCTTTGCTTGCGATTTATCCTCTCAAGCTGCGATTCAAGAGTTCGTGATCTCAGTAAAAGCCTATTTACTCTCAAACAACCTCACGAAAATCGATTGTTTACTCAATCATGCGGGTAGTGTGATGGATCACTATCAAAATACAGTCGATGGGATTGAATATCAATTCGCTTTAAACCATTTAGCGACGATTCAATTAACAGAATCCTTACTCGATTACCTCCCCGATGGATTAGTCTTATTTACGGGTTCCACCTCGCATTACAAAGCAAAAATCCATTGGCGAAATCTCGAGTTCAAAAAAGGAATCTATCGTATCTTTGGTAGCTATCGTCAATCCAAACTAGCAAACGTGATGATGGCAAAGTATTACAATTCTGTTTGGAAAGAGTCGAATCGAAAAGCGTATGTCATCGATCCTGGTTTAGTCAAAACCAATGTCGGAACCAAACACATGAAGGGATTACCAAGGTTAGTTTGGAATATTGTCAAACGCAAAGGACAGGAACCATCCGCCCCAGTTGCGACGTATTTACATGTGATCGACCATCGACCCGAAGGCTTTTACTTCCGCGATCAACAAGCAATTTCTTATAACAAACTCGCCGATGATTTAGAAGCATGTACAAAACTTTATCAACTCTCGAAAGCGAAAATCAAGTTCTAACAAAAAATCACCCATGTGGTGATTTTTTCTTAAAAAATTATCGCTTCTTTGAAGGAAATTCACAAAAATGTGATATCATATTTTTTGAATATGGGAGGAATACGATGAAACCACAAAAAGGCAACCTACTCTATGGACAATCTGGCGGTCCTACCGCCGTGATTAATGCATCCGCCTATGGCGTGATCAAAGAAGCATTTGAACATCCTGAACTCATCGAGCAAGTTATCTGCATGCGTCATGGGATTACGGGAGTATTAACCGAAGATTTTATTTTTATGAATGATCAGGACGAAGAACAAATCGAATTACTCAAACATACCCCTGGATCTGCGATTGGTTCCGTTCGTTACAAACTCAAAGATTTCCGTGAAGATGACTCCGACTATGTCCGGATGCTTTATATCTTCCAAAAATATAATATTCATTACTTCCTCTACAATGGCGGAAATGACTCGATGGATACTTGTATGAAAATAGCGGATTACATGCGTCATGTCGATTATGATTGCCAAATCATCGGCGTTCCGAAAACCATTGATAATGATTTACCTTTGACCGATCATACCCCTGGGTATGGATCGGCGGCGAAGTATATTGCCAATACCTTAATGGAAATTGCTTATGATATGATTGCTTATCGAAAAGGAAAAGTCACCATCGTGGAAATCATGGGACGACATGCTGGATGGTTAACCGCTGCCAGTGCGATTGCTTCCTTGAATGGCTATGGTCCCGATTTGATTTATCTTCCTGAAGTCCCATTTTCGATTGAACGGTTTAAACAAGATGTCAAAAAAGTCTATGAACAAAAGAAACAATGTCTCGTTGCCGTCTCGGAAGGAATTCATAATGAAGATGGGGTCTTAATTGGATCTAGTTCAGGATTAAAAGATGCCTTTGGCCATTTCCAACTCGGTGGCGTTTCTTCTAAATTAGCGAATATCCTGATGACGGATTTAGGGATTTCTTCCCGTAGTGTGGAACTTGGTTCTACTCAACGGGCAGCAGCTCATTTACAAAGTCTAACCGATGTGAATGAAGCCATTGCTGTAGGAAGAAAAGCCGTTCAACTGATGCTTGAAGGTGTAACGGATGTTATGGTTACGATTGAACGAAAGAGCAATCATCCATACGAGTCGTTCTTTTCATCCCAACCCCTTCACTTAGTAGCTAACCAAGAAAAAACAATTCCTGTGGATTGGATTACAAAAGAGAAGAATGGTGTGAATGAACATTTCTTAGAGTATGCTTTACCTCTCATTGAGGGAGAAAATCCCCCAAAATATGAAAATGGGATTCAACGATTTACCACATTTAAAAAATCGTAAAAGCAAGGCCGTAAGGTTTTGCTTTTTTCTTTGCCTTTGAAGGATACTTTTGGTAAAATAGAAAGGGTGAAGTAAGAGGTAATAACATGTTCAAACGATTTATTGGTAACAAAGCTTTTTATAAGACATTGATGAGTGTTTCCGCTCCTTTGGTCTTACAACAACTCATTACAAGTAGTGTGCAGTTGGTGGATAACATTATGGTCAGTTCTCTAGGAAAAAGTGTCCTAGGAAGTGTCGCTGTTGTTAACCAACTGTATTTTGTGATTATGCTCATCACTTTTGGAGCGATGGGAGGAGCGGGGATTTTAACCTCTCAATACAATGGCTCGAAGGAATTCGATAAGCTCAAACAAACGTTTCAGTTTAAGATTATTATCGGCTTAGCAATCGCTTTATTATCGCTGTTGATTTTTACCTTCTTTGGACGCTTCTTAATCGGGGCATTCGCAGAAGAAGGAGCCACGATTGATAGTGGTTTGACCTACTTATCGATTGCTCGCTTCAGTGCTATTCCATGGGTCATCGCGATTGCGATATCCAATACCTTCCGCGAAACGGGAATCACCAAACCGCTCCTTTATATTTCAATGGTCACCATCTTCTCTAACATGGTTCTAAATTACTTATTGATCTTCGGTAACTTTGGCTTCCCTCAAATGGGTGTCCTTGGGGCTGCCTTAGCAACCTTCATTGCGCGGATTATCGAATTAGCATTAACCTTGCTCTTGCTTTTCAAACAAGGAAAGAAGTTCCAATTTCCTTTAGCAAAACTCTTTCATATTGAACCTGATGTCTTAAAGAAAACGGTCAAAATGGCAAAACCGTTAATGGCCAATGAATTATTTTGGTCTCTGGGTCAGACGATGTTCTTACTCGCCTACTCGGTACGTGGCGAAGATGCCTTAGCAGCAATGAGCATCTCAGGTACAATCTCTCAAATGGTCTTTGTTACGTTTGCGGCGATTGGCACGGGCATTGCGGTATTGGTAGGGAATACATTAGGACGAAATGAGTTAAAAGAAGCCGAAGATAATGCCAGAAAATTGATATTCTTCGGCACGGTATTTGCGTTCTTTGCAGGGTTGTTATTGTTTGTCGCGAGTTTCTTTGTCCTTGACATCTACACCAATCAAACCCAAGAAACCCTAGCGATTGCGTTATTCGCGATCCGTGTCAATAGTTTCTTTATTGCGGTCTATTCGTTTAACGTCGCTGTCTACTTCACGCTTCGTGCGGGGGGTGACACAAGAAGCACGTTACTTATGGATTCGGGATACATGTGGGCCGTTACAGTCCCAGTGGCTTTAGCTCTTGCCTACTTCACCCAGTTACCAGTCGTTTGGATGTTCTTTACCGTTCAAGCATTGGATATTCCAAAAGCCTTATTCGCAATTTCTCGATACCGGAAAAAACACTGGGTTAAAAACTTAGCTCTTGCTCAAGCGTAAAAAAATCACTCAATTTTCTGAGTGATTTTTTTCTTATTTATTCTTCTTTTTTTTCTTCTACCGGAACAGGTTCTTCCTCGACCTCAGGAACTTTTTCTTCCACGACTTCGGGAGCGACTTCTTCCTTAACGGGTTCTACGATTTCTTCTTTGACTTCTTCCTTAAC
>CAZABW010000014.1:6283-41522 GCA_964483655.1 uncultured Candidatus Izemoplasmatales bacterium
GACTTCTTCCTTAACGGGTTCTACGATTTCTTCTTTGACTTCTTCCTTAACAGGTTCCACAATTTCTTCTTTAACTTCTTCCTTTACAGGTTCTACAACCACTTCTTGAACCGGTTCTTGTTCTTTTGCTGGTTCCACAACAGGTGCGACCTTTTTTGGGAGCAACGAAGCAGGAATCAGTTTTCCAATGATGCCCTCAATCAGCGATTTCTTAAAGAGGTAGAGTGAGAAAATCGCAAGGAAAATGAGAGCGAAGAAGAAGCCAATTCCAAACGAGTATCCTTGAGATGAACCAATTAATAATGATAATAAAAGGAGTAGTAATAGCATCACAAATTGAATAATCCGGATAATCTTATCAAATTTATCGAGATTGAACAAAGGTAAAGCAAACGTTGCTAAACTAATGACGAGCCAAACAATGGTAAAGATGGTAGCGAAAGTAAAGGCTCCGTAGAAACTAAAACGAAATGTCGTAGTTCCTACTGTGACACTAAAGTAAGGAAACACCATAAATAGTAAGAAGAGTAATCCCAAGCCAGCATGAACGATTTTTTGTAAGCATAAGAAGCGCTTGCCGTTCCAAAAAGCATTCCATTGTTGCTTCAAGTTTTCCATATTATCCCCCTATATTTTTTTAATACATAAAAATAATACACCCATTCCACACTTAGAAAAAGTCATTTTCTAAAAAAAAAACAAAAAAACATCGCGAAAATACGATGTTTTAATGATTTTTATCGGATTTCTTACAATCCCGACAATATCCATAGAGTTCAACGGGATGATAAGTAACATGAAACTGCGTTTCTTTTTCAATTTTTGATTCAAAGACATGAAAGGGACAGGTTTGGATTTCAGAGATATGGTGACATTCTAAACAGATTAAGAAATGCTTATGATCCTCTCCAGCGAGATAATAATAAATTTTATTATCCAGTAAAAGTTTATGGACAACATGCGCTTTATGAAAGACATCTAAGGTCCGATAGACTGTCGATAAATCAATTTTGTCTTTTAATTGCTCGTGAATCGCTTCGGGGGTTAACGGTAAGTTCGATTCATCTAAGAACTTATAGATCGATTCCCTTTGCTGTGTTTGACGAAGATGAGCAGGAAAGGCCATTTTAGTTCCTCCTTAATGTTTTGACTAAAATCAAAACAGAGAAGATAATCCCGTGAATCATGACGATACTCGCTCCTGGGGGAATATTGACAATGTGAGACCCAACTAGACCAAAGAAGATGGCAATGATATTGATGATAACAGCGAGAAAGACAGCATGTTTAAAACTTTTTGCAATTTGAATGGCACTAATAGCAGGGAAGATAATCAAACTCGAAATCAATAAAATCCCAACAGAAGATACCCCTAAAACAATGGTAACTGCTGTAATAATCGATAACAACCAATCATATTTTTTGACGTGAATTTTGGTGAACTTGGCATATTCATAATCGTAAGTCATCGAGAATAAGCGTTGATAACTGCGTGCCATAAAGAAGATTGTAATTCCGAGCACAAGCAACGAGAACACGATATCCACGATATCCACGGTTAAAATCGAACCTACCAATAACCCTTCGATGGAACGATTATAACCATTTCCAATGCTAATGATAATAAAACCGAGAGCTAGTGCTAATGAAGAGACGACTCCAATGGCAGCGTCACCATGAATTTTCGCAGAGTTCATTAGTAGTTTCATCAAAATCGCCGCAAGGATAACAATTGGAATCGCGATGTAAATAGGCTCATCAACGAAAATCATCCCGATAATAATCCCCGCAAAGCTCACGTGTGCTAACCCATCACCAATCAAGGCCTGATTTTTTAAGACAAGGAAATTACTTAATAAGGCTGTGGTAATTCCAATCGCTAACCCGGTAATGAGCGCAAATTGAAAAAATTGGTACTGAAACATCTCAAACATAGTTCTTCATCTCCTTACTATGGAGTTTGAAGGATTCATAGCTTCCGAAGAAACGCATCGTTTGATCAATATGTAAGACTTTACTACCTCGTTTTAACTCTTCATCTAATTCGTGAGTGACATTAATAATCGTCATTTGTTCCACAAGATTGATTTTCTTTAGTAATTGCGAGAACGATTTTCGGAAGTCCGGATCCAGTGCAGTTGTTGGTTCATCGAGGACTAAAATCTTGGGATTCGATAACATCGCACGGATAATGAAAATCCGCTGTTGCTGACCACCTGATAAAGACGAAATCAAGCGTTTCTTTAAATGATAAACATCCATTTTAAGGAGAAGTTGATCGATTTGTTGCTTATGTTCTTTCGTAATATACCGTGAAACCTCAGCCTGTTGTAAAATGCCTGTATACAAGACCTCTTCGACTGTAGCGGGAAAAGAGGGATCGTTTAAGAATCCCTTTTGAGGTAAATAGCCAATTCGGTTATGAACAACTGGTGAGACTTCAATCGAACCACTTGATGGGGTAACTAATCCAATTAAGGATTTGATTAAGGTTGTTTTTCCGCCCCCGTTTGGTCCAATAATATTGATGAAATCACCATCTTCAACTTGGAAGGATACATCCCGAATAGCATCGTAGTTGCCATAACGGACGGTCAGGTGATTGACATCAAGATACACTTTTCCCATTTAATTCGCCTCGATTACATAAGCATCTAATGCTGTTTTTAAGTTCATGAAGTTTGCTTCCATAAATTCTAAATAAGTAACCTTGGTATCGAAATCCGTTTGGGAAACATTATGCATCCCATGGAATAGCTTCAGTTCAATGTTGTATCCTCTTGTTTGTAATTCATTTTGGATGGTGATCGCTACTGAATTATTCGCTAGTTCTTCATAAAATAAAACCCGACGACCCGATGCTTGTAAAGCATTAATCATATTCGCAATTTGAGGAGCGGTTGGTTGTCCATCAGGAGCGTAAGCTTCTGTTAAAGAAATCACTTCCATATGATAACGAGCAGCGAAGAATGCAAGATTGACATGACCAGCATGATAAATCACACGGTTTTCTTCTAAGATGGACTCCATATATTCTTCAATCTCATGATGTAAATGATGCAAGGATTCTTCTAAGGCTTCCCCATTTTCCTGATAAAAGGTCGCGTTGTCGGCATCGATCGCACGAATGGCCTCCACTAAGATATCAACCATTTGCATCGCAAAGATTAAATCCACCCAATAATGGGGATCTTCATCATGATCATGGTCATGTTCTTCTAACAAAGTCGGTTTTAGATTTGCAAATGAAAAGGATACATCGTGATGATGGGGATCTCCCGCTTCAAAATCAATCTCATGGGATAAATCCAAAAGCACAGTTGTAGAATTGTTGGCTTCAATCGCGCCTTCTGCCCATGGTTCCATAACATCTGAGATATAAACAAATAGTTTCGCATTGTTGATGGTGATGATATTTTGTGGGGTTGGTTCGAATCCGTGAGCTTCAACGCCGGGGCGTAGAATCATGCCATAAGATAGCTTATCCCCAACAATCGATCTCACCAAATCATATGGAACATAGCCGGAAACGACAATATCGTATTTTGGAGCTTGAACACAAGCACTGACAACAAGGACAGTTAGTAAGGTAAATAAAGCAAGAACGAAACGTTTCATAGTAACAAAATCCTCCTAGAATATGATGCTCTCATTATATCAAATCATCTTTCTACTTGCAAATCATTCGCAACTAAAAGAATGAAAAATATCAAATATTAAAAAGATTTTGTTCGCTTTATCGTGGATGCGGTTTCATGAGTATATCAGTAGCAATTCCTTCTTATATCGCATACAATGATACGTGAGGAGGGGATACTATGGAACGTTCAAAAGTAGCCATCATTGGTACCGGGTTTGTTGGAATGAGTTACGCATATGCGTTGTTAAATCAAGGTGCCGTAGAAGAACTCGTTTTAATTGATGTCGATGCACAAAAAGCCGAAGGTGAAGCCATGGATTTAAACCATGGGTTAGCATTCGCACCCCGCAAGATGAGTATTAAATCAGGAACTTACCAAGATACCAAGGATGCCGGATTGGTTGTCATTACGGCAGGTGTGAATCAAAAAGAAGGGGAAACGCGTTTAGACCTCTTAACGAGAAATGCGAGCATCATGAAAAGCATTGTCAAAGGCGTCATGTCTTCTGGATTCAATGGCATCTTTCTAGTCGCCACGAATCCTGTCGACATCTTAACCTATGTCGTTTGGAAAGAATCTGGATTACCAAGTAATCGTGTCATTGGATCTGGCACATCTCTGGATACAGCGAGACTACGATATGAAATTAGTCGCTATATCGAAATCGATGTTCGAAACATTCATGCCTACATCATGGGCGAACACGGGGATAGTGAGTTTGTTTGCTGGTCGAATGCGAATGTCGGGGGAAAACCATTTAAAGATGTTGTAGAAACGATGGGAAGAATACGATTTGAAGATTTAGAAGATATCGCAGCTAAGGTAAAACATGCGGCTTATGAAATTATCTCACGTAAGAAAGCAACGTATTATGGCATTGGGATGGCTTTGGTGCGAATTACAATGGCCATCTTTAACAACGAAAATCGCATCTTACCGATTTCGGTTTATAATGATGGCATTTATAACTGTGAAAAAGACATTTACATTGGCTTACCTGCAGTGATTAATCGGGATGGGGTTCATCATGTCGTAAAACTTCGTTTGGATATGAATGAAGAAGCGAAACTAGCAAAATCAGCTCAATTACTGAAAACGAATTTGAATCTCATCATGTCGAAAGAAAGCGCATAACTCGCGCTTTTTTTCATGCAAAAAAGGCGATATATTTCGAAGAATTCATGATACAATTAAAAGTATAAAAAAGGAAGTGACGTTATGCCGGCTTGGGTAGAAACGATATTCGCAAATATCAATGTGATTGAACTCTTGCTAATCTTTTGTTCTCGGATTATTGAAGTATCTATGGGGACAGTCCGGATTATTTTAATCTCCAAAGGATATCGTTCGATTGGCGCCTTTATCGGGTTTTTTGAAGTCACCCTTTGGGTATTCGTCGCATCACGAGTCATTACTGGATTATCGGAATCCCCGATTAAAGCGGTTGTATATAGTATGGGATTTGCGACAGGGATTTACTTAGGTGGAAAATTAGAAAGTAAGTTGGCGTTTGGGAAAGTATTAATCCAAGCCATTATTCCTAAAGAAATGGAAGAGACGATTACCAAAGCGTTGCGTGAGCAAGGCTATGCGGTAACCGTTCTGGAAGCGAAAGGGATGGATAGTGTGAAAGCCGTATTACATATTTATGCACCACGGAAGGGAAAAGAGATGATTATCAATCATATCTTATCCATGGAACCTCATGCGATGGTCGTATCTAACGATATTACCACGATTCAAGGCGGACATTTACATAGCTACCGCCGGTTTGTGAAGTGATCACGATGGATAGACATACATTTAGTCAACAATTTAATACCTATTTACAATCATTAACCGGGGTCATTGCTATTTGGGAAGCAGGTTCCGCCGCAACCAATCAATTGGATTCCTATTCGGATTTGGATTTATCGATTCTTTGCCAAGTCGATCAAGTTGAAGGAATCATCAAGTCCGTTTTAGAATACTTACAAACCCATCACGGCATCAAGCATCAATTCCGGATGCCTGAACCGACATGGCATGGATTTTCCCAATGTTTTATTGAGATCGATAATATGCCAGAGTTGTTTTATTTGGATATTGTTTTTATCAAAGAAACATTGAAAGATTGGTTCTTAGAAAGTGATCGTCATGGGATTGCTCGTGTGTGGTATGATCCGACCAATCGCTATCACACGACCCAATCGACAGAAGAAGATATTCAAAACCGGGTCCGTCGCGTTTATAAACAAGCAACAGCGATTGATTTTTTGACGGAACTTGAGTTCTTAAAAGCTTTGAAACGGAAGAGTTATCCCGATGCGTTTGTGTATCACTTCCAATATTTAAATCGTCATTTAATACCGCTACTGAATATTCTTCATCGCAAAGAAAAATGCGACTTTGGGATCCGTTATATCAATCGGGATTTTCCTAAAGCGGATTTCGAAAAGATTCAGTCATTCCTTATTGTAAATTCCGTAGAAGAAATCGAAAATCATTATCACGTAATGAAATCGTGGTTTGAATCATTAAAACAACAACTTCAAATGGATGAATAGAAAGGACACTATATGGATAAATACAATTTAAATGAACACCCAAAGGCAAAGAAAGTCTTACGTACCTTTGGCCCTATCATTCTCATTGTGGGGATAATTCTTTTAGCCACATCGCTGTTTGATTTTTTCACAGCAGATATGTGGAGCCCACCCACATTAGTCTTTTTGCCTTTTATAGCAATGCCTTTGATGTTTGTTGGTTCGGTTATGACGATGTTTGGATACATGGGGACTGTAGCCCGTTATCAAGCCAGCCAAATGGCCCCTCTCGCAAAAGATGTGACCAACTACCTGTTAGATGGAACACGGGACTCGGTTTCTCAAACCATCGGAAGTGTCGTTCGTGAAATCAAAGGAACAAAGGCGCCTGAGGTTCAAGCAGAAAGTAGAAAACCTTGTCCTTTCTGCGGGGAAGTCCCCAATCAAACAGCCGTCTTTTGTGATTCATGTGGTCGACCATTAACAAAGATTTGTCCAACATGCAATCATTCCAATGATGGGGATGCCGGTTTTTGTGAAAAGTGCGGCACGCGATTATAAACTTATGATTTGAAACACACGGCAAGAATTTGCGGTGTGTTTTGTTTCATAAGAGAACCTTTGTTCACAAATATCGCGAGATGTGGCGAAGTTGTAAAGATTTCGTGAAACGGAAACGTTTACAAGTAAAAGTCATAAAAAAGACATAAACTCCAATTGACAAAGTAAGAGAAAGTGGTAAACTAGTGTGAGAATACTTTGAAATTCAAAATAAATGGATTTCGAATCGAAGGGGGCGTTCTCACACAGCGAAAACAAACGGCTTTACCATAAACGAAACTTAAAATTATTGGAGGATAAAAACCATTATGTTTGAAAAAATTGCTGATTTAATCGCAAATGAATTAAGTGTTTCAAAACAACAAATAAACATTCAAACCAATATCCAAAACGATCTTGGTGCCGATAGCTTAGACGCCGTTGAACTCATCATGAGCATTGAAGATTCTTTCCATATTACCATTCCTGAAGACATTGCAATGAATTTAAAAACGGTTGGCGATATCGTAAATTTCCTAGAAACAGCACGAATCTAACACACTCAAAGGAGACGATCGCCTCGTCTCCTTTGCTACCTAAGGAGGGATCACATGGATTACGATAAAATTAAACAAATCATCGCTGATTTTGAAAAATCAGGATTACAAACTCTAGAAATCAGCGTGCCTGATTTAACCCTGAAAATGTCCAAACCTATCTCAGCTCCAGTTATCGAAACCTCACAACCCCAAGCTGTGAGTCTTTCTCCTTTACCGAAAGAAGAGAAAAACCCTTATTATGCTTTAGTTTCGCCTTTGGTTGGGACATTTTACCGTGGCAGTTCTCCCACAGAAAAGCCTTTTGTCGAAGTCGGTGACCGGGTAAAAAAAGGCGATGTTTTATGCATCATCGAAGCGATGAAAATTATGAATGAAATCGTCGCACCTGTCAGCGGAGTCATTGTCAAAATCCATGCCAAAAATGGCGAAGCGGTCGGCTTTGATCAAGTCTTAGTTTCGATTGATCATGCCGCATAAAGTCTTAATTGCCAATCGTGGAGAAATCGCCTTACGGATTATACGCGCTTGCAAGGAACTGGGAATAAAAACCGTTAGTGTGTATTCCAAAGCGGATGAAAAAAGCCTTCATGTACAATTTGCGGATGAGGCGGTTTGCATTGGCAATGCTCGGAGTAGCGAATCGTATTTAAATATCAATCGGATCATTAGTGCCGCCATTTCTACAGGAGCGAATGCGATTCACCCTGGGTATGGCTTTTTGTCTGAAAACGAACGGTTTGTGGAACTTGTTGAGAAATGTAATATTACCTTTATTGGCCCTAAAAGTAGCGTCATCGACCAAATGGGCAATAAATCCACCGCTCGTCAAATCGCTGCGAAAGCCAATATCCCGATTGTAAAAGGATCCGATGGTCCTTTAGTGGATTGGAAAAGCGGTTTAGAAATCGCAGAAGAAATCGGTTATCCTGTTTTACTGAAGGCTGTGTCGGGTGGTGGAGGAAAAGGGATTAGTATTGTCCATACCAAAGATACATTTGAAAAACAATTCAACCAAACCAAAATGGAAGCGGAAGCGAATTTTGGTTATGGAGGTCTTTATATTGAGAAATACATTGAATCCGCTCGTCACATCGAAATTCAAGTGATTGCGGATCATTTTGGCAATGTCGCCCACCTCTTTGAACGAGATTGCTCTATGCAGCGCCGAAATCAAAAAATGGTCGAAGAGTCACCTTCTCCAGCGATGACGCCAGAATTACTGAAAAAAATGGGGGAAGCGAGCGTTAGACTTGTCAAAGAAGTCGGGTATACCAACGCTGGAACGATTGAATATTTAGTCGATCCTGCAGGGAACTTTTATTTCATTGAAATGAATACTCGGATTCAAGTCGAACATCCGGTAACCGAAATGACTACAGGAATCGATTTAGTCAAAGAACAATTACGAATTGCATTTGGAAGTCCTCTTAGTTTTAAACAAGAAGATCTGATGCAACAAGGTCACACGATTGAAGTTCGGATTACCGCAGAAGATGCATTACATCAATTCCGTCCCTCACCTGGAGAAATAAAAAACATCGTCTTCCCAGGAGGGTTTGGGGTAAGAGTGGATAGCCACATCTACAATGGGTACGTGGTTCCCCCTTATTATGATTCTTTACTTGCTAAAGTGATTGTTCATGCGGACACAAGAAAAGATGCGATTCGAAAAATGCGGGTCGCTTTAGAACAATTCATCATCGATGGGATTCATACCAACATCGACTTTTTGTATGTGATTATGCATAATCCGATTTTTGTGAAAGGCAACTACGACACAAAATCGTTACCCAAGATGGTTTTAGAGGCACAAAATTATGAGTGATTATTTTGATCTTCACAAGGCAAAACTTCAAGAATTTAATACCAAATTCCGGAAACGTGGTCCGTTTGAACACAAGGTAGATATTCCTCAAGACTTGTTCGTCAAATGTGATCACTGTCAAGAACCGATTCTTCATGAAGAGTTATTGCGCCGGGTGTATGTGTGTCCGAGTTGTGGACACTATTTAACCATGGGCGCAAGAGAACGAATTCGTTCGGTGGTTGATTTTGCTCGTTTCGATGAGTTTGACGCAACCTTAGAAGCCCAAAACCCCTTATCTTTCCCAGATTATGAAGCGAAAGTCCAAGCTTCGATGGATAAAGCAAAAGAATTAGAAGCATTCATAGGCGGATTCGCTGAGATCGATGCGATTCCGATTGCGATTGGATCTTTAGATGCTCGTTTTTTAATGGGATCCATGGGATCGACCGTTGGAGAAAAAATAACTCGACTCGTTGAACAGGCCACAACGAAAAAACTACCATTAATCTTATTCTCTGCCTCTGGCGGAGCCCGGATGCAAGAAGGGATTTTTAGTCTCATGCAAATGGCAAAAACCGCTGCCGCAATCAAACGTCATAATGATCAAGGACTACTCTATATCAGTGTTTTAACCCATCCTACCACTGGTGGAGTTGCGGCTTCGTTCGCATCACTAGGGGATATCAATATCGCGGAAAAAGGAGCGTTAATCGGTTTTGCCGGTCCGCGTGTGATTAAACAAACCATCCGTCAAGACTTACCGGAAGGCTTTCAAACCGCTGAATTTCAATTAGAACATGGCATGGTTGATTTGGTATTAGAACGCAAAGATATCAAATCCCATTTAGTAAAACTATTACAGCTTCATTGTCGGAGGGGGGATTCCTTTGGAAAATAAACCCTTAAGCGCTTGGGAACGGGTTCAAAAAGCTCGTCATTTAAAGCGACCGACCGCCAGTCATTTAATTCAAACCCTATTTCCTGATTTTTTAGAACTTCATGGGGATCGGATGTATCGTGACGACCCATCGATCCGCGCTGGAATTGCCCTTTTAGATCAAAAACCGATTACGATTATTGCTCAAGAAAAAGGGACTCAAACCGCAGAGAAAATTACTCGCAATTTTGGGATGCCTCATCCGGAAGGATATCACAAAGCCTTACGGTTAGCCAAACAAGCTGAGAAGTTTAAACGTCCAATCCTATTTATCGTTGATACTCCAGGAGCGTATCCTGGAATTGGGGCTGAAGAACGGGGGCAAGCCAATGCCATTGCCAAATCCCTTTACGAGCTTTCTACCCTAAGTGTCCCTACTATCGCTTTAATATTAAGTGAGGGTGGGTCAGGAGGAGCTTTAGCCATCGCTCTTTGTGATAAAACCTGGATGTTCGAAAACGCCATTTATTCGATTTTATCACCGGAAGGGTTCGCTTCGATTTTATATAAAGATGCATCCCTTGCAAAAGAAGCCGCTTCCGTCATGAAACTCACTGCTCAAGATTTATTGGAGTACGGTGTTTGCGATTTAATCATCCCCGAAGCCAAAGGGGGACTTCACGAGGAATACCGCGAAAGTTATCAATTTCTAAAAACGGAACTGATTCGTGAGTTCCAGCAATTAAGTAAGCAATCCCTGAAAAAGCGATTAGACAATCGCTATTTAAAATATCGTCGGATTGGCCAAATTACCGAACCGAACACCCCTGTTTATGAGGAGAATGAAGATGAAACCATTTCAAGCCCCCGTCAAGATTCTCGCGACGGGCAGATATAGTCCCGAAAAAGTTGTAACCAATGATGATTTAGCGAAGATTGTGGAAACCTCCGATGAATGGATTTATTCACGGACAGGAATTAAAGAACGTCATTTTGTCGAAAGTGATGATACCTCTGACTTGGCTGTGAAAGCAGTCCGTCACCTGTTATCGAAAACCCCTTTAGATCTCGAAGATGTTGATTTAATCGTTTGTGCAACTTTCTCCCCTGATCTGAAAAGCCCTGGTGTCTCAAGCTTAGTTCAAGAAAAACTTGGACTTGGTCATAAAAGTATCACCACTTTTGATCTTAACGCAGCTTGTAGCGGGTTTGTCTATGCATTAGGTGTTGTTTCAGCCCTTTTACAAACGGGAAGTTATCAAAATGCCTTAGTGATCGGTGCGGAAGTGATTTCCAAAGTAACCGATTTTACCGATCGTAATACTTGTGTGTTATTTGGAGATGGTGCTGGGTGTGTTTGGTTACAGCCAGGTTCCCCCACCGATTATGCTTCCTTTTATCCCCTTGCAAAAGGGGACCCCGAATCCGCGCTCTATGTGAATCAATATGTTCACATGGATGGGCAAAAAGTCTATCATTTTGCGGTTCGAGCGATTGAAACGATTCTGGGTGATTTATCACGCTATGAACAAATTCCCTTAGATTCTTTACGTCTTATCATCCCCCATCAAGCCAATCGACGGATTGTCTTGAATGCCGCGAAGACCTTAAACCTACCAGTGGAATTATTCTTTATGAATATGGAATCCTATGGGAACACATCCGCAGCGAGCGTACCCATTGCTTTGGATGAAGCCATCGAACAAAATCGTCTTTCTAGAGGGGACAAATTTGCGATGGTCGCCTTTGGGGCGGGATTTACGTACGCAGCTTGTTTCATGACATACTAGAGGTGACTATGAATCCAATTACTTCCTTACTCCATATCCAATATCCCATTATTCAAGGAGGGATGGCTCACATCGCAACCCATGAACTCGCCGCAGCCGTATCCAATGCTGGCGGATTGGGTTTAATTGCTGGTGGAGCCGAAACCAAAGAAACGATTCGGGAACGGATCCGGTTGTGTAAACAATTAACGAACAAACCTTTTGGTGTTAATATCATGCTCATGAGTCCGTATGCTTCAGACTTAGCAGATGTCGTGATCGAAGAAGGTGTCCCTGTTGTGACAACAGGGGCAGGTAATCCTGGCCCTTATGTTCCTAAATGGAAAGAAGCTGGAATCAAAGTCATTCCCGTTGTCGCATCGGTTGCTTTAGCCAAACGTATGGAGCGCTTAGGCGTGGATGCCGTCATTTGTGAAGGCATGGAAGCGGGAGGACATATTGGGGAAATCACAAGCTTCGCTTTAATCCCCCAAATTGTTGATGCTGTTTCAATTCCAGTGATCGCAGCCGGAGGGATTGCTGATGCAAGAGGGGTATTAGCCGCCTTTGCATTAGGAGCAAAAGGGATTCAAGCAGGAACCGTATTTCTCGCATCCAAAGAAGCCCCCATTCATGACAATTACAAACAAATGGTTGTCGATGCCAAAGACATCGACACGATTGTTACCGGTCGAAGCACCGGAGCTCCGGTTCGCGTCTTGAAAAACCCCATGGCTCGAGAGTATCTTCGCATGGAAAAAGATCATATCCCTTTGATGGAAATGGAAAAGTTAACGATTGGCTCCTTACGACGAGCTGTTAAAGATGGCAACATCGAAAGTGGTTCCTTTATGGCGGGTCAAGTGGCTGGTTTGGTCAAAGAGATTCGTAGTTGTGAAACCATCATTCATGATTTATTTCATCCTGTACCAAAGTTATTATCTAATTTGGAGGTCCTATGAGTAAAATATGTGTTTTATTTCCTGGACAAGGAAGTCAATATAGTGGGATGGCCAAAGATCTTTATGAAAAAGATACCTTTGCAAGACGAATCATTGATGAGGTCGATCAAACAAAGCTTCCTCAGTTAAAAGCAGCCATGTTTACTGAATCTAGCCCTTTACTCCAACAAACCAAATACACTCAATTTGCGATTTTTCTTCATTCCGTTTTGTTATATCGACAATTCTTATCGCGGTTTCCTTTTCCCTTACAAGCAATGGTAGGGTTTAGTTTAGGCGAATACAGTGCTTTAGCTGCGGGAGATGTATTGGAACTAGAAGAAGTCTTAGAATTATTACTTCACCGTGTGAAGTGGATGGAAGAAGCATCCTTAAAACATCCCGGAGGAATGGTCGCAGTGATTGGAGCGAATCTCGCCGACCTAGCCTCCTATTGCGAACAATCTCCAGAAGAACTTGTAATCGCCAATCATAACTCGGATTCGCAAGTAGTTGTATCTGGAACAAATCAAGCCATTGAGAACTTTCTTAATGATTTTCCAGCAAAACGAAAGATTAAGCTAGCCGTGAGTGGCGCCTTTCATAGTCCTTTAATGGAAGAAGCAGGGGTGAAACTCAAAGAATACCTGGAGCAGAAATCCATTCGTCAACCAAAGATTCCGATTTATCTTAACGCGACGGCAAAACCACTGGAAAGTAATCATTATCCCGACGATGTCTACCATCATACCACCAAAGGGGTCTTGTTCCGACAAACCATTCAAACCTTACTGGAAGAAGGATTCGATACCTTTATTGAGATTGGACCGGGACAAGTACTAACTAACTTAATTAAGAAAATGGCTCCGAATGTTTATACAAGAGCGATTCAAACTACAAATGAACTCGAACAATGGGAGGAAGAATCATGGATTTTAACGGCAAAGTCGTCTTAGTTACTGGAGGGGCAAAAGGCATTGGACAAGCCATTGCCAAAGCGTTTGCACTGCAAAATGCTATCGTAGTGATAAATTACAATTCTAGTTCACAAGCAGCCGCTTCATTTCAAAGTGAGATGCAAAGTTTAGGACACACAGTCCACATCTTACAAGGAGATGTCGCTAACTATCAAGAAAGTGAAGCGTTAGTCCAAAAAACGGTGGAACTTTGTGGACGTCTTGATATTCTTGTGAATAATGCAGGAATTACCAAAGATACTTTGATTCTTCGCATGAATGAAACAGATTTTGACCAAGTCATCGATACCAATCTAAAAGGGGCTTGGAATATGTCCAAGCATGCTTTAAAAGTGATGGCAAAACAACGTTATGGACGGATTGTCAATATTTCTTCTGTTGTTGGTTTAATCGGATCCAGTGGCCAAAGTAATTACGCAGCTAGTAAAGCTGGATTACTTGGTTTAACGAAATCGTTAGCTCGCGAATATGCGAAACGCGGGATTACCATCAACGCGATTGCGCCAGGATTTATCCAAACACAAATGACAGAAGTCCTAGATTCTGCAGTTGTAGACTACTACCTCGCTCAAATTCCGATGGGACGCGTAGGACAAGCAGAGGAAGTGGCTCATGCGGTTTGTTTTTTAGCAAGTGAAGAAGCAAGCTACATCACCGGTCAAGTATTGACTGTGGATGGTGGCTTGGTGATGTCATAGGAGGATATATGAAACGACGTGTTGTAATTACTGGGATGGGAGCTGTAACTCCTGTTGGGAATAATGTCAATGAATTATGGGATTCCATTTCCAATGGTAGAAATGGGATTGCGGTGGGCACTTTGTTTGACCCAAGCAAACAAAAAGCGACCTTAGTTGCGGAAGTAAAGAACCTACGGTTTGAAGATTTCTTAGAACCAAAAGAGGTTAAGCGGTTGGATCGGACCATGATCTTTGCGCTGATTGCGGCAAAAGAAGCCTTTGAGATGTCAAAGATTGATTTAGATCAAATTGATCATGATCGGTTTGGTAATTTTACAACCTCTGGAATTGGTGGCCTTGGAACAATCAATGAAGAAGTTCGCAAATGCTATGAAAAAGGACCGGACCGTGTGAGTCCCTTCTTTATTCCCAACTCGATTATTAACTTAGTGGCCGGCCATATTTCGATGAAATATAAAGCGTATGGACCTGCGATTAGTGTGGTTACGGCTTGTAGTAGTGCGACCAATTCGATTGGTGAAGCCTTCCGTTATATTCGCGATGGCTATTTAGAACTTGCTTTTTGTGGAGGAGCTGAAGCGAGCATCAATGATACCGGAGTTGCCGGGTTTGCGGCGATGAAAGCCATTTCGTTTACCAGTGATCCCAATCAAGCTTCGATTCCTTTTGATAAGCGTCGAAGTGGGTTTGTCATGGGCGAAGGTGCCGGGGTTATGATTCTTGAAGAATATGAACATGCGAAGAAACGCAACGCGCCGATTTTCGCTGAAATCGTAGGGTATAGCGCAACTTGTGATGCTTTCCATATGACCGCACCAGATGATGAAGCCAAAGGCATCACCAAATGCATGACCAATGCATTAAAGGATGCGGCGATTCAACCGACTCAAATTGATTATATTAACCCCCATGGGACATCAACGCCTTTAAACGACAAATATGAGACCATGGGAATTAAAAATGTCTTTGGCGAGTACGCATATCAAATCAATATTGGGGCGACCAAATCGATGCATGGGCATTCCTTAGGAGCAGTTGGTGGAATCGAAGCGATTATTTCCGTAAAAGCGATTGAAAACGACCTCTGTCCACCGACTTTGAATTACCAAGAAAGAGATCCAGAATGTGATTTAAACTACACGCCAAATGTGGCAGTGAAACGGACCGTCGAATATGCAATGTCCAATTCTCTAGGCTTCGGAGGACATAACGCATCGATTATATTTAAGAAGTATCGAGGTGTGTGAGATGCTGACAAGTGATGAAATTCAAAGTTTGATTCCGCATCGTTATCCATTTCTATTAGTGGATCGGATGCTTGAAGTAACCCCAGCAAAATCAGGAATTGGGATTAAAAATGTCTCAGCCAATGAACCTTTCTTTCAAGGTCATTTTCCAGGAATGCACATTATGCCTGGGGTATTAATTGTGGAAGCGATGGCTCAAGTAGGCGCAGTTGTGATTTTAACTGACCCTGCCTTTCAAAAGAAAAAAGCCCTTTTTGCAGGCATCAAAGAAGCGAAATTTCGACGAAAAGTGATTCCTGGTGATCAATTGCGAATGGAAGTTGAAATTACGCGTATGAAATCCAAATTTGGTGTGGGCTTAGGAAAAGCTTATGTCAATGGGGAACTTGCCTGTGAATCTGAGTTTTCCTTTGTAATTATGGACGAATAAACGCCTCTTGGCGTTTTTTCTTTTTGATTTGTTATATAATAGACGTCAGGAAGAAGGTGGCAGAATGAATCGAACGGTTCTTAAAATCATCGCAATCGTCTCCATGTTGATTGATCATATCGGGGTGTTTCTACTAGAAGAAGGAGACCTATATCTCGCCTGTCGTTTGGTGGGTCGACTCGCTTTTCCGATTTTTGCGTTTATGATTGCTCAAGGATTTCTTAAAAGCAAGCATATAAAACAATATGTCATCCGATTAGCCGTCTTTGCCTTGTTTGTGGAAATTTTATTTCTTGTTTATGCTCTTCTTCGAGAAGTTCCCTACATCCCATTAAAAGATAATGTGATTGTCCCCCTCCTCCTTGGCTTGTTAGTGTTGATTTCTGTTCGAAGTAGGAATGATTTTACACGTTTAGGGTTGATTGCGATTTTGGTCTTTACGATGTTTGTCCAGTATCCGTACTCGATCTATGGACTTAGTCTCATTGCCATTTTTGGATTGATAGCCAAGAAATGGCTTCAGGCACTTTTATTCCTTTTGGTTCATCTGTTGTTTATTCAAATACCTGGTATCAACAATGTTCTCTATCTTTATCCTTGGCAGCAGCAATTCGCTTTATTCTTTCTTCCCCTTCTCTTTCTTTATAATGGGAAGAAAGGTCGTGATTATAAGTATTTGTTTTATGTCTTTTACCCCCTACACTTGATTGTATTATGGGTGATTGCACACTTCATTAAATAAAAAGAAAACGGCTGATTATAGCCGTTTTTATTTGTTTTCGTATGTAGCCACCATCGTGAGAAAGTAGCGATGGATGGCAGTGTTTTCAGTGAGTTCTGGATGAAATGTCGTTGCTAGTTGATTCCCTTGACGAACCATGAGGATATCCTCTTGATCTCTCATTAAGACTTCAACGTTTGAATGTACTGCAGTGATTTTAGGTGCACGAATAAAGACTAAGGGAACGGGTTGATTTTGGAATCGACCCTCTGCCTCAAAGGAGGATAACTGTCTTCCATAGGCATTCCGTTTCACACTGCAATCGAGGGTTTGAAACCCGATGCGAGGATCTTCAACTAATGTCTTTGCCAGTAAGATTAATCCGGCACAGGTACCAAACACAGGGAGTCCTTGTTTGATTTTGGATTGAAGTGGTTCAAAAAGGAGCGTATCACGAAGCAGTTTGATCATTGTGGTGGATTCTCCCCCAGGGAGGATAAGTCCGGTAATGGATTCATCCAAATCATTCAGTAGGCGAATGAATCTTGATTCAACTTGAAGTTTGGATAGCATTTGTTGGTGTTCTAGAAATGCGCCTTGTAAAGCCAAGATGCCAATCATTTATTTTCCTCGTTCCGCCATTAATAAGGCAATCTCTTGTTCATTGACCCCCACCATCGCTTCACCTAAATTTTCACTAATACTTGCGAGAATAGCAGGATTATTATAGTTGGTTACGGCTTTTACAATCGCTTCTGCACGGCGTTTGGGATCTCCTGATTTGAAAATACCAGATCCAACAAAGACGCCTTCCGCCCCTAGTTGCATCATTAAAGCGGCATCTGCTGGTGTGGCGACTCCCCCAGCTGCAAAGTTCACGACAGGAAGCTTGCCAAATTCATGGACATATTGCACTAAATCAATTGGTGCTTGAATCGATTTTGCATAGTAGAATAATTCATCAGGAGACATACTAGTGATTTTTCTAATTTCTTGTTGAATCATCCGCATATGCCGAACAGCTTGTATGATATCTCCCGTTCCTGGTTCGCCTTTGGTTCGTAGCATCGAAGCCCCTTCCGCAATTCGGCGTAGTGCTTCGCCAATATCTTTCGCTCCACAAACAAAAGGAACTTGGAATTGATGTTTGTTAATATGGAAGAGGTCATCGGCAGGACTTAATACTTCCGATTCATCAATATAATCAATTTCCAAGGCTTCTAGTATTTGTGCTTCCACAAAGTGACCGATCCGAACTTTCGCCATCACAGGAATACTTACTGCTTGTTGAATGGCTTTAATTAAAGCGGGATCACTCATTCTGGATACCCCACCAGCTGCACGTATATCAGCCGGAATTCGTTCTAAAGCCATGACGGCACATGCGCCTGCTGCTTCCGCAATTTTGGCTTGTTCTGCGGAGGTGACATCCATGATGACGCCTCCTTTTAACATTTGTGCTAATTCTTTGTTTAATCGATAGCGATCATTAGACATAGATAATCCTCCTTAATCCTTTCGAAAAAAAAGGCAACCCCTTCCCCGGGTTGACAATGATTCGTAAATCTACTATTATTATAAGAGACAACTGAACGGTTATAAAGGTTCAGAAAATAAAAATATGAAAAGGTCAGATTATGAAAACATATTTTATTGATCGAAATGGTAGTCAACCGATTTATGAACAACTTTATGACCAAATCAAAACCGAGATCCAAAATGGGATTTGGAAAGAACATGATAAGCTTCCATCCAAACGGATGTTAGCGGACCATCTCAAATTAAGTATTCAAACCATTGAAACGACGTATGAGCAGCTACTCGCGGAAGGTTATATCTATTCCAAACCAAAAAGTGGTTTTTTCGTGGAAAGTGGGATTCATCATTCGACAGTGAAACATATTCAAGATTATGAGGCGTTGATTCAACCCAAGCAAAAAGAGTTGAAATACCTTTATGATTGTCGAACAAATCGAATCGACGCTTCCATGTTTCCTAGTGTCTTGTGGTCAAGACTAATTCGTGACGAATTGTCCAAAGCTTCGGTGGAGTTGTGGAACCAAAGTGATTATCAAGGGCTCCCCTTATTACGAGAAGAAATAGCTAATTTATTACTGGAGTTTCGGGGTATTTCCATTCATCCTAACCAAATTATTGTAGGGCCTGGAATGGAGTATTTAATCCCGATGCTGTTTTCTGTAATTGGTCGGAACCAACGGGTAGGATTAGAAGTGGTGGGTTATCGCAAAACGGTTTTGATATATCAAACCAATGGAATATCGATTGAATCCATCCCTTTGGATGAATCGGGTATGATTTCTCAAGAATTATCTTCAAAAAACCTATCCTTACTTCATATCACCCCATCGCATCAATTTCCGACTGGGATTGTGATGCCAATCAAACGGCGGCTAGAACTACTCAAATGGATGGCAGAAGCTGATCATCGCTATATTATTGAAGATGATTATGATTCTGAATTCCGTTTCATTGGTCAGCCCATCCCAGCGTTAAAAAGTCTCGATACATGGGACCGTGTCATCTACTTTAATTCCTTTACCAAGTCGATCGCGCCTGGCATTCGGATTGCATACATGGTACTTCCGATCGCACTCATTGCTAAAGCAAGACAAACGTTCCAATCATTTCACTGTCCTCTTCCAAATTTGGAACAAATCACATTGGCTCACTTCATTCATGAGGGCCATTTTGAACGTCATCTATCCCGGTTAAAAGTGGCTTATCGGAATCGACGAGATGAATTAATCAATGCGTTAGAATGCTCCCTTCTGAACCCTTATCTATCGATCCATGGCGAGGATGCTGGGTTGCACTTTGTCTTAGAATTGAAAACCAACCGATTAGGTCGAGAATTGGTTGATGCTGCGAAACAGCATAACGTTTTACTCAGTGCATTAAAAGAATATGAAGTCGATTACGACCTCCCTGATTTTCCATATTTAATCTTAGGTTATAGCGAATTAAAAAGCGAACAACTACCCGGGTTTATCGCTGCTCTCGAAGCGGCGTGGATGCCTTTACTAGAGAATGAAGAAAACGTATTTTGAAGCGAGAAAATCAGTCAAGAACCAACAAAAAAATCTTTTCATGAAAGCGTTTGTATGATAGAATAATGAGAGTGAAAGTGGTGATAAATTGAGAATTCAGGAACATCCGATTTTGGAAATGAAACCGACAGAAATCATTTCTTTTTATTTTAATGGTGTTACCTTAGAAGGACGAGTAGGGGATACGATTGCCTCTGCTTTACATGCAGCGGGGATTATGGTGTTATCCAAGAGTATTCACCATCACCGTCCTCGTGGTTTTTATTGTGCGATTGGCAATTGCTCGAGCTGTCATATGACGGTTAATGGGGTTGCGAATGTCAAAACCTGTATTACTCCATTAGAAGCTGGCATGCAAGTCGTGTATCAAGATGGGAAAGGAGTACTTCGATGATTCATACTCAAGCGATTGTCATCGGGGGAGGACCCGCGGGACTTTGTGCCGCCTATCAATTAGCCTCTCATGGCGTTCACACAATCTTGTTTGAACGGAATACGATGTTAGGTGGTCAATTAATCAAGCAAACGCATAAATTTTTTGGTTCAGAGAAACAATATGCAAAAACACGAGGGTTCGATATTGCAAAGAAGTTGATCACTGATTTAGAACCCTTTCAAGACAAACTAACCATTCACACGAATGCGACTGTATTAGGTATTTATCCTGATAAAGTCGTCACTGTGATGAAGGACGAACAATATTTTAAGTATCAAGCTGAAGTCATTATTGTCGCCACAGGAGCGATGGAGAAAGTTTTAGCATTTGAAAACAATGATTTACCTGGTATTTATGGCGCTGGAGCGGTTCAAACGCTTATGAATGTCTATGGCGTCTACCCAGGAAAAAAGATTGTTATGGTAGGTTCGGGAAATATCGGGCTAATTGTCTCCTATCAATTAATGCAAGCAGGTGTTGAAGTGCTTGCGGTGATTGAAGCGCAAAATACCATCGGTGGATATAAAGTCCACGCCTCGAAGCTACGGCGTTTAGGAGTTCCAATTTTAACACAAAAAACAGTGATGAAAGCCATGGGTACAGAGGTATTAGAAGCCATCCAAATCGTATCCTTGGATGAAAAATGGAATCCGATACCAAACACAGAAGAAATCATCGCGTGTGATGCGCTTTGTATTTCGGTTGGATTGTCCCCCATGCATCAATTATTATCGATGACAAATATCAAAATGAGATATATTCCAGAACTCGGTGGGAATGTTCCTTTGGCTTCGGAAACCAATGAAACGAGTGTTTCGGGATTGTTTGTTTGCGGCGATGCCTATGGTATTGAAGAAGCATCGAGTGCGATTGTAGAAGGATACTTAACAGGACTGTTTGCGATTCAAAAATTGGGACTTTCCTCTAGTGATCTGGATGGACTGATTCAAGATTACGAACACCAACTTCAAAACTTACGTAGCGGCCCCTTTGGGAAGAAAACGCGAATCGGGATGGACAAAATCAAGGAGGCGCGTCATGCTTTCTAAAACAGGTATTCCCTCGAAAGAACAAGTGAAAGAAAGGTTTCCGAAAGACAAAGCAACCTTAAAGAAACCGAAAGCCATTATTGAATGTTATGAAGATATCCCTTGTAATCCTTGTGAAACAAGTTGTCCCTTCCAAGCGATTACCATAGGGCCTGATATCAACCAACAACCTTGGGTGGATTTTGATAAATGCACCGGTTGTACGTTGTGTGTAACCTCCTGCCCTGGATTAGCCATCATCGTTTGCGAAGTAAATGATGATCGAGCTTTAATCAAAATCCCTTATGAATTTTTGCCACGTCCTTTAAAAGGCGAGGTTTGGCATGGGGTCAATCGAAGCGGTGAAGTGATTTGTGATGTTGTGATTGAACAAACACTGCTATCGAAACGCCAAGATCGGACCCAATTGGTTAGTCTTTCAGCACCGAAAGAATTGGTTTATGATGTCATAACCATTCGGAGGAAACATGGATCCTAAAAAAGTCATTATCTGTCGATGCGAAGATATTAGCTTAGCAGAGGTACGTGAATACCTCGAAAAAGGGTTTGTAACATTTGAAGATTTAAAACGTCAACTCCGAGTCGGCATGGGTCCTTGTCAAGGGGCCACTTGTTCGGAGTTAATTCAGCGTGAGATTGCCAGATTCTTAGGTAAAAAGGTAGAAGAGATTCCGACCCAGAAATCCAGACCATTAACCGCTGGGGTCAAACTGAAAGCAATTGCGGAGGCTAGTCAAGATGAAACGTAAGATTATCATTATTGGCGCTGGGATTTCGGGATGCGCGATTGCGTACCATCTCGCTAAAGCGGGTGAACGCGATATCATTGTGATTGATCAAGGCTATCTCACCAATGGCGCTACCGGGCGTTGTGGCGCAGGGGTCAGGCAACAATGGGGTACGGAAGCGAACTGCATGATGGCAAAAAAATCGATAGAATTTTTCGAACATGCCAAAGAGACCCTAGAGTATGACGGCGATATTGAATTTAAACAAGAAGGCTACTTAATCTTGGCAACCACTGAAGCCGAAGAGAAACAATTTGCAAAAAACGTATTGTTACAACAATCACTAGGCATTCCTTCCAGAGTGGTAAGTAAACAAGAAGCCTTAGCGATTGTTCCTCATCTGAATCCTCAAGCTTTTCTAAGCGCCACATTTTGTCCCACAGATGGGCATTTAAATCCGTTCAAGATGACAGATGCTTATTACCAAGCAGCGAAGCGTTTAGGAGTTCAGTTCCACTTCTTTGAAACCGTAGAAGCGATTGATGTTATCGATGGAAGAATCCAACAAGTCAAAACATCCAAAGGAACGTATCCTTGTAATGTCGTTGTAAACGCTGCAGGGGGGTATTCCAAAGAAATTGGAGAACTCGTTGGCGTGGATATTCCGGTGTATTCGGAAAATCATGAAATATTGGTTACGGAACCGATTGAAAAAATGCAGGGGCCCATGGTCATGAGTTTTTCGAAAAACATCTATTGCCAACAAGTTCCGCATGGAAGTTTCCTAATGGGGCGCTCGAATCCCAATCAACCACGGAATCATGATGTTTCGTCTTCTCACACTTTTTTGGATGAGATGGCGAAAACAGTATGTGAGATTCTTCCTAAAGTCGGAGAACTTCGGGTTGTCCGCCAATGGGGAGGATCGTACAATATGTCCCCTGACCGTCAACCGATTGTTTCAGGATGCGAAACACTGCCAGGCTTTTATGTGGCATGTGGATTTTCCGGGCACGGCTTTATGTTTGCGCCCATGACAGGGCTTTTATTAACTGAAATCATTTTAGGTATCCCGACAACGCTTGATGTATCCATTTTAAGTCTTCATCGCTTCCAAAAAGGTAGTGAGCAAGATATGGAACATTCTGTTGTCTAATCATAAGGAGGAATCATGGCTATATATCCCTATCAAACGGAACCATTGACCGACTTTTCCCTTGAAGCGAATCAAATCGCATATCAAAAAGCACTTGGTAAAGTACGCCAAGAACTGGGAAAAACCTATCCGTTACTCTTAAACGGAAAACAAGTAGAAACGGGCAAGTTGTATACTTCAAAGAATCCATCCAATCATAAAGAAGCGATTGGATCGATTCACCAAGCTTCCTTAAAAGAAGCAGAATTAGCAATGAACTCTGCTTTACAAGCGTTTGAAACATGGAAGAAAGTCGCTCCATCCATCCGCGCAGATGTCCTATTTCGGACAGCTGGTATCATCCGCAAACGAAAACATGAGTTTAGTGCGTGGATGACACTTGAATCGGGCAAACCTTACGCAGAAGCAGACGCTGATACAGCGGAAGCAATTGATTTCTTAGAGTATTATGGACGACAAATGTTATCTTTAGAACGAATTGACGATGTCGTGTTAAGTCGTAGAAACATCGAACGCAATCATTACCGCTATATCCCGTTAGGGGTTGGCGCGATTATCGCTCCATGGAATTTTCCCTTAGCGATTCTTGTCGGAATGACTTCAGCTGCCATTGTTTCAGGAAATACCGTGATTATGAAACCAGCAATGACAACCCAAGTTATCGCTTACCAATTTGTCATGGCACTTCAAGAAGCGGGATTACCAGCTGGAGTGGTCAATTTCTGCCCAGGAAAAGGTTCTGAAATTGGCGATTGGATTGTGAAACATCCTAAAACACGCTTTATTTCATTCACCGGCTCGAAAGAAGTCGGAATCTCCATTTATGAAGAAGCAGCGAAAGTACGGGAAGGCCAAGTATGGCTGAAACGGGTCATTGCGGAAATGGGTGGGAAAGATAGTATCATTGTCGATAATGACTGTGATTTAGAACTCGCCGCAGAAGCTGTGGTAAAAAGTGCTTTTGGCTTTAGTGGTCAAAAATGTAGTGCTTGTTCGAGAGCAATCATTCACCAGGATGTCTATGACACCATCGTTGAGAAAATCATCCATAAGACCAATCAACTGATTCTAGGAAATCCTGAATTAGCTACTACCTTCATGGGACCTGTCAATGATAAACGGGATTTTGATAAGATTATGAGTTATGTCGAAATCGGGAAAAAAGAAGGAAGATTGGTTTGTGGTGGATCTGGAAACGATCAAGTGGGGTACTTTATTGAACCGACCGTGATTGTCGACTGCGACCCTCATGCAACCATAATGCAAGAAGAAATCTTTGGTCCGGTTCTAGCGGTTTGTAAAGCAAATGATTTCCAACATGCTTTAGACATTGCGAATAACACCGAGTTCGGTTTAACAGGAGCAGTGATTTCCAATAATCGCATGCATCTAGAGATGGCTCGGGAAGATTTCCATGTTGGGAATCTCTATTTTAACCGCAAATGTACGGGTGCGATTGTGGGATACCAACCTTTTGGTGGTTTTAATATGTCAGGCACAGACTCCAAAGCAGGGGGACCCGATTACTTAGTCTTGCATATGCAAGGAAAAACCGTAAGCGAAGCATTTTAACGATTGAAACCGTCTCGAAAGAGATGGTTTTTTTTATTTTGATGAAGCACACCCTCTTTCTTGTGATACAATACAAGTAGAACTTGAGGTGAAGATATGGAAAAGTTTCTCCGACATCAAAAATTACTAGTCATCATTCCTATGATCGCATTATGTGTCTATGCTCTCGGATATTTAATTCTTGCCTTCACTGGAAATTTTATTGAACATCATCATATCTTTTTATCGAGTGTTTTACTCATTTTTTCACTCAACTTTATCTATTTTGCTTTTGTTCATCATAACCGAGTAATGCAATGGGGTTCTTGGATTGTCATTGTTGCTGTTGTTATTGATTTACTCTATGAACTGGTTTTTTCACATAATATAGCGGGGGTCTCTTTGATTGTTGTCGATGCCTTGATTCATCTCGCTCACATTATTGGCATTCTATTGTTGTCCTATGGACTTTATCAAACCATGATTGCCTCTCGCAAGCGTCATGTGATCTTTCAAGAGTTCTTTAATTATAATAATTCGGTCTATTTCGAGTATGATCGGTTGAAACATACGATTTCATTTTTGTTTTCTAGTTCATTCCGTGAAAAGACCAAACTGATTAAAGAACGTATGCGTTTCCCCCTAGAAGAAGCAATTCAACACATGGAAGAACAAGATCGAGTGCAGTTTCTCGAAATGCTTCACCATCCCGAAGCTCATCAAACAACGGAAGTGAAACTCAGATTTCTACTACCAGGAATGGCAGATTCGATTTTACTATTTACAAAAATTATTGCCATCATACCAGAGTCTCTTAGCGGGATTTTGATTGATATTTCCCATTTAGAGGAATTATTAATTGAACTAAACTTGAGTAAAGAAGCCTTTGAACAAAAAGAGTATGAAGAACGAGCCATTTTAGAAAGTACGAATGACATTATTGTCAAGTTTCGATCTGATGGAAAATTGATGTTTTCAACAGAGAATTATGCCAAATTCTTTAATTACTCCAAAGAAGAATTAATGAAGATGTCAGTGGAAAATCTCGACGATAAAATCGGGTTTTCCAAAGAACAATGGTTTATTGACGTGGTCAATGATGGCTATTCTGAGTCCATCGTTGAGTGGAACACCGATGGCAAATCGAAATGGATTTATTGGAAAAATCGTGCTTTATATAATGAAGACGGCGATTTTGAAGCGATTCTCTCCGTTGGGCATGATATCACCGATTTAAAACGATTGAATAACGAATTGTATCAGAAAAGTCTCCATGATGATTTAACCACTTTTTACAATCGAAGTGGATTATTAGAAAAGATTCAAACCATTGAAGGAAAATCCTCGGTTGTCTTGTTTTATTTAAGCCTAGATAATTACTCCTATATCAATGACTTTTATGGATACGAGATTGGCGATCAAATCATTAAAGATGTTGCGTTCGAACTCGATTGGTTTGTCCAACGAGGGGCGATCGTCGCAAGAATCTCCCGTGATGAGTTCGTCATCATCGCGCACGAGCCTCCTGTGATTCAAGAATGTCTTCTCCATATCTACCGCTTCTTAGAATCCTCCTTTTCTATCGCTGGAGTCTCCATTTCTTTGAAAAAAAACATCGGCTATGCGATTTATCCTGATGATTCGAAATCGGTGAAAGGATTACTATCCCTTGCAAGTCTGGCTATGTTAGAAAGTAAATCGCATTATCACCATACCGCTTTACGCTACCGCAAAGAATTCCAAATGAATGTCCAAGAGAATCTAATGATGGCAAGTGCGATTCGAAACGCCATTCAAAACAATGAAATCGACGTCTTTTTCCAAAGCGTGGTTCATTCGCAAACCCATAAAATCATTTCCTTAGAAGCATTAGCTCGATGGAAAAAAAGCGATGATACGTTTGTCTCACCTCTGGTGTTGTTCCAACATGCAAACCGCTTAAAAATGGTAGAAGATTTAGACCGTTTCTTAATTGATAAAGCCCTTCGTTATTTCAAAAGTATTCATCACCAAGCTGCTTACCAACAAGCCACCCTTAGTCTAAATGTCTCTCCAGGGTTGTTATTAGACTCGAAACTGATTGAGTTCTTCAAATATGAAATCTCCAAGTATGCGATTGGTCCGGAATTAATTGTAATTGAAATCCCTGAAAATACCTTTGTTGGAAATCTCGAACAAATCTATGACCAAATCCGAAAGCTCCGTCAAATCGGGATGAAGATCGCAATCGATGATTTCGGTCGGGAGTATTCCTCGCTATCCGTCTTAACAGCGATTGACTTCGATTTAATCAAAATTGATCGGTTCTTTATTGAACATATCAACAAACCGACCAATAAAGAAATTATCCAAATGATTTTACGAATTGCGAAAAACAATCAAAAGACAGTCATCGCTGAGGGGATTGAAACAAAAGATCAAAGTGATCAATTGATTGAATATGGCTGTATTTACCATCAAGGTTTTTACTATGCACGTCCGAAAAAATTAGTGTGAGGTGCTTATGGATCAAAAACGGTTCTTGACGATTGGAACGAAAAGTTTTGTCAGTGTTCTACTGATTTTACTTGGGTTGATTGTATTTGCAGGTGTTCTCGCCTATCTCATCCCACAAGGGAGTTATTTACGTAACGATGCCTTAGAAATCATCGGCCCCTATGAAGCGATTGCGACTTCTGCACGAATTCCGATTTGGAAGATTGGATTATCCTTTCTCCTTGTATTTACGACAGCAGATGCTGTCCCCGTGGTAGTCATCTCACTCTTTCTGTTAATTTTGGGCGGTGCTTTTCAAGTCATGCAATCAGCGAAGGGCATTCAAGTCTTCATTGACCGTCTTGTGTTAAAGTTTAAAGAGAAGAAGTATGTACTCCTCCGTATGATGGTTTTAGTATTTATGGCATTTGGGGCGTTCTTTGGTATTTTTGAAGAGTCTGTGGCGATTATGCCGGTCATTATCATTTTATCCATCTCATTAGGCTGGGATATCATGGTGGGGATCGGGATGTCTCTCATGGCAGCGGCCTTTGGGTTTGCCAGCGCGATTACGAATCCATTTTCGATTGGCATTGCTTCCTCTTTAGCAGGAATTAGTGTCTTAAATGGGGTATGGCTGCGCTTGATTGTCTTTGTCTTGATGTATCTCTTGTTATCAACATTCCTGGTTCGATACGCAAAAAAAATCGAAAAAGATCCGCAAAAATCTTTCAGTTATGAAGAAAATCAAACGCATCAGGTGTCTTCCCAAGTTCAAGAAGAAATCCCTTCGAACGAAGCTCGTGTTATTTTTCGCACGTACGCAACCTTGTTCATCGTTCTCCTCGCAACGATTTTACTTTCGAGTTTATTAGAACTCTTCGATATTATTTCGATTCCATCGATTCTCATCATGGCACTGGTCTTTCTGATTGGTGGAATGATGGCTGGTATTCATATCAAGAAGTCTTGGAAATGGACTTTCAAGCAATATTTACTTGGAATCAAATCTTTATTACCAGCCATTTTATTAATTTTCCTCGCCGCTGGTGTGAAGTACATTATTTCTGAAGCTCTCATCATGGATACGATTTTGTATTGGTTGGTGACCCAATTATCTGGATTTCCCCCAGTCGTTGCCATCTTATTGATTTACTTATTCATTTTGTTCATCCAATTCTTCATCGGTTCTGCCTCAGCGAAAGCGATTCTCATTATGCCAATCCTTCTCCCCTTGGTAGAAATCATTGGCATCTCGAAAGAATTAGCGATTTTGGCATTCTTATTTGGGGATGGTTATACCAATATCATCTTTCCAACGAATGCTGTTCTTTTAATCGGTCTTTCGCTCGCTTCCATTCGGTACTCCAAGTGGTTTAAATGGACCTTCGGACTGCAACTAATCGTGTTGCTTCTAACAACCATCTTACTAGTTCTCGCACAAATCATCGGGTATTAATCCGTCTCACCTCATCGCTCTGAGGTGGGATTCTTTTTTCATAATTTTTAGATAACAATTGTGATTTACTAAAAATCTTTGATTTTTACTATTTTCGAAAATTTGTCAATAGGTTTCCCGAATTTTTCTTCGATTGTCGATCAAGTTTTTCTTTTCAATCCATTGAAGATTTGTTATAATACCTTTGTAAGCGTTTTCGAAACGAAAACCAACATGACTTAATAAGGAGGAACAAAATGAACAAATTCGACTACATGGAAAAGCATGGTTATGAACAAATTGTCTATTTTTATGACAAAACCACAGGGTTAAAAGGTGTGACTTGTATTCATGACACGACACTCGGGCCGGCCCTTGGAGGAACTCGACTCTGGAATTATCAGACGGAAGACGAAGCGGTCCTCGATTGCCTTCGTTTAGCCAGAGGGATGACTTACAAAGCGGCTGCTGCTGGATTAAACCTTGGTGGGGGAAAAACCGTGTTGATTGGAGATGCAAACACTGTAAAAAGTGAAGCGTATTTCCGGGCATTGGGTCGTTATGTCCAAAGTTTAAATGGACGCTATATCACTGCAGAAGATGTCAATACAGGAACCAAAGATATGGATTTCGTGAATATGGAAACAGATTATGTTGTTGGATTAGAAGGAAAATCAGGAAATCCTTCGCCAATGACGGCATTGGGAGCGTTCCATGGCATCCGTGCAGCCTTACGGTTTACCTTTGGAGATGATGAAATTTCCAAATATTCCTATGCTGTTCAAGGAGCTGGACAAACAGGATATTATTTAATTAAGTACCTTGTAGAACACAAAGCAAAGAAAATCTATTTCTCCGAAATCAATCAAAAACATATCGAACGGATGAAACGCGAACACCCAGAAGTCGAATTCTTAGCACCTGATCAAATTTTCCAAGCAAATGTGGATGTATTCGCTCCTTGTGCACTGGGGGCTGTCCTCAATGACGATACCATTCCTCATATCCAAGCAAAGATTATTGCTGGTACAGCGAACAACGTACTAATGGATGAAGAAAAACATGGCAAAATGATTAAAGAAAAAGGCATCCTTTATGCGCCTGACTTTGTGATTAATGCCGGTGGGCTCATTAATGTTTACCATGAATTAAAAACTTATAATCGTGATAAAGCAGTCCGTGAGATTGAACGGATTCATGATCGTCTGTTAGAAATCTTTGATATCGCGAAACGGGAAGATATTGATACGCAACAAGCTGCGAAAGTGTATGCGAAAAATCGGATTCAAACGATTAACCGACTCCACGCAAACTATATTAAGCGCTAAATGAACCGGATTACGTTCTTAACCGGATTTTACGGGTCTGGGAAAACCGAAATCGCTCTCAATTTAGCGATTCAAAAACAAGTGGATGTCGTGGTCGATCTTGATATTATAAACCCGTATTTTCGGTCTCGAGAACAAACCGAGTTGTTAGAAAAACATGGAATTCGCTTGTTATCGAATCAAATGAAAGATGGGAAACACGCAGACATGCCATACATCGGAGGTGAGGTGTTTATGCCTTTTATGGACACCTCCCTACATGCGATTTATGATCTCGGCGGGAATGATTTAGGCGCCAAATTGCTTCAGCAGTTTGGCGATTACTCTGTCAACGAACCGATTGATTTATATTTTGTAATTAATCCCTATCGCTTAGAGACTTCTAGTGTGAACCAGATCAAAAAATTACGCGATCAAATCGAGTCGATTTCCGAACAAACGATTACCGGGTTGATTAATAATTCCAATCTCTTAAAAGAAACGACAGCAGAAACGATTCTCGAAGGGAATGCGTTTCTCGAAGAAGTCTCAAAGGCACTTGCTATCCCGATTATTTATACAACATTAGAACACCGCTTATTATCACTATCCAATCAAGTAGCCGGAGAAGTGATTCCTTTCACTCGCTATTTTGAAACAACATGGAACTAAGGAGGAACTATGCCAAAAATTCAAGGAAAAGTAACATTTGATTATGAAAAATGCAAAGGGTGCTTACTTTGCGTCTCATTCTGTCCAGTAAAAATATTATATATGGATAAGAACACCATCAATAAAAGTGGCTATAATATTATCAAAGTAACCGATATGGATAAGTGCATCGCATGTACTCAATGTGCAACGATGTGTCCAGATTCCGTTATCACTGTGGAGGTCATCGACAATGCCTAAAGTGTTAATGAAAGGGAATGAAGCGATTGGATTAGCTGCTGTTTTAGGTGGTTGTGATGCGTTTTATGGATATCCCATCACCCCGCAAAATGAAATTCCCGAATATTTATCAAAATACATGTTTGAACACGGAAAAGTCTTTTTACAAGCAGAATCCGAAGTTGCGGCGATTAATATGGTTTATGGAGCTGCAGGTGCTGGGAAACGAGTTATGACATCATCCTCTTCTCCAGGAATCGCTTTAAAACAAGAGGGGATAAGTTATATCACTGGGGCTGAACTTCCTTGTGTGATTGTTTCTGTGATGCGCGGTGGTCCTGGGTTGGGCGGGATTCAACCTTCTCAAGCAGACTATTATCAAGCAACACGCGGAGGCGGGAATGGGGATTATCATTTAATCGTTTACGCACCAGAAACCATCCAAGAAACCATTGATACGATGAAAGAAGCGTTTGATATTGCGGATTATTATCGCAATCCTGTTATGGTTTTAGTCGATGGATTACTCGGTCAAATGATGGAATCCGTGGATTTAAATCGGCCGGTAAAAAAACGCTTTTTACCAGAAAAGAGCTGGGCTACTTTTGGGACAAACCATCATCCAGGACGAAATGTTGTTTCATCTTTAAATATTGATCCCGTCAAACTAGAAAAACACAATTTAAAGCTTCAACAAAAATACCAAACGATTATCAAGAACGAAACACGTTATGAATGCATCAATCTCGAACAAGCAGACTATGTCATCGTCGCTTATGGAACGATGTCACGGATTGTTCGGAGTGCATTAGACGTATTAGCAACACAAGGAATCAAAGTTGGCTTAATTCGTCCCATTACATTATGGCCCTTCCCCAAAGAAGCGTTTAAAAAAATCCCCGCTTCCGTGAAAGGGATTCTTTGTTGCGAAATGAGTTTGGGTCAAATGCTTGATGATGTCTTAATTGCGAACAATGGCAAGCATCCTGTAGGATTCTTTGGACGAACAGGTGGAATGATTCCTGAAGTCGAAGAAGTCGTCGAAGCAATCAAACACTTTAACGAAACGGTGGTGAAATAATGACGATTAAATACCAAAAGACCGAAGGGTTAACGGATGCAAACTTAACTTATTGCCCTGGTTGTACGCATGGAATTATTCACAAACTGGTTGGCGAAGCTTTGTCAGAACTGAATCTCTTGGGGGAAGCAATCGGAATCGCCAGTGTGGGTTGTTCTGTATTTAGTTATGAATTCTTTAATTGTGATATGCAACAAGCACCGCATGGACGGGCATGTGCAACCGCAACCGGAATCAAACGCGTCTTACCTGACAATATCGTCTTTACCTACCAAGGCGACGGCGATTTAGCATCCATTGGAATCGCAGAAACCATTCATGCTGCGAATCGTGGCGAAAACATTACCGTAATTTTTGTTAATAATGCGATTTATGGCATGACAGGTGGTCAAATGGCCCCAACCACTCTCATTGGTCAAAAAACGACAACATCCCCGATGGGGCGTGTCATTGCGAATCATGGTAACCCCATCAAAATTAGTGAAATATTCTCCCAAATCGATGGGGTAGCGTATCTAGAACGGGTGACTGTTACGAACCCAAAACACATCCGTAATGCAAAAAAAGCGATAAAGAAAGCATTCCAATACCAACAAGAAAAACGCGGATTTACGATGGTTGAAATCCTTTCTACCTGTCCAGTAAACTGGGGAATTAAACCCGTAGATGCACTTCAATGGGTCGAAACAGCGATGATTCCGATTTTCCCATTAAAAGTGTTTAAAGATGCAGGTGAGCAACATGAATGATGCCGTCAATATTCGGATTGCAGGTTTTGGGGGTCAAGGAGTCATGATGACCGGACAAATGCTAGCTTACGCCGCAACCAATGAAGAATTAAATGGTTTATGGAGTCCATCTTACGGACCAGAAACTCGCGGTGGTACAGCAAACTGTGCTGTTATCGTCAGTAAAAAACCGATTCATTCCCCTGTCTTTCAAAAAAGTCATCATCTTCTAGCATTCAACTATCCGAGTCTAGTAAAATTTTTAGATCGAGTGGTAAGTGGTGGATTCATTCTTTATAATTCCTCTTTAATTCAAGATCAACCTCTCGCCGAAGGTGTTGAAATCATTGGGGTTCCTATCAACGATATTGCCATTGAACTAGGAAATGCACAAGTATTAAACATGGTCATGTTAGGGGCATATTTAGAAAAATCACATCTATTTGATGATGAAGCCATCCATAAGGTTCTCAAGTATATGCTTGGGGAACGCAAAGCTCATCTTGTGGAGATTAATATCAAGGCCATTGAGGCGGGACGACAATATATCAAAAAACTTGGAGTTAACCATGCTTAGACGGATTGATGAACTCTTTCTCTTAGCAAAAGACAAACCGAAGAAACGGCTTGCTGTCTGCTTTGCTCACGATGAACCTGTCATCCAAGCAGTTGCGGAAGCACTAAAAGAAGGCTTGATTCATGCAATCCTCATTGGAAATGAAGCAGAAATCAAACGGCTAGCACAAGAAGAAGATATTCTCGATGCTGTTGAGATCATCGCAGAAGACGACATTGATGCAGCGGTTCGTAAAACGATGGATTTAGTGAACTCGAACCAAGCGGATCTGATCATGAAAGGCTTAATCGACACCAAAGTATTATTAAAAGGCGTTGTGAATAAAGAATTCGGGATTCGTAGTAAACCGTTATTATCCCATGTGGGATTAGTCGAAGTGCCCGGTTTTGATCGCCTTCTGTACATTACGGATGGTGCAATGATGATTCAACCCTCTGTTGAGGAAAAAATTCAAATCATCGAAAACGCCTTATTATTAACTCGAAAACTTGGCTATCAACAAACCAAAGTGGGGCTAGTCTCAGCGGTAGAAAAGGTCAATCCAAAGATGTTATCTACTGTGGACGCACAAGAAGTGAAGAACTATTATCTAGAACACCCAGGGGATTATCTCGTCGATGGTCCGTTTGCGATTGATAATCTCGTTTCCCTAGAGAGTGTCAAACACAAGGGGATTCAAAGTGATGTTGCTGGATTAGCAGATGTATTATTATTTCCAAGTATTGATGCTGGAAATGTCTTTTATAAAACTTGCGTCTTCTTAGCTCACGCGAAAGCGGCGGGTATTGTGATTGGTGCGAAAGTGCCCATTGTTTTAACATCACGTGCAGATGATGCACAAGCAAAGTTCGCATCGATCGCTTTGGGGGTGAATCTTAGTGAGTAATTATTTGATGCTTGTCGTGAATCCTGGTTCAACTTCAACAAAAGTGGCCATTTTCAATAATGACAAATTACTTCAAGAAAAAACCTTGCGTCATGATGTCGAACACATTCGACAATTTCCCGATTTAAACGATCAATTACCCTTTCGTAAGCAAATCATTCTCGATTTCCTCAATGAACTTGGCTACTCTTTAGAACAAATTGATGTTTTCGTAGGCCGTGGTGGAATGATGCGCCCATTAAAAGAGAGTGGCACGTACTTAGTCACAAAACAAATGGTCGATGATTTGCGAAAAGCGGAGTATGGAAAACACGCTTCCAATCTAGGCGCGATGATTTCTTATGAGTTTGCGTCTTCTTATGGCCGAAGCGCCTATATCGTTAACCCAGTTTGTATCGATGAAATGCATGACTTGGCACGGGTGAGTGGATTAAAAGAAATCCCCAGAACCAGCGTTTTTCATGCCTTAAATCAAAAAGCAATTGCTCTGCGTCATGCGAAAGCCGTTGGAAAAGATTATCATGATTTAAAACTCATTGTATGTCATTTAGGCGGCGGCATTAGTGTTGGCTGGCATCATTTAGGACGAGTTCTAGATGTCAACAATGCCCTAGGTGGAGACGGACCTTTCTCCCCCGAACGGGTTGGACAAGTTCCTAGCTATCCTCTCATTGATCTTTGTTTCTCTGGAAAGTATTCCAAAGACCAAATCAAACGTATGCTTGTAGGCGATGGCGGTTTGGTTTCTTATCTCGGCACATCCAATGGATTAGTGATTCAAAAACGTGTGGAAGAGGGCGATGAGGAAGCGAAATTCTATCTTCAAGCAATGGCTTACCAAGTCGCAAAAGAAATCGGTTCGGTTTATTTTGTGGCAAAAGGGGAGATTGATGCGGTTTTAATTACCGGTGGACTCGCTTATAACAAACCCTTAGTTGACATGTTAAAAGAATACTGTGAACCGATTATTCCCTTAACCATTTATCCCGGAGAAGATGAAATGCGTGCACTCGCCGAAGGAGCGCTTCGCGTCTTAACCAAACAAGAAAAACTCTTAGCATACTAACCTCCTTTTGGGAGGTTTTTTCTTTCTCTAGGAAATTGTAAATGCACAAAGATACAAGATACATAT
>CAZABW010000015.1:0-40760 GCA_964483655.1 uncultured Candidatus Izemoplasmatales bacterium
GTATCACGGCTCCAGCGAATCCAACCAAGGTAGGCTATACCTTTAATGGTTGGTCGCCAGCCATTCCTGCAAACATGCCAGCTGAGAATTTGACAATAAAAGCAACATGGCTTAGAGTAAGTAATCTATCTGAAAATGATGTTGAGATTAATACACAAGGACTCATTGAAAGCATGGAATCAATGGTATCTCAAAACAAGGATATGGAAATACTTGTAGTTGTTCAGGTTAAACAACCAATTGATCTTATTCAGAGCGAGATTGATTTAATTAAATCACAAGTTAAGCGAGGTCAAGATTCTACATTGCTTGATATAAAAATCCTTTTACGAGAACAAGGTGTAGACGATATTCAAGTTAACAATTTAATGCATTCTATTTTCTTTACCATTGTAATACCTGACTCAGTACGAGGATATAAAAATTATCAAATCATGCGAATTCATAATGGTCAAATAGAAATTCTTAGTAGCGTGTATGATTCAAAAACTCATACAATTACCTTTGAAACAGATAAATTCTCAACATATGCTATCATTTATGATGTTGGTGGGTTTGCTTGGGAATGGACTATTCCGCTATTATGTATTCCTGTAGGATATCTTGTTTATAAGAATCGTACTAAAATTTACGAAAAATGGTTAGTCTTAAAAAAACATGTTAATCGCACTCCAAAATAACATGTCATGGAAAGCTAGTAAGAACGAATTAGAGACATCAGTTTGCACATGATCAAATCAAGCTTGTATGTAATTTAGCGTAAGCATCAAATACAAAGCGTCTTGAAAAATAGCTTAGCGATTTCGCTAAGCTATTTTTGTCAAGACCCCACGGGTTTGAAGCTTACAAAAGATCACACGGTCTTAGCATTTACGAAAGTCTTTAGGACAATGGGTTGTCCAGTCGTTGCAAAATGAATCAATATACCTAATAATCCAATCATATTCTTATAGGTACCCCTAAACAAACATGTTTCGCAAAAATATAAAAGAGGTGTTTCATAGCAATCAATAATAAGGTATGGTGTGATGAGGTGGTAATGTCTAGCCATATAATATAACCTCCATCAGTTTCTTCAAATGAATATGTGCTTTGTTCAGCATATAACCTTAGTAAGTACAGTGTTTTTTATTCGCTCGAGTGAAAACATAAGCAAAATCATCAGCTTATATTTTATTTCCATTTTTGAATATTGAAATGCCATAATATGTTCATACAATCTTCTATGTCATCGGAGGCGAAAATGGATAAAGAGAAAAAGGTGTGGACTGTTTTAAAGATATTATTGCTTTCTGTATTATTACTAGTTATCCCCAAAATTGGAACGTGGACTGCAAATCTGTTCCATTATGATAGTATTGATCCTGATGGAGCGTTTATGTGGATTAGTATTCATCATATGATTCAGGCGATGGTTGTCTTACTGATTATTTTCATCATCAAGCAATTTAAGCCCATTGATTTTAATCTGGGGTTTGGAAATAAGGAAATAGGGTATCGATATTTAAAGCGCTTTATGATAGGATTTACAGTTTATACGTTGATTGCCTTTACAGTCATTATAGTTCTTAATAGCTTTCAAGTGTTTCAATATCCACTTAACGCTAGAAACATCACGGGGTATTTGGGATTTCAGTTGTTCTTGTCAGGCCCATCAGAAGAACTAATCTTTAGAGCGTTTGCCATTACCTTATTTGTTACTTTTATTTCTACAAAAAGAGTCGATAAATACTTAAGCTATGCGACTTTGTTTGCGGCTATCATTTTTGGTATTGCTCACATTCAAATCTCACTTAATCCCTTCGGATTGTCGTACTCGATACAACAAGTAATTCTGGCAATAGGTCTGGGATATTTTTATGGGGATTGTTATGAAAAATCAAAAAGTGTTATCTATCCAATGATTATGCACAGTTTTGGCAATGTGTTAATGGTAGGAATTACAGTTATTCTTTCGTTTGTTTTGTAAAAGAGTGGATTTAAAAAAGTGCGCTGAGTTGGTAAATTCCTCAAGTGTTTCCATTGTCTACTTCAGACAGACCCAGTAAATTGGCGCAAACTCTGATATCAGTAAACATGTAAAAATACACGAAAAATATCATGGGAAAACCTTTCGAGAAATCTCCGAAAATAGCGGTAGAACAAAGGTATCTATCCCTTTCTAGCAGTTAACCGTGAATAAATCGTGAAACTTTAAGAGTCACCAGTCTTATTAAGGGGAGTCTATCTTTTAGAAGATGGGCTTTTTTATATAATTAATGTCAACTCAGAAAATGATTAGAAGATGAACCAGTTTTATGAACCCCCATCGCTTGCACTAAAACCACTTCTCTCTTCATGTAGCGTATTATTTATGATAGTGAGTTCGGAACCACACAATACAACTAAGAAAACATATAAGATTTGTAAAAAAAAGTGATGGCTGTTGTTTATACCAAAATGAGTTGTAGTACAGTTCATTGTGTAGAAACGCTCATATAACTGATAAAAAAGCGCCACTTAAAAAAGTGGCGTATTTTTTGTTAATTTATACTATTATCTAAACCGTTTTATCCTAACTACTAGCACCTAATGAAACATAACCTGTCCGTTCAATGAGTTCTTGCCCTTCACTAGAAGTGATCCAATCGATAAAGGGTTGAAGCTCGGGATGAGAATTATCTTTAAGATACACAGCATAGAAACTTGAAGTTATGGGATATGTTTCATCTAGAATGGATTCTCTGCTTGGATAAACTCCGTTAATCGACAAGTATTTTAACTTTGGAACATTGACCAGTTGCATGGCATAAAATCGAAACGAATAACCAATCGCGTTGGCTTGATTCCGATATTGAGCGGTTTGTTGGAGTACACCACCCATCCCTGCAACCATCCATTCCGTTTGAGGGGTCATGATGGGAATCGAATCCATCAGTCGTTGTAACGCGGTTTGTGAACCGCTTCCTTCTGGACGTTGAAATGCGGCGATTTCTACAAATCTTCCGCCGACTTGAGACCAATTCGTGATTTGGCCACTATATATTCCTTGAATTTGGGAAATCGTTAGCGATGATACAAGGTTATTTTCGTGGGTAAAGAAGATAAACGCTTCTCTTCCTATAGGAATTAAAACTAGCTCTACTCCAGCTGCCTGTGCAGCTTGGAGTTGAGTTTGAGAAGGACCAGCAACAAAGATCACATCGGTTTCCTTTTGAATCAAGCGCTGATAAGCCGTCCCCGTTTGGGTACATTGAATCTCTGAATCAATGAGACTATAATGTCTTTGAGGATAAACAGCCTCTACAAAAGCGGAATAGATTGGATAAAGTGCTGTCGCTCCATCGAGGAGTAGGACTTTTTCTGACATTTGATAACTTGCGACGTCATCGAGCCGAGCTAAACTTGGCTTATTACGGAAGGGTACATAATCCAACAAGTCAATCCCTCGGTCACTGAGCCGAATCGAATTCATATGAATATCATGGATAGCAACGCCAATCCCGCCTAACATAAGGAGAACTAGGAAACTACTGATTCCCCATTTGAGGACCCTCCGATAAGGAACAAAACCCGCCTTAATCCAAGACACAAACACGACTTTCTCGGTGTCAGTATAGAGTCGAAGAATGATATAGAGGACGATGATTAGAGCGAAAATCCAACAGGAATGAACCAAGTAGAGATTGAGATTTGGGTATGGAGTCATAAGGGAAAAAAATAACATGCCAAACAATGTAAAAAAAGCCAGGGTTGTTATGGATAATGTGAGAACTAAGAATTTCCGAAAACGATGATTTCGCATAAATAACCTCATACGGTTTTTTTATTCATTATATCATGGGTGTGTCAATAAAGATATGGATTAATGAGATTTATAAGCAGGGGAAGAAAGACGTGTGTTTGAGTAGAGTATTTCAAAGATTCCTTGGGGACAATAATCATAACCATTGAATCAAAATAACAAAAGTATTATCAAATAGTAACCATCAACCGTCGATTGTGCTGAAGCTAGTTATGATTCTTTATGAGAAGAAGAAAAGCATATCGGAGAGTCTCGTATATCCATATTTTAAAACATGGTTATAAGGAAGGAAAGCATTTGACTTTCTGTGGAGAAATTGTTCACAGATTAATATAGAAATGAAAAAGGGACGAGACGTCCCATTAGACTCTTATTTATGTTTGTCGATCAGGTTATTCAAATCTGAATGTGATTTCTGCTAGCACATTAGTCTTGATAGACCGATAATTGGTTCTTTCCCTGACTCTTCGCTTGGTACATTGCTAAATCTGCTTTTTTAATCAAATCCTTTACTGTTAACCCGTGATTAGGATAATAGGATACACCAGATGAAATCGTCAAACAGATACTCTCGCTTTCAACTCTAAATGTTGGTGATAGAACACGAATCATCTGATCATAAAATTTTTGTAGTTCATCTCGATCACTAGAAGGAATGAAAAGTAAAAACTCATCACCACCAGACCTAGAAAACAGATAACCCAACGGAAGGATAGATTGGATTCTATTGGCTACTTCAATCAAGACTTCATCGCCAATATCATGGCCAAATCGATCATTCACTTCTTTAAAACCATCGATATCAAAAAGCAGAATGGAAAAAGGAACTGCTTCATTCATAATAAATTGATCTACTTGTTTGACAAAGGAAAGACGGTTTGTGGTGCCTGTAAGATGATCAGTGAGAGCTAACTTATTAAGAGAATGATAAGATACTTCTAACTTATTCAATAACTGATTAATCTCTGCTTGGATAAAGGAGATTTCATCAGATGTTTGGTCGCTGGGAATTCTTAGTTTCATCGTACTGTCGATACTCAGATCTTTAATCTTGTTTGTAATTCTTGAAATCCTCTTGAAAAGAAGCTCGTTAAGTATTAGGATTATTACCATCAAAAGTAACGTTAATACGATTGCAATCAACCAAACAACGATTTGGATAGAACGATATACAGCAAAACTAGATTCCATAGACACAGTGGCTTCAATCATCAAGTTGTGATAAGAGTTTATATCCACTACTAACCCACGAATCACCAATTGAGCAGTTTCTTGTGAAATGATATCTATGGGGTCATTATACGTTAGATAAGAATTAGCAACAATTCGAAAAGGAATGCCAACCATTTGTTCTATTGAAGCAATTAACTCGCTGTCAACTTTACGAAGAAAAATTAACGTTCCATTTGGTTCACCTTGAAAGTCGCTCGTCATAATCGGAGAAGATACAAGAATAAAAAGTTCGTTAGCAATAGTCAAAAATCCTGAATAGAGCGAATCGAGACGAGACTCAAAAACTTCGTCGGTCGTTTCAATTGCTGTGATGATAGAGAACGGTACGTGTTGAGAAGTTGAGGTATCAAATAAATAGTGTTCTTGATATAGTAGACGTTTTTGGTTATTAAAGACTAAAACCATATCCATGTCGATACTTTGCATCGCTTCAAGGTAGAAGTTTTCAATTACAAAATCGGGATTGGATCCTTCTACGAAAAAAAAGGTTTCATCCCATATACTCCAGTCAGTTGCGGTCTGTTTCATCGATTCTGTTGTGAAGGATAGGCCATCTTGAATGCGCTGAAATTGCAGGAGACCTTGATTGCGATCCAGTTCTTCCACAGTATTGAGAGCAAAAATGCGCAAAATCAAAAATACGATACCAACAATCGAAAGAAAGAAAATTGTAATTGTGAGATTTGCTTTCAAGCGGATACTCATCGTTTTTTTCATTATGTCGCTACACCCTATTTAGAACATCGAATGAAACCTTGATATTAAGATAAAAATTCAACATCATCGATTGATGAATCTAATTTGTCTTATCCTGTGGTAAGATTAAGAAACTGAATGGTTCTACTACCTTTATTTATTTGTTTGCATCAGAGAACTTTGAAATTTGAATACTCCATCTTTATCCCAAAGACCCCAGTAAGCGCCATATTCCCCTTCAACACTAATCTTCCAAACTTCATCAAATGAGGAGAAATAGAAGAGTTGAATGCCTTCTTGATTCACCCACTCTATGGTGTGGATGAAGTAGCGCATGGCATTTTCATAAGAAGGAACAGCCCCCCCATAGAGTTCTCCCTTGGTTGGCCAACCGGTTTCACTGATGATGACTTGTTTTTCTTTGGCATGACTTTTTGCCAGTTCATACATCTTCTTCATATATTCCACAGCGATATCAATCGAACAGTGTTCCCAGAAAGGATAACAGTTCGCGAAGATGACATCGCAAACATCGACGATTTCGGGGTAGTTGACGAACATATAATACGCATCAACATAGCCCACCGGAATATGAGGAACAGCAGCTTTGACTTGTTGGATATAAGCAATGAGTTGTTCCACCTCGAGGTCCTCTCGTAAAAGCACTTCATTGCCAATCGCAATCATATCCGCATAACCCGCTTTAGCAATTTGAATGACACTTTCTATTTCTAAGGCGTTATTTTTCAGATCCGAATCAATCCAAACGCCAACCAACGTTTTTAATTGCTTTTCATGAGCAATACGAGGAACTTCTTGATTTCCATGCGTGGTGGAGAATGTGCGAATCCAATGGGTATAGGGACGGATGACTTCTAACCGATCCGCAATTTGTTGCTCTGAAATATGAACTTCATCGTTGGGATCTTGTCCTTCCATGTAAGGACTAAAACTAATACCAGAGATCTTGGTTTTTAACAGTTGTTGGACACGTTGTTCGAGTTCTTCTTTGTTTTCACTAATCGGGGATTGCTTGTTTAATAGATAGCGATTGACATTCAAATATCTCATCATTTCTTTGGGTCTTGACATAATGTCCTCCTAAGTGGTTTGATTATCATGCTCATTATACCTTATTTTGAAGCATTTTTGTCATAGATACCTATCTTCTTCTAGATTTTTTTGATTGGATTATCAACACAAACAGGATCGATATGTAGTGATTCCTCCTTTGATGTGATACAATGGATTTATCATAAGCCTGAAATCAATGGAGGAATTTTTATGAACGAAAATCCTATAATCATTACTCGTGTCAATCGTTCTTCTTGGTTTATCTTGGAATATCAAAACATCATCCTCCATATCGATCCTGGATATGCTGGCTTGTTTGAAAATCAAGGGATTCATCCATCCACATTTGAAAAGAAAGCGGACTATATTCTCATTTCTCATCCTCATAAAGATCATCTTCGGTTGGATATGATTGAACATATCTTCACGCCATCCACAATCATCCTCGCCCCACAAAGTTGTAAAACAGAACTGACTATTCCATTTCAAGCCCTCAATCAAGATGACACTTATCAAGATTCTAACGTATCCATCCTTGCTGTTCCAGCTTATAACATAGACCAAGGGAGATCGACGAGGAAATATCATCCGAAGGGTGATTTCAATGGCTATATAATAGAACTCAGTGGTAAGCGCATCTACTTTGCGGGTGATACAGACCATATTCCTGAAATGAGCACATTTGGCTCCTTGGATGTAGCGCTATTACCCATTGGAGGGACGTATGTGATGGATTTGGAAGAAGCTGTTGAAGCGACATCCATCTTAAAACCTAAATATGTGATTCCGATGCATCAAGCCGATAGCAGTTTAGCACTTTTCCAATCTAGAATCCGTGAATTAGGCTTGCAATGTACCCTACTGAATTTGGGGGAATCTACAGTAATGTAAATAGTAATCATCAAAAAAGGCAGGCCAAATGGCTTGCCTTTTTGATTGATAATGAATAAATTCGGCTTATGGTTGGAATGCGCCAAACAATACAAGCCAAGTTAAAATCGTTTTTGCGACTAAGGAGAGAATGATGTATCCCCGTTCGCCATAAAGATAGTTTTTGAATTTTCCAATTCCTTTGTATTGTAAGAACATGTTTACTGGGAAGGTATTGAATGCAATGAAGTAGGTTGCGAGAATTGCCCATACAAATCCTGGTACGGCATCAAGATTAGGGTTCACGCCAATGTAGAAAGCAATTGCTAACCAGGGAGCGAGTCCAATGACAGATCCAAAGATGAAGGGAAGCCAATTGACTTTTTTACCAACTTTGACATCGCCAGCATTGAGTAATTCCATGTCTAATCCAAAGAGATTCATCGCAGCATTCGCTAAAGCAATTAATACAAACACAGCAACGTCACGAACTCCAAATAAAGAAGAGATCAAGACAATCATTAAGGAAGAACTAAGCGCATATTCATACCAACGAAGTTTGTTAATGCCAACTTTTAAATCTTCCACGTATTTCTTTTTGTAAGGAATCGCGATAATGAAGTGGAAAAGTGCAGATAATAGTAAGAAGCTTGCGGTTAAAGGAAGGAAGGGGAGTTCGAACAATGTTTCAGTTGGAGTAAGCACCAGTCCTTGTCCAGGTACGAAGTCTAAGTAGTTTCCAATTACAGGAATGGTAAACGTTTGTGCTCCAGAACCATCCAAATTGGGGTAAATAAATAATGCAAAAATCATCATTAATAAGCCTTGAATCAAGTGAACCGTACCCATTATCTTGTTAAATTTGATTAAACTCTCAAATGATAACTTGTCCGGTTTTTGTACAGTATTAGTCATTTTAAAAATCTCCTTTAGTTTATTTTTGCTTTATGATATCACAGCAATGAAAGGATTTCAATCGAACAGACTCAACAATGCTCATGGATGAAACAGTGTCATTTTTCTTAAGTTTTATGTTAGAATTTTGAAATTATGGTATGATATTATTGTTAGGAATAAAGGATATTCTTACAAAGTATATGCAGTAATATTTATTGATATCGAAGGAGGAAATCACATGTCAAAAGAAATAGTGTTAGATTGGATGAAAAAGGCTGATAAACCAGTAGGGGTGGCGGACATCGCAAAACTATCTGGTTTAGAGAAGGATGTTGTTCAAAAGGCATTCGATCAATTAAAAAAAGAAGGCGCCATCATCTCTCCCGTCCGTTGTAAATACGAACCAAAGAAATAAAGATTGACTTAAAAAGTGATGTCATGATGGCATCACTTTTTAATGGAATGGAAGAAAAATTCAGAAAATATGATACCATTGAATTATCACAGAAGTGAGAATGACGAAAGAGAGGGTTTTCCATGTTAAAACCGATTGTAAATGAATTTAGAACCATCCTCTCTCTGGATGGGTATTGGCAGATTCAATTTGTAGAAGATGATTATAACTGTCAAGAACCACTAGAGAATGGGAAACTTTGTGCTGTCCCCTCTAGTCTCAATGACTTATATACTGAAGCCTTTATTCGCGATTATGTTGGACTTGTTTTATACGAAAAGACGATTTCTATTCCGCGGTTACTTCATCATCAGCGCTTGTTTCTTCGTGTTGGAGCGGGAGGAAACAAGAGTAAAGTCTTTTTCAATGGGTTATTACAAGGAACTCATAATGGCGCGTTTTTACCCTATGAATATGAAATTCCAAAGGAAATCATCGTGGGTCATTCTTTGCGGATTTCGATTCTTCTGGATACCCGTTTGAATTTGACTACTCTCCCAATAGGGGAGGTATTTACGAATAATGGGGTTCAAAAACAATCGATTCAACATGATTTCTTTAACTATACAGGGCTTCATCGCTCGGTTTTGTTATACAGCATTCCAAAAAACGGCATCGAAGATGTATGGATCCAAACCAAAGGTCATGGAGATATCGCGATGATTGAGTATTCCATTCAAACTGCTTCCCTAGAAGGAATGATAGAAATTATCAATCCTTTGGGTCAAGTCGTAGCGAGGAACAATCACTTACAAGGAAAACTTGAAATCCAAAAGCCGATTCTATGGGATGTTCATCAAGGTAATCTATACCAAATGGTGGTGAAGACTCCTAACGATCAATACATTCAATCTTTTGGAATCCGTGACATTGAAGTGAATGACACACAACTCCTCTTAAACGGAAAACCAGTGTACCTAAAAGGATTTGGGATGCACGAAGACCATATTACCATTGGAAAAGGGGTGTTTCCACCACTTCTGATCCGCGATTTTGAACTGCTTCAATGGATGAACGCTAACTCCTTTCGAACCAGTCATTATCCGTACGCTGAAGATTATTATGATTTAGCAGATCAGATGGGCATCTTAGTCATCAATGAGGTCGCAGCAGTTGGCTTGAATTTTTGGTCAAACCGTGTTGTCTTTGAAAAGGGTACAGTAGATGAACGATTATTAGAAGTCCATAAAGCCCAAATCACTGAGTTAGTCCAACGAGATAAAAATCACCCCTGTGTGATTATGCTTTCTGTAGCGAACGAGGCGAATACACACGAAGATGGAGCATATCCCTATTTTCGAGAGGTTATCTCACACGCAAGAAAGGAAACCAACCTCCCCATCATGATTGTGGAATGGGTGAGAGCACGAAATAATCAAGTTGCCTCACTCGTCGATGTGATTGGGGTGAATCGATATTTAGGATGGTACTCGGATTTTGGAGATTTGTCCCGGGTGGAAGAACAGTTAACCAAGGATTTTCAAGAGTACTACGATTTGTTTAAAAAACCGATTCTGCTTTCTGAGTTTGGTTCTGATACCATCGCCGGACTCCATCAACTCCCAAGTAGTGGTTTTAGTGAAGAATTTCAAGTCGAAATGATTACAGTATATCAACAAACGATTGCCAAGCTGCCTTTTGTAATCGGAGAACATATTTGGAATTTCGCCGACTTCATGACGAAGCAAGGACTGACGCGCGTGAATGGTAACAAAAAGGGATTGTTCACGCGAGATCGTCAACCGAAGATGGCAGCACATATGGTACGAAAATACTGGAAAGAACGATAAAGAACTAGCGCTGGATTTCTTTGAAATCGAGCGCTTTCTGTGATACAATATTCATGTTGTGAGGTGCACATATGACAAAACAAGAACGATTAGCTAATCTAATATTCCCCCAAAAACCCTACTCTCTTGATGAACTAGAACGCAAATATCCCCCTCGTGATTTAGAAGCAGGTGCGATGGTCACACGCTTCGCCCCATCCCCAACAGGGTTTTTACACACGGGGAGTTTATTTGCGTCCATGGTCTCCTATCGCATGGCGAAACAAAGTCATGGTGTCTTTTTTGTTCGGTTAGAAGATACCGATCAAAAACGTGAAGTAGTTGGTTCTGCAGATCAATTGATTCATCAACTTCATCAATTTGGGATTGACCCCGATGAATCGTTTGTCAAAGGTGGAGCTTATGGGCCTTATGCTCAAAGCGAACGAAAGCCCCTTTATGATGCGGTCATTTATGACTTATTACTTCGTGATGAAGCGTATCCTTGTTTTTGTACTCATGAGGAACTCGATCAAATGCGTAAAGTTCAGGAAGCACAAAAATTAAATCCTGGATATTACGGAGAGTTTGCTGTTTGTCGGTACCTTACTTTGGATGAAAAGATTCGACGCATTGAGGCCAATCAACCCTATGTGATTCGTTTTAAATCGCATGGAAAACATGAAAATAAGTTTCAAATTTTCGATGAGATTCGGGGAAATCTGGAGTTAACCGAAAATGATCAAGATATCGTGATTATGAAATCAGATGGATTACCTACTTATCATTTTGCTCATTTAGTCGATGATCATTTTATGCGTACCACTCATATCACTAGAGGAGAAGAATGGTTACCATCGCTCCCGATTCATGTGGAACTATTTGAACGGATGAATTGGCCAAAACCAGCATATTGTCATCTTCCTGTGATTATGAAACAAGAAGAAGGGCGTCGTCGGAAACTCTCCAAAAGGAAAGACCCAGAAGCGAGTGTTGCCTTTTTCTTTGAACAAGGCTATCCGATTGAAGGGGTATTGGAATACCTTATGACGATTGCCAATAGCAATTTCGAAGAATGGCGTCTTAAAAATCTAGACAAAGATATCTATGAGTTTCAACTAGCATTCAATAAGATGACTTTAGATGGAGCTTTGTTCGATATGGAGAAAGTTCGTTCAATATCCAAAGAACGGCTGGGGTCAATGGACGCCAAGACCTTTACTCAGAGAGCTCTCGAATATGCGAAAGATTGGAATCCTACCTTATTTCAACTCATCAACCAAGATCCGTCCTATTTTGAACGGATTGTCGCAATTGAGCGTGGGGGCGAAAAACCGAGAAAAGACTATCACGCTTTTTCTGAAGTACTCGATGTCATTCATTTTATGTACGATTCTCACTATTATCAAACACCGTTTGAAAACCTGCCCTTCCAAGACCGTTATCAAGGTGCCGATCTATTGGATGTGTTAACGAAATACAACCAAAATCCAGGGTTGGATTTAGGCGAAGAGGGTTGGTTTGAGAATCTCAAACAATTGGCTTCAGAAGCGCAGTTCAGTGCACAAGTCAAAGAATACAAAAAGAACCCAACCGCTTATAAAGGGCATGTTGGGGACTTCGCGGAAATCATTCGGATTGCGGTTGCGAAAAAGAAAAGCACACCAAACTTCTATCAAATTCTTTCCATTTTAGGAACCGCAAGGGTAAAGGAGCGAATTCAACATGTGATTTCTTTTTTGAGGAATCAACATGGACTTTGAGAACACGTATTGCGGTTGGGTATTGCAATTAGACGAAACCGATGTTCATCGAGTGTATCATGACCACCATTATGGTGTCATGATACAGAATGATAACCAGTTGTTTGAGCGATTGGTACTTGAAATCAATCAAGCAGGTCTAAGTTGGAGTACCATCTTAAAGAAGCAGGATGGTTTTCACAAAGCCTATGATGGATTTGATCTTGCAAAAGTTGCGGCGTACAATGAATCAGATATTGACCGTTTATTGCAAGATCCAGCGATTATACGGAATCGTTTAAAGATTCAAGCAGCGATTTATAATGCTCAAGTTATTCGGACGATTCAAACCCAAATGGGATCCTTCTATCAATGGCTGCTTCACCATCACCCTCTTGGAAAGGAAGAGTGGGTCAAACTATTTAAGCGTCATTTTAAGTTTGTCGGCGGTGAAATCGTCAATGAGTTTTTAATGTCAATCGGACTTTTGAAAGGGAGTCATCACCCTTTATGTACTTGTTATCAAAGAGCAGAGGACACCTATATTCAATGGACAAATGAAAAAAGGCCAGAGTGATTTTGGCCTTTTTGTTTGTTTGTTACCGCGTTTGTTTTAAAGCGCTTGCCCAACGAAGCAGTTGTTCTAATTGAACTTTGATGTTTTGTTCGTGGACATTCAATGGTTTGAAGACTTTGAAGTTCTCGAAATCATTAAACAACGTTAAGACGATATGTTGTCTGACATCGGCAATTTGAAGTTCTCCTAAAATTCCTCTCAAGTGTTCAGCGGCACGAGAACCCCCGGCAGATCCATACGATACAATCGCAGCTGCCTTATTATTCCAAACATCTTTTGCACTATCTAGTGCATTTTTTAAGACAGCAGGAATCGAATGATTATACTCTGGAGTAATAAAGACAAACCCATCATAGTTTGATAACGCTTGGTTCCAACGTTGAATGGGTTCCATGTCACTGGATTCCCCTAAAAAAGGTAATTGGAAATCTTTTAAGTCGAGAATGTCAAATTGTGCATTTGTGTTTTTCAACGCGATTTCTTGGTACCATTTGCCCACACTTGGGCTAACTCTTCCAGCTCTAGTTGAGCCTAATATGATTGCGATTTTCATTGTTTCATAACTCATGATAATTTCCTCCATATTTATATTACTTACATTTCGATAGTAATTATATAAAAGTAATTAAGTAATGTAAAGTAATATGCTTTTTTAAATATTCTTGTTATAATATGCTCTAGAAGGTGATAACATTGGAACAAAATATTTGTCCTAAATTTGATAAAGCAATCCATATTTTAGGGAAGCCATGGGTGGGATTATTGATTTACTTACTTCTCGATGGTCCGAAACGGTTTCATACATTAGAGAAACAATCGGGCATTAGTGCAAGGGTTTTATCTGTGCGGTTAAAAGAATTGGAAAAAGAAGACATTATTACGAGAGAAGTATTTCCTGAAGTACCTATTCGAGTATGTTATTCCTTAACTCCAAAAGGCAGAGCACTAGATGGAGTTGTGGACGCTATCTCAACGTGGGCGGAGTCATGGGTAGTCAAAGAATCATCAGAGTAAACTCTGACTTTTTTGGATTCTTTACCAAAATAATGAAAACCATGATATAATCATTTTGAACCACTTTTGGGGGTTTATTCGAAAATGGAGCCATTTGAAATAGCAAAATGTAATCTGTTTACAAAATATCAATTAGATATCGTTCGGGATGTTCTATTGGATGACTCCAATCGCGTTTTTTTCTATGGAAACCATAAAGAAGGGCGTTCGATGACATTACACTTGATTAGCGGTGATGTCACGAAGATTGGATTTTCGAAAACAGAGACGATTACTTGGAATGCCGTTTTTAAAAAGTTGGATCATCATAATAAATTTGCCCTTGTAGCTGGAAAAGAAGAGTACTCTCAATATATAAAACTGCGATTTTTCGACTACTCACGAGAGCAAGATTTTTCCATTCCACTTCATCTCGGGGGAAGAAAGAGATGGATTCGTGTCATCTTTCAGCCTGTGAAGAAGAATCCAGATATCTTATTATTTCAATTGATGGATGTTAGTGAATTTCTAAATGCTGAAGAAGAAATGTATTATAAAACCCACCATGATTCCCTAACTAAACTACTTAATAAGTATGCCCTCGATCACCACTATGGGCTTCGGTATCAACTGCCCTCATTTCATGCGATATATCTAGATCTTGACTATTTTAAAAACATTAATGATCAATATGGTCATATCGTTGGTGATCAGTTTTTAGAACAGTTTGCTAAAATATTGCAAAGCTATCAATCTGATATCAACCGTTTCTACCGCATTGGAGGAGATGAGTTTGTTGGCATGTTCTTCAATACAAGCGAATCGGTTTTACAAATGGCAGAAGAAATCTTGTTTAAGACAAGCGCCATCCAAATCGCAAATCATCAACTAGCCTCGGTTTCGATTGGGATAATCAAAGCAACGAAACGCGATGATGTGATTCGGAAAGCAGATCAGGCCATGTATCAAGCAAAAGCAAAAGGGAGAAACCAAATCGTGTTTGCATCAGAGGATGAATGGGAATAAAATAGACAATCATTTGGAAGGGGACAATGATGGACTATTTAACATTAATTTATAGCCTAGTGCTCATTTTGATTACATTTGGAGTTATTTTTTTAGTTGTTTCAAATTATCGGATGACCTTTGTCCTGCGGTTATTTGGAGTCGCCTATTTATTGATGGCATTTGGATATTTTTCACAAAGCTTTCAAAATGCAACCAACTTTGGAATTTGGTTTGGTGTTCTCTTCTTTAACTTGATTGTTGGAATCGCTACTTTGATGATTAATTATGCGATTCGATGCTTTTTTCAAAAGTCTAAAGTGCCAACCAGTTACTATGTCGTGTTCGTTCTATATATCTTAACATTATTTTTGTTTTCTTTCTGGTTACAATCATTTGTGATACGAATCATGGTTAGTTCTTTCTTCATTGGGTTAGTTATGGCAGATATTGCCTATTTTCTACTTACCAATCCGAGATGGAGAATTACTAGAATCCGATTTGTGTTCGCTTTCTTCTCGATTTTAACTGTGATTGCGGCGTTTGTACGAATGATCTATGTCATTATGAATGTCGATATTTCTGTGATTGTTTTGCCAGATACCATCACTAATGTTGTCGCAACTTCCTTTAACCTTGTTACCTTTTCCATTTGGGCGGCACTTGTGTTGGTTGTCGTACATTCCGTCATGCAAAAAGAACTAGCAGAAAAGAACCGAATATTAGAAACTGTAGCGAATATCGACACATTGACAGGGTTGTTAAATCGTAATTCTTTGGAACGTGAAATGGATCACTTAGTGAAACTATATGTTCAAAATAATCAACCCCTGTCTCTCATCTTAATAGATATTGACCATTTTAAAAATGTGAATGATAATTATGGGCATCCGATTGGAGATCTTGTTTTAAAACAACTAGCGAACATATTAATATATAGCACCCAAAGCGCAGGCAAAGTGTATCGTTGGGGTGGTGAAGAGTTCTTGATTTTATCAACCTTGGATATCACACAAACGATTGAGTTAGCAGAAGGTATTCGCCATGAAGTGATGAATGCCAAGTTTGATGTAGATCATCAAATTACTGTCAGTGCTGGGGTTGCGGATTACAATCCACTCGAATCCTATCGTTCTTGGTTTCAACACGTGGACTTTGCTTTATATCAAGCCAAATATTCTGGTAGAAACCAAGTGAAAGCTCATAGTAATACTTCAAGTACATCAAGTAAGTATCAATCGATTGTTTGGAATCCTGATTGGAATTCGAATCATCCAACGATTGATAAACAACACCAACACTTAGTACATCTTGCCAATCAATTGTTAACATTCAATCCTCTGGGTACTCCCAAAGAGGAGTTAGAAACCATTGTCATTCAAATCTACGAGGAACTTCAAGATCATTTTGATTTTGAAGAGCGCTATCTAACTCAAATCAACTACTTAGAAACCATGGAACACAAACAGATTCATAAAGATTTATTGAAGGAAATCGAAACTGTTTTATATAAAGTACGAGCTGGGAATTATCGCTCGATTCATTTATTCAATGTTATTGTTGGAAAAGTGATTGTTGGTCATCTTCTTATGGAGGATACAAAATTCTTTTCGCTAACAAGGAATCAAACCAAAACAGAAAAACAATGAGTCAACTAGTGGAGGCTATATGAAGACAAGACGCATCATCTTATTAAGTGTTGTAGTTGTATTAGTGATTGCTTTAGGAGCCTTTTTGTTTCGAAAGCAAGAAGCAATTCAAAGTATCAGCGCAGGGGAATATGGAACCGTCATTCTAACGAACCTCGGCAATGTTTATACTGTTGGTAGAAACAATGCAGGGCAATTAGCGAGTGGAAATACATCAAATATCACAACATTCACCAATGTCAGCAATCAATTTACGCTACCTAGCAATGACCGCGTTATCCAGATTGCTTCAGGGGTTTCTCATACTGCTTTCTTAACAAAACAAGGGCGAATTTGGATGTCTGGAAGAAATGATTATGGTCAATTCTTACAAGACGCTCAAGCAACCAATTCTAAACCAATTGATATTACAGAACGATTTTCTTTGGAGGCAAATGAACGGTTTGTTTGGCTCATATCAAACAAATACCATTTGCTCGCATACACCAACCAAAACCGCCTGTTTGCCTGGGGACGAAACAATTATGGACAGTTAGGGAGTGGCTCAACAGTAGACATTAAAACGCCACTTGAAATCACAGATCAATTTCAATTACAATCTCGCGAAACTATTAAACAAGTCGCTACAAGCGAACGACATACCGTTGTTTTAACATCAAAAGGAAGAATCTTCACTTTTGGACATAACCAATATGGGCAACTAGGTAACGATACCCTTGAAAGTCAATCGATTCCAACGGAAGTAACCAGTCAAGTCTATTTATTGGAAAACGAAACGATTACTCAGGTCTCTGCGGCATTGTATACCACTACCTTCTTAACTTCAAAAGGTCGCGTGTTTGCCATGGGGAATACAATTGGCGATGGGACGGCAATGAATCGCAAGAAACCCACTGAAATCACTTCGAACCTTGCGTTAGAAGGAAAAGAGAAGGTCAATCAAATCTATTCTGCAGGGTCACAATCGATGATTCTAACCTCTAGCGGACGATTGCTTGTGTTTGGAACGAATACGAACGGTCAACTTGGTACTGGTAATACCACCAAAGTTTTAGTTCCTACAGCGATCAATGAAGGTCTAGGATTAGAAGGTAATGAAACAATCAAGTTTGTGGAAATGGGAACCTTGCATTCCATTATCATCACAAGCAAAAACCGTGTTTTCGCATTTGGCTATAATAGTTTCTCACAATTAGGGTATTCGACTGGGGGTTCTTCTGTCTTATCTCCGAGTGATGTGACAAACTTATTCCATCCATTTAAGAATACCAATCAATAGTCGAACATCTAATGTGACGGAGGGTTCTATGTATTTATATACGCTAGCTTTTCTAAAATACAAAGAAACCATCCTGCTTTTGAACCGAAATAAAAAGCCTTGGAAGGGGTCTTGGAATGGCGTGGGCGGAAAGCGTCAAGAAAATGAAAGCCCACTTGACTGTATCATCCGAGAAATCGAAGAGGAAACGACAATCCGTGTGATTCCTGCCCAAATTCAAGACTGTGGCATCCTAACTTGGACTGCATTCGATGCGATTGGAACGGGGTTACATTTGTTTCTTGTGGAACTCGACCATTGTGATTTAAATACTCCTAAGAAGACGGATGAAGGCATTTTAGACTGGAAGGATATTCCTTGGATTTTAGATTTCGAGAATCAAGGAGTAGCCCAAAACATTCCTTACTTTCTTCCAACGATTTTACAAAGTAAAGCGAAGTTTCACTTCCACTGCACGTTTGAAAACAAACACCTCGTTCGTGTAGAAGAATATCCTTTTGTGGAGCCCATGATATGAAAAAAATAATCTTGTCTTTCTTTGTGTTTCTATCTATATTAACGATTCTAGGTTGTGTATCCTCACCAACCTCTGTTCAATATACCGATGATACCCCATTTGTGCTCTCGATGAAAGGGGATCATCTAAAAGTTTTACAATTGACCGATTTACATTTGTTGTTTGGAATTGACTATGAAGACCGGCAAACCTTTCGAACGATTGAAGTCTTAGTTCAAAGCGAGGACTTTGACTTGGTTGTCATCACTGGAGATTTGACCATGTCTCCTTCCGCACCCCGGCTGTTTCGTCAATTGATTCGGTTTATGGAAAAACTAAAAACCCCTTGGACCTTTGTGTTTGGGAACCATGAGGCTGATTTTAACAGTCATGAATCATTATTAGCACAGATACCTTCTGACTCAGAATATTTGATTTTCAAAATCGGACCCCAGTTAGAAGACGGTGGATACGGAAACTTCCGCATTCAGTTTAATAAAGACAATCAACCATTCCAAATGCTGTATTTCCTTGATTCCCACGCAGAGAGAAGTGACTACACCGAAGAAGAGGGAAAGTACGATTATTTAAAACCTTCTCAAGTTGCTTGGTATGAACAACATGTTCAACATGATACCGTTAACTCGTTATTATTTATGCATATGCCTTTACGGCAATATTTAGATTTCACTAACATTACTGGAAGACAAGAAGAAGGTGTCTATCCGCAAGGAAGAGACACCGGTATGTTTGACAAGATTGTTCAATACGCAAAAACCAAAGGGGTTTTTGTAGGGCACGATCATTTGAACGATTTTTCTTTTATCAAAGAAGGAGTTCTGCTCGCCTATGGCTTGATCTCAGGGCATAATGCCTATGGTTCGTTTGATCAAGGTGGACGAATTATCATTATATCCGATACGGGGGAGCTAACCTCTTATGTTCGCTCTAGAAATGAGGTCCTTGGATGAAAAAACATCAAAACATCTTACCTTACCTTCATGCCTTTGGATTAGGCACCCTCTTGTTTTGGTTATTAGGAAGTCCTTTTTTCTATCTTCTCGTTCTTTCGCCCCTCCTATATTCATTACTAAGGAGGAAGGGATTATGTTAGAACTTCTCTTAGTGATAGCCATCTATTCGCTATGGATTGCCTTTATCCTTGGTCTTGTTGGCCTATTAGCAATACGATTCTATGTTGTCATTCAAAGCAAACCCAATCGCAAAGAAGCTTGTAAAATGCTGTTACTACCTTTTAGTTTAGGATTTATCCAGCACCTTGAAGAAAAACCAACATTACAGAAAATCTATTCCATCTCGATTTGGATTTATGCCTTTTTTTCCTTTTTGGGTACTTTGCTCCTATTTTATAATTATTTCCTATAAAAAAAGGTGCGGTTAACCCGACACCTTTTTTGCTTTTCTTAGTTTACATAAATACGGTTTCAAAACGACAAAGGCATTTAACAAAATGAAGATGATAAGGGCAAAAAGTGTAGTATTATACACAGCAGCATATCCACGGTCAAATTGATTGGGATCAATATGTTTTAGATAAATTCCCAAATAAGCCCAAACAAAGACTAGACCATAACCAATGTTTTTTTGACTGAGCAACGCGGCTCCGCCGATTGCTAAGCCAACAAGAAGGACAATTGTCGTTTGAATGGTAGCTCCAACGGTATTATTAGGCAGCCCTAAACGAACGAGATATGTGGTTACATTGGCAATCGTCGCCACACTAATCCAACCAAAATAAATACCGAAAGCTGCTTTTGTGAGAACATCCATTTGTCTTAAGGGGAATGAAATAAGGATTAAACAAACTAAGATGAGAATCATCAAAATCAAGGAAAGTAAAATAACGCGATAGTGCCATGCGAAAATCCAAATGGTATTCGCAACCGAAGATATCGCGAATAAGGCATTGATTTTGATTGTATTAGGATCAACTTTGGCCCCCTCTCTTTGACGGAAACCTCTAATTTGAAGATAAGAATAGACGCCAAGTAAGACATAGATGACCCCCCAAATAGAGAACGTTAATCCTGTTGGGGCGAATAAATTAAAATAAGAATCAGATACTTCACCCGTGGTAATGTTGTTAATCGGGATGATATTGGCTAAGGCATTGACCAAAACCATGACACCATAAGAGATGACTGCAGCGAACATCCAAAAACGTCGTTTTTCCAATGAAAACATATTCATTCCTCCTTATCAAATGTTATCTTCATTGTATCGCAAAACAGTGGGGTTTGCAACAAAGGTGATGAGGAGTTGATGATTTTGAAAGGATTCCTATGAAACCAATTTGGCAGAAGATTGTATTCATTAGTTGGCTTGTTTTGGAACTTATATTATACATCTTTATTTTGTTTCTTCCATCCCCTTTTCCCAGTGGGGTTCTACACTTTACTTCGATTGTTTTAGCGGCTCTTTTCGTATTTTTTCATAAGATAAAAAACAAAGCCATCCTTTGGTTAAAGATTGGGTTTGTATTTACGCTGATTGCAGATTACTTCCTCACTCTACAGCGGACGAATCAATTAGGTGGGACCGTATTTTTCTTGCTTGCTCAAGTAAGCTATGCCCTGATTTTGGCTTCTATAAACCCCACAAAGATGAAACAATCGATTTGGATTTGTGCCATTTTGTTGAGTATCCTTTTCTTAGTCGCCTTGTTTGTGGTTTCTGGATCCTTTGATGCACTATTGATTGTTGCTTTGCTTTATTATGGAATGTTAGTTAGTAATGCAATCATTGCGACGTTGCAATTTCGACTTAATCCACACCTAGCCATTGGACTCATCCTATATATTGGTTGTGATACTTTAGTGGGATTATCCCAAAGTGCAGCGTATATCACGATAGCCCAAACTTCTATTTGGTATTATTTACTCCATTTTCCCATTGATTTAGTGTGGTTTTTTTATCTTCCTTCGCAGGTGTTTATCGCACTTAGTGTAAAACAGATGCGAAAGTAAGGCACATAAAAAGAATGCGAGACAAGTCCTATAGGCTGTCTCGCTTTTTTAATCTTATTTTTCTAACATGATTTGTAAGATCACGCGATCGGTATCTTTCATTCCTTCGGTAGCGATCCGACCTACCGAATGAATTGCCTCATCAACTGTTAGTTTGAGAAAACCAGTATAAGGTTGATAAGTTTGATTTTCTAAAGCGAGGAAGTGAGATAAAAAGGCCGAGTCTAATCCAGTCGCAATCTTGGAAGCACAGGAAGCCTTGGCTCCATCACAAACGACTCCAGCGGCATCAGCTAATGAGTTGATAATCGTCATTTTGATTTGTTCTAGTGATCCGCCGCAAAGGTAAGTTAAGGCGGCACCACTCGATGCAGTAGCGCTGATAGCGCCACAGAAAGCACTTAGGCGGCCAATATAAGATTTTTGATAGATGGTTAAGAGATTGGATAAGGCTAGAGCGCGAATCATTTGCTCTGTGGATAGGTTCATTTCCTGTGCATAGACAATGATGGGTACAGAAGAAGCAATCCCTTGGTTCCCTGAACCCGAGTTGGTGATGACAGGAAGATTTGAGCCGCACATTCTCGCTTCTGAGGCACTTGCTGTATAAGCCTTCATTTTCCCATAGACAGTAGGGTAGTGTTTTAATAATGCCTTTCCAATGGAAACACCATAAGGTTTCGAAAATCCTTCCATGGCAATCGCCATGTTTTTTTCAATTTGAGGTTGGAGAATGGTTTGCAGACGAGACCATTCAGTTGTGGTTGCGAACTCAATGATTTCTTCTACCGTCATAAACGATCGATCAGTTAGTTTTCCTTGGTATTTTTGAGTCACACCTTCATCATGGAAAAGAACGTCGTCGTTATAGATAATCTTTGTGATGTTCGTATGTAAATGTTTTACTTCAATCTCAACGGTGTTATCACCTAAGGAAGCCCGAATGATAAAGTGTAGATTATGGGGGGTTTCCAGTAATTGTAGGGTTGTACGATTTTGTGAAAGATAAACCCGCATCATGCGTTTGTCTTCTTCACTTAAATCTTCTAGAACTTCTAATTCTTTTTCTGGCTTGGCACTAATCGCCCCAGCAATCGCACTAGCCTCAATTCCAATTAAACCATCGGTGTTGGGAACTGTAACACAGCGGATGTTTTTTATTAAACCTCCACTTGCAAAAATAGCTATGGTTTCAGGAACTCCCCCTAGGATACTAGCTGCTTTCGCACTAGCAAAAGCAACCGAAATCGGTTCTGTGCAACCCATAGCTGGGAGTAGTTCTTCTTTTAATACACGATAATAGAGCGCTTCGTTCTTCATTGAAATCCTCGCATTTTATTCATTCAAGTTCATACTAACATGATTGAAGAGCATTGTCAATTTGTGCTTCAAGAATTAGATAAGCACATTACTATGCTAAAGCATTGATAAAGAAAACGATAATTTTTTGAGTCATTTTCTGTGGGTTTGTTGACAAGTGACAACTTGTCATATTATACTACGACCAACAGGAGTGTATGATAGACAAAAAATGGTCAAAAAATAGGTTTAAAGGAGTGAATACGATGTTTCAAGTTGGAAAACGCATTACCTTAATGATTCTTGCATTCTTTTTAGCAATTGTTTTATTAGCCTGTCAAACAACGACAACGACCACAAAAGCAGACTTTGAACTAGCTGGTGAGTATGAGATTGACATTACAAATTTGGGCATGCCATTGGTATTTTACTTAAAAATGGAAACAGACTCGACCTTTAAACTTTCCAGTAATCGGAATTATGATGTCGATAAAGGGCACGGCACAGTAGCGGGAAGCGGGGGGACGTATATGTTGCTATATAGTGACTCTACTACTGAAAATCCCAAAACAGCTACCTTTACTGTCGAGAATCAAAATCTGTTGTTCTCAACAAATCTGCCATATGGCGCTTCGAACATCAACTTTATGAAAGTCGATGACGATGATCCAGAAATTACTTACTATCTGATGGCGAAGATTTACGCTTTCGAAGATCGCTTAGGCGAATATGCAGGATCGCACACGGTCTCTGCGATGGGTTCAGAGATTACGTATCAATACTCGATTCATCTAAAACCAGGATTAGAATATACCTTCAGAAGTGATTTTGAAATGGGTGGAGAACCCTATTCTTATGATGAAAAAGGAACATTCAGTATTTCAGGAACAGCAATAACGATCACTCCAGAAGGACAAAGCGCTATTGAAGGCGTCATTAAAGAAGATGGAAGTTTAGATCTTAGTGTGAAACCATCCCAAATGGGTTCACGCGCTGTTCGTAATCTTCGTTTAACAACAACAGCTGCTTATGCTGGAGTTTATCTAGGATACCGGAATCGTGTTATGGGGGAAACCGTCATGTACGATACAGATACTACCTTAATTCTTGATAAATTTGGTGGTTACACCTATCAAGGAATCGACGCCCAAAGTGGAACCATCGATGAGGTAGGTACCTATTCAGTATCAGGAACAACAATTACTTTTACGGTTACTGAAACCCAAGCAACTCACACAGGAACGATTCAAAACTTTATGGTTGTAGCTTCCTTCGTCGTTTCAACGCAATCCACAAATCGCGCTGAAATTGTATCATATCGTTCGAATGTTCAAGGGGAATTAACTGGTACAACAACTGTCGAAGAAGTGGAATACACAGCAACACTCATGTTAAATCCAGATGGAACCTATACATTAGAGTTAAAGAACGCAGAAAATGCGGTGATTCTCACGGAAAGTGGCACGTTTACCATTACCAAAACGATGTTAGTGAATTTAAATCTAACAGCAGGTGCGGTAACTCGTAATTTCGTCGTATCGATGAGTGGAGTCAATGGAAATATCGTTCATAACGAAGTAACCTATGGCTTCTTATTCGCGAAATGAGGTCATTAGGATGAAAAAAATAGGCGTTTTATTGTGTTTATTTGCAGTGTCGTTCTTTGTGTTAGCTTGTCAAACAACGACAACCACCACAACTGCAACTTCAACAACTTCGACTCAAACGACAACAACGACAACGACAACCACACAAACAACCACTGCTAACCCCACTGCATATGAAGATATCGCCGCTGATTACCAAATTGATATCACGGCTTTAGGCATGCCGTTAGTGTTTTATTTGCGGATTTCTCCGAATGGAGCGTTCAAACTCTCAACAACTCGTGTATTTAGTGATGATAAGGGGAATGGAACGATTTCTAAAAATGAAGATGTGTACACTTTCAATTATAGTGAAGGTGGAAAGACTGCAACCTTTATTGTGGAAGGAAAAACCTTAAAGTTTACGAGTAACCTTCCATATGGAGCGTCTAATATTACTTATCAAGTCGTCGACACAGAAAATCCCGAAATTACGCATACATTAACTGCAATGGGCTATTTCTATGAACCCTATTGGGGTGAATTTGTTGGTAGCCACGAAGTTCTAGCCATGGGGCAAACTGTTCTTTATGAGTATACTGTTACGCTCGGAATTGGCGCACGATATCAAGTCGTATCGAATTTCACCATGAGTGGAACACCTTATGAGTATATTGAAACAGGAGAGTATCGAATTAATGGATCTGTGATTTCCCTCAAAGCGGATGGAGAAGAGCAATTTATGGATGGAGTCATTCATAGTCCAACATCCTTCCAAATGCCAATTAAAGCGAGCGCTATGGGAACAAGAGCTTTGCGCGATATCGCCGTTTATGTCCCTCCTGTGTTTGCCTATGCTGGAGAGTACTTTATTGACGCATCTTACGTCGGACAAAACCTCTATCTATTTTTACTTCTTGATGTGGAAATGAATTTCGAATTATCTTATGCACCGAATCAAATCGGGTATATCACACGGGGACACGTTACAGAAAGCGGCGGAGTCTATACCCTTCATTATGCCATTGACAGCGTCAATCAAACGACTTCATTTACGTTCGAAGAAGGCATTATCCTCTTTGAAAGTGACTTACACCTCCCAGAATGTGTTATCCCTTATACGTTTATCGATGAGTGGGATGATTCTTACACATTGGATGGCTATCTGATTGCCCATACGGAAGTCTTAGGGTTGTATGAATTAGAAGTGGGTACCGTTTGGTATCGGTTATTCCTATTTACAGGTGGATTCTATGGTCAAATTACCGATTCTGGAGATGATACCAACTATGAATTTGGTGTGTTCACTTTAGAAGGCAACAGTTTTACTTTCTATCCAGAAGATGACGATGAATATACTGGAACTTTAGAGAGCAATGGATCGATTACTTTACCGCTCTCTCCAGATCAAGTCGCTCCACGAGCCAATCAAACCCTTCTTTATCAACATCAAGCTACTATTGTAGGTCAATACGAAGGTTTCAAAACCGCATCTGCGGGTGGAATGAAAATGTATGAAACAACGGCTGTGCTTGAGTTAAGAGAAGATGGTACTTATTCCTATACAGGTACAGATACCGTGAATGGTGTTGTAACTGAAAGTGGAACCTATGTCTTTAGTGGAAATCAAGTAACCTTTACTGTTGGGGGTAGTTCCACAACCTTTACAGGTCGGTTTAAAGATGGGGTTTTAGTTGCAGGATTCAAAGTTTCTACTATATCTACTTCACGAAGCGATATCGTCTTTTACCAAGATACAGTCATTGGACGATATGAAGCCCAAGACTATATCAATGAGGAGTTATATGAGTTCACCCTTGAATTGTTTAGTGATGGAACCTATCATCTTACCATATTAGTAGATTCTGTTTCATTCCTTGATGAAGAAGGAACCTTTAACATCCAATACATTGAAGGTGCGATTCTTGTTTTACGGTCAGGAAATGTTGTTCGCGTCGGATCCTTCGTGCCCGAATATTATGATTTATCGTTCTTGTTTGGCAATCAATATGAATTTATTTACTTAATGAAACCATAAAAAATAAGAGGAGATTACCATGAAATCAGCAGAAAGTTTCTTTAACTGGGCATTTCGGACCCGGGCCAACACGGTAGCAAAGCTTTATAACAAAGAAGAAATGTCAAATGAAAAAATCTTTTTAAGTTTTTGTTCGCACGACCCAGCTCTCATTTCTAATGGGCCTGCTGGATTGAACGCAAGTATTAAAGGAATTGGGTTTATGCCAAAACCAGAGTATTTAGAAGAAACCTTAAAAGCTTACTTAGAACATATCGATACCTACGATGGAAATGACAAGGATTATTCGGAGCGTGGACTTGGCGTTTTAATGAAATGGATGTATCATCCCGATGCACATCATCGCATTGATTTCAGTTGCATTGGTAGTTTGGAAATGGCGAAGAAACATAGTTATACAAACTATAAAGTCAACCCGGAAGCAACTATTCTGTTTTATCAACCCCCGATGATTAGTTATGAACTGCGAGGACAAATGGAAATTCACGATGAAATGGATTCTGGAAAAAGAGAAATCTACCAACAATTCATCAATGCTCAACATGACGTTTACCATCGTCCGGATAAAACGAGATGGCTACGTTATCCCGCATATGTGTTCCGAATCGAAGAAATCTTTGATAATTGCGTTACCAAAGATGGTTTTGGAACGAAAATGATTTATCCTTACGAATAATAATTGGGCCGCAGTCGAAAGCCTGCGGCCACGTTCCTATTTTTTTAAAGAAGTGAGGGTTTTATGATTAAAAAGTGCTTCTTAGTTGTTATCTTATTTCTAACAATCATCTTATCCTATGGCTGTCAAGCATCAGAATATCCTCGCCGTAGTGATTCATCAAATACCCTTTATGTTGGCGCAGTCGCGGCTTCTTTTCCTGTGTCTTTTATGCCTTGGTTATCAAGAGAAGGAATCGCTCCGACCATCGCAAGTATGCTTTACAGTACCTTATTCAGTTATAATGAAGAAACTGGTATGTTCGAATCCTCTCTTGCCAAGGAATGGTACTATGTTGATGAGGATGGAGAACCCATTACTTTACCCAATGGAGCCGTTGATTATGAACGATTAGAAACCATCTATAGTGATTCATCGAAGACGTATTTACCAGTAAAAATCATTTTAAATGAGGGTGTAACATGGAGTGATGGAACACCATTTACCGTGGAAGATGTTTTTTACACTTTGGATATTGGGACAAATAATGCTTTAAGCAATCATGCAGGGGCCTTAGCATGGACGAGTGATTTACAACATACCTACCGAAATGGATCGTTAACCAAACAAGGCATTTTTACTTATGAGAATGGAGCTTCTCAACAGGGGTATCCGATTGCGGAAGATGAGAAAGATACGGTGATGTATCTTCATGTTAATAAAGTCCTAGGAGCGATTACAACCTTATTTACAACCATTTTAATGTTACCAAAACACATTTGGGAACCGATTGTTACAGTAGAGAATCAGCTGAATAGTCGTGATCCATCTGCGGAAACCCTATTTCAATATCAAAACCCCGTTGGAACGGGACCGTATCTTTTAGTGCGGGACCAATCTAATGCGCAGGTCATTACCTTACAGAGAAGAGAAGATTACCATCTTCGGGGTGAAGGTGATCAAATGTTATTTCAAGTAGAAACAATTAAGTTTATGTTATATCAGGAATTGAATGTAGCGATTTATGCGCTTCTGAAAGGACATATAGATATTTTAGATGCAGCAGTCTCGAGTAATTATTTATCCTTATTCGAATCAAAAGATGATATTTTCTTATCCAAGGCAGAAGGAACCTTTGCCCAAACATTAGTCCTCAATGTCAATCCTGTTGTGACGGAACGAAATCCTATTCGCGATGTTTTACAAAATGTTGATTTTAGAAAAGCGCTGGCTTTAGCGGTAAACCAAGAGGAATTGATTGAGCGTGTTTTAAATCAATCGGGTCAAAAAATGTCGAGTGGACTGATGCGAGAAGGGCTCAATGACTTCTATAACCCCTTAGCGGATACATTACCTACTGATGTGGATGATCGACTCGTACAAGCGAATCAACTCTTAGATACCCTATACCCAATTAAAGACGAACAAGGTTACCGTCTCCTCGATTCCCAACGGATTAGTTTTCAAATTTTGGGAAGTCCGGGAGAACAAGAAGTCATTTCGTATTTGCAAATTCAATTTCAAAAGATTGGGATTGAAGTGAAGTTCGCAACCAAGGGATCTAGTCCAGAAAAAACGTATCTGTATCCATCGAAATTTGATATGACAATTCAAGGTGTGACATTTTCCTTATCGAATGTCGACATTATGTACATGGCTCACTTCGTTACCTTGGGAACATCTTCGAACTATGGACGATTGTCAAACACGAACTTAAGTCAAAAAATCAACACGATGCGAACAACCTTAAACTTAAATCACAAATATGAACTAATTATGGAAATTCAACCAATGATTGCTCAGTTGTACTATAAAATTCCCCTTTATAGTTCCAATGTTATTTCCGCCGCAAGGACCGATCGTTATACGAATTACCAAGTCGTTGCAGGATCAACAGTGTTTAATACAGACACCCTGCAATCGATTCAACGAGTTTCATAAGGAGGAGGACCATGCAAAAAAGTTATTGGATTAAACGGGTTTTATATGCAGTATTCATCTTCCTTATTGTCATGACATTAAATTTCTTTATTCCGCGTATTGGGGTCGATGACCCTGCGGCACGATATTATCCTCCACAAGGGAATATGTCAGAAATTGAATATGAGATTATCAAACAAGCTACCCGAGAACAATACGGATTTGATGTTTCAACCTTTCAACAATACTTAAATTATGTATCAAAACTAACACAATTTGATTTAGGAACGTCGTTTCGTAGCGGATCTCCTAAAGTCAGTGATTTAATCAAAGAACGGCTACCCTGGACATTAGTGTTGTCAGTTACAAACTTAATTATTTGTTTAACCATAGGAATTACTTTAGGGTCGCTCGCCGCTTGGAAGCGAGGTCGGTGGCAAGACACAGTGTTGTTAAATGCATCGACGATTTCAACGGCACTACCAGCCTTTTTTATCGCATTAATTTTATCGTTTTATTTAGGCTTTGAGTTAGAGTTATTTCCAGCCTACACCAATCCGAATATGGTATCCCAATTTGATTGGAGTTTTGAGGCGATTAAAGTCGTCCTTGCGAACGCGGCTTTACCGATTATTTCGATGGCGATTGGAGGGATTATCTCTTACGCTCAAGGAACTCGAAATAGTGTGATTGCGGTCACGAATGAAGATTTTATTTTAACTGCTCGTTCCAAAGGATTATCCCAACGAAGTGTTTTATATAAACACACCCTTCGAAACGCGATGTTACCGATTGTTACTTCGATTGGGATGTCAATCTCAGGTTTGATTGGGGGAGCGGTTATTATTGAACAAATCTTTAACTGGAATGGAATGGGCACGTTATTTTTAGAAGCGAACTCGACCAATGATTATCCCTTAATGATGGGGATTATGTTGTTTATGTCTAGTTTTGCGATTGTGGCGAACTTAGTTACGGAACTGTGTTATTCCTTACTTGACCCACGGGTAACGGTAGGTGATAAACGATGAAAAAAATCGGTTCCGTGTTGTTAGGTATTTTGAAAGGGGTTTATTCCTTTCTCGGAAAACTATGGCGTCATCCGAAAGGGAGAGTCGGTTTGATTCTTGTTGGTTTACTCATCTTTTGTGCTGTATTCGCACCATTGATTGCGCCTTATGATCCGTATGATGTTACTCAAAGAGCCCAAAAAGGACTATCTCCTTCGTGGGATCATTTACTGGGCACGACAATTACCACAGGTCAAGATATTTTTAGTATGTTAATCTATGGAACCCGAGTCTCATTAGCAATTGGATTAATTACTGGAATATCACTCGCTTTCCTAGGTGCGTTAATGGGTGTGATGGCAGGGTATATCGGTGGGATTGTCGATACCGTAATTATGCGGACAGTCGATGTCTTGTTGGTGATCCCAACCCTACCTCTAACGATTGTCTTAACCAACTTGTTTGGACGAAGTTATACGATGATTATCATTATTTTTACTTTGTTTGGATGGACCGGACTCGCTCGGGTCATCCGTTCCTTAGTTCTTGTTTTAAAGAATGCCAATTATGTCAAAGCTGCAGAATTAGCAGGAGCATCCAAGTGGCACATCATGTTTAAACACATTTTACCAGGGACTTCCCATTTGTTAATCATGTCTACCGCCTTAACCAGTGCGGGGATTATGGTGGCTGAAGCGGGGCTTTCTTTCCTTGGTTTGGGCGATCCTACCGCGATTTCGTGGGGGAAGATGCTCGCTGAGGCTCAAAGCGGGGGAGCGTTGTTATTTGGCCATTTCTTCTGGATTATTGCGCCTGGAATTGGAATCTTTATTGCGGTCTTTTCCTTTATGAGAATTGGCTTAGTGATGGAAGAAATCTTTAACCCCAAGATGAAGCAATCGGCAGGAATTTATAAATTATTCAAAAATCTAAATAATACCTATATTCAAGAAGTATTTGCGTCGATGTCAGAAGATGCGATTTTAGGTTTGGGAGGTGCAAATCATGAATCCCATGCTTAAAGTGAGAGGCTTAAAAGTCATTTTCCCGAATGCGAGAGGCATTTTAAAAGCCGTTGAAGGTATTGATTTAGACATTGAAAAAGGTCAATGTGTGGCATTAGTCGGGGAATCTGGATGTGGGAAATCCGTGACGAGTCTCGCAATTATGAAATTATTAAATAGTCCACCTGCGATGATGCAAGTCGATGAATTAGTATTAGATCAGTTAGACCTAAATCCCCTGTCTGATACTCAAATGCAAGAAGTGCGCGGAAAACAAATCTCGATGATTTTCCAAGATGCGATGACCGCTTTAAATCCGGTTATGACGGTTGGAAGACAGATTGATGAAGTCTTCATCCGCCATAACCAACTCTCCAAAAAAGAAGCGCGAAAGGCAACCATTCATGCGTTAGGTTTAGTTGGTGTTCCCGAACCAGCGAAACGCGCTAATCAGTTTCCTCATCAATTATCAGGGGGAATGCGTCAGCGGATTTTAATCGCGATGGCTTTTGCCTGTATGCCGAAACTCATTATCGCTGATGAACCAACGACTGCATTGGATGTGACGATTCAAGCTCAGGTTTTGGATGTGCTAGGGGATATGCAACAAAAACATGAAGTATCCTTATTATTAATCACCCATGATTTATCGGTTGTGGCGAATATGGCGGATACGATTTATGTGATGTACTCGGGAAAAATCGTGGAAAAAGCCACCAAAGCTGAGTTATTTAAACAGCCTTTTCATCCTTATACCATCGGCTTAATTGGAAGTATTCCTTCGCTCCATGATGAACGCCATCATTTTGTCCAAATTCCCGATTGTGTTCCCCATCCGATGTTTAAACCAACCGGTTGTTATTTTCATCCTCGCTGTGGACACGCAACGGAACTTTGTAAATCAACGATGCCCAAATTACTAGATTTTCCAAATGGACGACAAGTTCGATGTCATTATCCACAAAACCAAGGAATGGGAGGGGCTTCTCATGAGTAATGTCTTGCTTCGTGTCGATCAACTCAGTGTTCACTTTCCGGTGAAAAGTCCATTACCATTCCAAAAAAAGCAAGAAGTCAAGGCGGTTTCTGATGTTTCATTAGAGATTATGAGTGGCGAAACCTTTGGGATTGTTGGAGAATCAGGGTGCGGAAAGTCAACCCTTGCAAATGCGATGATTGGACTAGTGAAACCCACAGGTGGAAAAGTCTATTTTGAAAACCAAGATTTGTATTCCTTATCCACGAATCAATTTAAAGAAGTACGACGAGATATGCAGATGATCTTTCAAGATCCATTTTCTTCGTTAAATCCCCGGTTTACCGTCTATCAAATCATTTCTGAACCAATGATGATTCGGGGACTCAATACCCAAGAAGAAATGATTCATCGGACGATTGAGTTATTGGAAATGGTCGGACTATCCAAAGAAGACTTGTATCGCTATCCTTCTGATTTTTCTGGGGGGCAACGACAACGAATTGGGATTGCTCGTGCGATTAGTTTAAATCCTAAATTTTTAGTTTGTGACGAACCGGTCTCAGCGCTGGATGTGTCTGTCCATGCGCAAATCCTAAACCTTCTTATGGAATTGCAAACCAAGTTAAAAATGACCTACGTGTTTATCTCTCATAATCTCGCAGTGGTCAAGAGTATTTGCGATCATTTAGTGGTGATGTATTTAGGTCATGTGATGGAATCTGGCGAGACAACAGCGATTTTTAAGAACCCGCTTCATCCTTACACAAACGCATTATTATCGGCTGTTCTCGATATGGATTATGAACACCAAACCAAACGAACCATCTTACAAGGAGATATTCCTTCCCCAATTAATCCCCCATCCGGATGTCGGTTTTATCAACGTTGTCCCAAAGCGATGAAAGGATGTATTACTTGTAAGCCACAGCTCATTGAAGTCGAACCTCATCACTTTGTGGCTTGCCATGCCATTCATGGGTTCCCAGAACACTGTGAAGTAGTGGATGCTAAAGAGTCAATTGTCGAGGTGAAATCCCCCTATGACCAAGACCATGGCAAACGAAGTTAAAAAGGCGTTTACGCTTTTTCTCCTAGCACAAGGGATTGTGTACTTATTTATTACCTTGTTATCGTTTGTGGAAGGGTTATGGTTTGTGATTGTATTACTGCTTATGCACGTAGGAATCGCGCTTTTCATTTATTCCAAACGGCTGTTTCATCACATCCATCTTGAGGTGAAACATTATTATCACCAAATCTATCGCTTACTAGCTTTGTTTCTGATTCTGTTAGGATATAAAATAGTAAGTCACTTGTTTGGTTATGATATTCACAATCAAGTCAAGATGTTCTCCACCTTCTCTATTCTTTTGTTTGTTCTGATTTTTGCGATTCATGCGTCGAAACGGTTTTATAAGGATTTACAAAACAATCGGATTTCAAGGTCAGCTTAAAAGCTGGCCTTTGCTTTTGAAATGTCCTACATTTTTAGGCATCCTATATGCATCCCGCTTTTCCTTGTGCTATAATGGTTTTAAATTAGGCTTTTATGGGATTCGGACAAAAAGCCAAGAAATAGAGGTGACTTTATGAATCAAGGAAGTGTAATAACCCCATTACAAAAACGGAATCTGACCTTGTACACGGGGGCATTAGGCCTATTACTCATCGCATCATTTGTCATTTTTGGGTGGTATGTTCTTGCAATTACGGCTGTTTCGTATGGGGCTGCAGTTGCTGTGGAAGTGTTGTTTGCGAAAGTTCGCAAACGCCCACTTGATCCAGCATGGTTTGTTACTCCGCTTGTTTTTGCCTTATTAATGACTCCGACGATTCCGTTATGGATTGTGGCAGTTGGTTCGGCATTCGGGGTTTTCTTTGGAAAAATGGTGTTTGGGGGATATGGTAAAAATGTTTTTAATCCAGCCTTAGTGGGATTGTTATTTATCCTTATCTCTTTTCCCGCATTCACCGCTGTGGCGTGGTTTGACCCAGCAAATGGATGGTATACTCCTGGAGTGGATGCCGTCATTACGGCTACTCCGTTAATCTTGTTTAACCGCGGACAAAACACATTCACGATTTTACAACTCTTACTCGGAGTTGTTCCAGGAACCTTAGGTGAAACCTTCCGTATCGGGATTATCGTTCTTGGCATTTTACTACTCATTCTCAAAGCAGCTGATTTTCGGATTCCGTTGGCTTTTATCGGAACCGTGTTTGCGCTCAATGGATTAGGATTATTACTCGGATTAGAAGGGTTTAAAGATCCGGTGATGTCGCTATTTGTCGGCGGCTTACTCTTCGGGGCATTCTTTATCGCAACCGATCCAGTCACTGCGCCACAAAAGGGTTTGGCAAAAATCTTATATGGGATAGGGATTGGATTATTTACGGTCATAATTCGGAATTTCGCTACCTTCCCGGAAGGCATTGTGTTTGCGATAATTTTAATGAACGCGATTGGGCCGTTGTTAGATACAATCGGACCATCCAAAGAACCACTTGAGGAGGGATCTCGATGAACGCCAATTTAAAAATGATTGTTTTTGTCTTGGTGTTGGGAATCTTTACATCTGGATTATTGGTTGGCATGGATTCCTTAACTAAAGATCGCATCGAAGCGAATAAAAGCATCGATATTCAAACAACCGTCTTAATGGGGAATGGGTTTAGTAATACCGATTTTACTGTTGCGAATATCAATGAGTTTTTCAATCAAGAAATCGATACCGTCACCATTGAATCCAATGGGGAAACCTATACTTTTTATGTAGGAAAAACAACAGGCTATATTACCTACCGTTTTATTGGTGGTGGCGTATGGGGGGATATCATCGGTATGATTACCTTTGAAGCTGATTTCGAAACGATTGTGAAAATCACCATCTTGGAGCAACAAGAAACACCAGGGTTGGGTGGAGTCGTAGCGGAAGCACCTTATCTGGCTCAGTTTGTTGGTAAGATTTTCGATTCGACAAATGAGACTTATCCCGCTCCCAATGAAGAGTTAATTAAGTTTCTAGAGATTAATAAAGACAATAATCCCACCAATAAAGCCAATGAAGTGGATACGATTGCAGGAGCGACAAGAACCTCTAAATCGTTTGAGTTCTTACTCAATCAAAATTATCAAGTTCATAAAGCTTTATGGGATGCAAGGTAGGTGATGACGATGAAACTGATTCGTTTAAAATATACGAAGTGGTTTAATATTTCCAAAGATGGGTTAGTGAAAAACAATCCCATCGTCATCGCCGTGTTAGGGATTTGTTCCTCCCTTGCGGTTACGAACCGAGTGGAAAATGCGATCGCGATGGGCTTAGGGGTAACGTTTGTCGTTATGGCTAGTAGTGCTACGATCTCGCTTATGCGAAAACTCATTCCACCGAAAGTTCGGATGGTTACTTACATGGTTGTCATCTCAGCCTATGTTATCGCGGTTCAAATGGTTCTTGAAGCCTACTTCCCCACAATCGCAAAGCAACTCGGGGCTTATGTTGGATTAATTATTACCAACTGTATCGTGATGGGTCGGGCGGAAGCTTTTGCGGTAAAAAATCCAGCCAAATATTCCTTAATTGATGGATTTGCCTCCGGGATGGGGTACATGTTCGTGCTTGTGTTAGTATCGATTGTACGTGAAATATTAGCGTTTGGAACCTTATTAGGCATGCAAGTCGTTGGTGACCAATGGGTGAACTGGGTCGTGATGGCTATGGCGCCGGGTGGATTCTTCGTGTTAGGATTATTTATTTGGGGTATTCGTGAACTCACGAAATACTACGAAACGGCTTAGGGGGGACAATCATGGAACGTTTAATGGAGTTACTCATTGCGACACTCACCAATCATAATATCGCTCTCACCTACATCTTAGGGATGTGTCCGTTAATTGCGATTTCAACCAATGTAAAAAATGCAAAGGGAATGGGAATTGCAGTGGTCATCGTTGTTACGCTAACTGCAATCATCAACTATCCCATCTATTTACTCCTTCAACAAACACAAACAACCAGTTTGCGGTTGTTGGTGTTCATGATTACGATCGCCGCTACCGTGCAAATCTTAGAATTATTAATGGAAAAGTTCTTACCAAAACTCTATAATGCTTTTGGGATTTACTTACCATTGATTACCGTGAACTGTATTGTTTTAGCGATATCATTGTTCTTTGTATTACGCGAATATACTTTCGCAGAAACCGCAGTCTTCTCGTTTGGTTCGGGTGTCGGCTGGATGGTTGCGATTGTTTTATTGGCAGCGATTCGAGAAAAAATGGCGAAGAACAGTGACTTACCTCGTGGTTTAGCAGGAAAAGGAATTGTCTTCATTATCCTTGGAATTTTAGCGTTAGCCTTTATCGGGTTTACCGGTATTGCGAATATTTAGGGGGAGGACAAGATGCTATTAAATATAAATGTGTTCGTCCCGATTATTTTGATTGGGGTCATGTTGGTTGTCACGTTGATACTAATTGGGGTGAGTTTATTACTTGGTGGTGGAGGTCAAAAAATCATCACCATAAACAAAAAAACTAAAATTCCTGTTACGGGAGAAGAAACGCTCTTAAACACCCTTGCCCAACAAAAAATCTTTATCCCTTCGGCTTGTGGTGGAAAAGCCACATGCGGCTTTTGTAAGTGTAAAGTGACCGAAGGGGGCGGTGAGATAAAACCGATGGAAGAACCCTTCTTAAGTCCAAGAGAACGTGAAGAAGGGGTTCGTTTATCTTGCCAAGTGAAAGTCAAAGACAATATTTCCATTGAGATTCCCGAAACGATGCTTTATGCGAAGGAATATCAAACCGAAGTGGTTCATATTGAAGATTTAACGTATGATATCAAACTTGTTCAGTTTAAGTTAATCAATCCAGATACCATGTCTTTTAAACCCGGACAATATGCGCAAATTAAAGTTCCGGGAATTGATATTATCCGAGCTTATTCCATCGCCTCAAATCCAGCTGTTACACATCAAATCGAAATGATTATTCGGATGGTTCCGAAAGGGCAGGCGACGGGATTCGTTCATAAAGCACTTGAAGTGGGCGATAAGATTATTGTTACAGGTCCATTTGGCGACTTCTATTTGCAAGAAAACTCCAATAAAGATATGGTTTGTATCGCAGGGGGATCTGGAAAAGCTCCGATTCGTTCCATTCTTGCCTATTTGAAAGACCGAGGAATGCCACGGAAAGTGAAATACTTCTTTGGGGCGAAATCAAAAAAAGATTTGTACTACACTGAAGAGTTTTTAGAATTACAGAAAGAATTTCCAAACTTTGAATACATTCCGGCTTTATCCGCTCCTGATCCAACTGATGACTGGAAAGGGGAAGTGGGGTTGATTACCGATGTACTTGATCGGTTAACGGGAGATTTATCCAATAGTGAAGCATATCTTTGTGGTTCACCAGGGATGATTGATGCTTGTATTCGCGTGTTGAATAAACATGCCATTCCGAAAGAAAACGTATTTTACGATAAATTCTCATAAGAATAAAATCCGCACCAATTCGCGTGCGGATTTCTTTTTGAATGTGGTAAAATAGACTTTGCATACAAGAGGAGGTTCGCATGAAAACAAAAAAACGACAAACCTTAGGAGAAGAGATTGCCAATGCGATTTCTCATGGGGTAGGAGCTTTGTTCGGGATTGTCGCATTAATCCTATTATTAGTGAAAAGTCAATCCTGGGAGGAAGTCTTGAGCGCAATTCTCTTTGGCTTTGGGATGATTTTATTGTATTTGATGTCCACGTTATATCATTCCTTCCGCAATGGATCAACCGTAAAAAATGTATTTAAACGCTTTGATCATATTGGTATTTATCTTTTAATTGGGGGGACTTTCGCACCCGTCTTCATCTTGGTTATTGACAAACCAATGGGGTGGATTCTTCTTAGTGCTCAATGGGTCATCATTATCTTAGGAACGATTTTTAAAGCCATCAAGATTCATAAATTTGGTGCGATACATATTATGTTGTTTTTACTTCTTGGATGGAGTGGCACCGCTTTAGTTGGACCGATGTATCAATTCTCACCAACAGCGTTTTATCTTATCCTAGCTGGTGGGGTTGCCTATACCATTGGAGTGGTGTTTTATGTTCGCAAGTGGTTTAAATTTTCGCATTTTATTTGGCATTTATTCGTGTTTATCGGAACTGTATTACACTTTTTTGCGGTATACTTATTTATGTTCTAATAGGGTGAAAAGGGGGAGAAGAATTTGAAAGGATTATGGAAACGATTTATTGATTATTTAGTCAAAACATTAAACGGGATGGCACTAGGGTTATTTTCAACACTCATCATCAGCGTAATTATTCGTCAATTGGGGAATCTGACGGGTATTGAAGAACTGATTACCTTAGCCAATGCTTTACGAAGTTTAATGGGGATTGGTATTGGAATTGGGGTAGCTCATAGTTTACAACTCACAGGCTTAAAACTCCTAGTGAGTGCTGTAGCGGGTGGAGTAGCGACACAAGTTGGGGCGAATGACCCAGTGGTTGCCTATTTAACAACCATTGCTGTTGTGGAATTTATGCGCCATGTCATGAAGAAGAAAACACCGATTGATATTTTACTCATTCCACTAGCGGGCTCTTTGATTGCTTTAGGGGTTGCATTGTTAATTGGTCAGCCCGTGCAAGCGATGATGCAGGCCATTGGCGAGTTTGTTCGTGTCTCTGCGATTCAACAACCATTCATCGTCGGGATTGTTGTGGCGGTGGTTATGGGAATGGCTTTAACGGCACCGATTTCTAGTGCCGCAATTGCAATTGCGATCACTTTGGATGGCATTGGTGGCGGCGCTGCGGTCATTGGTGGAGCTGTTCAAATGATTGGATTTGCGGTCATGAGTCGCAAAGACAATAACATTGGTGGGGTGTTATCCATTGCGTTTGGGACATCGATGTTACAGTTTAAGAATATCATTAAAAAGCCAATTATATGGCTTCCTACGATTATTGTATCCGCTATTTTAGGACCAGTTTCCACGGTGCTTTTACAAATGAGCACCGATGCATCGGGGTCTGGTATGGGAACCTCTGGTTTAGTCGGTCAAATCGCTACGATTGCATCGATGGGGGGGAGTCTTTCCACCATCTTAATCATTGGTTTGATGCACTTTGTTCTACCCGTTGTTTTGGTCTTGGGAGTCGATTTGTTCTTCCGTAAGATGGGTTGGATTAAACTGGGCGATTTGAGTTTAAAAGAAGAGTAAGCAAAAAAGGCACCCCCAACGGAGTGCCATTCTTATGCTTGTAAAACGAGTTTGATGGAATTATTATCAGGGTCTAAAGTACGATAACCGTCCTGTAGTTCTTCGAGTGGATAATGGAGTTCTTTTAAGCGTAGAAGCGTTTTTGATAAGGTTTCACACTTGGAGTATGTCAAGGTATATTGATTCATTCCCAACGTCGTTTTGTTTCGTTTGGGCAAGTTTTTACCTAACCAGGTATTTAATCCAAGATGATGATGATACCCTTCACTGGATAGAAATAACGCTCCAGGGAAGGTTTCTACGGTGGCTTTGAAGCCAATCGCGGCTTCATAAAACTCTCGGCTCTTTTCCAGATTCGAGACATATAAATGTAAATGTCCCAAAATTGTACCACTCGGAAGGGTGGTAAATTCTTCAAGTCCTTCCCCAGCATAATATAATCCAGTATAGTCAATTTCTTTGGTTGTCATCGTCATTTCCTGAAACTCATTGTACCACAAACTATGGGATCGATCGGCGTAGACTTCAATGCCATTATGATCGGGATCTTGTAAATAGAACGCCTCGGAAACACCATGATCCGCTGCCCCTGAAACGGGAATTTGACGCTTAATCAAATGGTGTAAGAATCGGCCTAACTCTTCCCGACTGGGGAGTAAAATCGCAAAATGATACAAACCTGCTTGCCGTTTTTGATAAGCGAAAGCGGGTTGTTCAACGATTTCGAGGATCGGCGTGAAATCACTCGTTCCGAAGATACAAGAATGTTCGGATTTCTCGAGGACGGTAAAGCCCAAATCATGATGATAGTAATTGAAGGATTGTACGAAAGAGGAGACATTTATGGAAATAAACGATACGTGAGTACCTAACATAAATGGATTTTGCATGCGATCACCGTTTCCTTTCGAGACTATTATAAACGATTCTTACCAAGATTCCCTTTGATATGCTTACCGGATGCTTCATTAGAAACAAGAGTGTCAAAAAAACGATTATAAGAAAGTAAAAATAAGTTGCAATTTAGCACGTAATTTGATAATATAGATATCGGCCAAAAAAACGGCCAAATGGCACCAAGATGGTAGAACAAGTGGTCCTGTGGTGTAGTGGTTAACATGCCAGTCTGTCACACTGGAGATCGCGGGTTCAATCCCCGTCGGGACCGCCATAAAATGCGCGCTCATAGCTCAATTGGATAGAGCGTTTGACTACGGATCAAAAGGTTTCGGGTTCGACTCCTGATGAGCGCGCCATTAGTTTCGGGAAGTAGCTTAGCTTGGTAGAGCGCCTGGTTTGGGACCAGGAGGTCGCAGGTTCAAATCCTGTCTTCCCGACCACTATTTACACCAGCATTGGACCCATAGCCAAGCGGCAAGGCAAGGGACTGCAACTCCCTGATCGTTGGTTCAAATCCGACTGGGTCCTCCATAGCTAACTTGAATGATTTGAAATGATGTTATAATAAAAACTTATGCCTGTTTGGGGCATTTTTTATTTTTAAAGAATGTTTCATCAATATTGAAGCC